>JAFVCQ010000011.1 GCA_017479085.1 Lachnospiraceae bacterium | reverse complement strand
TATATCCTTCAAATATGTAAGAAATGTGACGGACAAGACATAATATGCCGGAAGTCACTCCTTTTCCGATCGGATCGTCACCATATAGCGGTCACTCTAATCCATATTCAATTCAAGCTCCCGCTCCTTTACAGCCTGCTCACGCTTCTCTAATTCCTCCTGCCATGCCTCATACTTATTGATCACCTTGTTCTCCGTGTTAATGTAGCCCACATTCGGATTCACTGCCGCTAACACAAACATTGCAACCACCATAAATGCAAGTGCCACGATCACAATTGACATTCTTTTTTTCGTAAGCAGCAAGTCCTGCAGCTTTGTCTCGAGTACCCCCTTGTTCAGTTCCTCCACCTTATCATAATTCATGCGTTTGGGCAGAACCACTGTTGGCAGCTCCTCCTCCCCATATCCAAACTCATTAATCAGACGATACCGCATCTCATATAAAAAACTATACCCCACCATCGTCTTGAACATATCACGCTCGATTAATTTTGTATAAAGTTCATAAACCGCCTGGGAATCGGTCAATGGTGTCTTTTCCCTGATCACCTCAATGTTCTTCTTCTCCTTTAATGCAATCTGCGCCTCCTTATTACCGGGAAACAGAAAGCCATCCACAACCAACGATTCCTTTTCCATATTCCTGCACCTCTATCATTCTCACTTAATTCCATCCCGCCCACCGGCAGAGTGCTATTAAAAAGACACCCTTAACGAGTGTCTTTGCTAAAGTGGAGCTGAGGGGAATCGAACCCCTGTCCGAAGACTCTTCCATCATGGCATCTCCCATTACAGTCGCTTTATTGACATTCCCTTAAGCTCCCGCCAAACGACAGGCAGAAACCCTCGGTAGCTTCATAAATCTTTTACCGTGTCAAAGCTTTCACGGCAAAGTTCCCCGCTGTTTTGATGCCTTATCCTGAGCCACGGGCGAACTCAGGTAAGACAGCTGCCATTAGGCAGCGTACGCTAACTGATTGTCTGCGTTTATATTTAATTCCAGTTTTTTAGATGGGTCTGGTCCATCAATGGCTTCCATAACTTCGAAATCCCCGTCGAAACCAGTACAACCCCTGATTCAATCATCCGATTGTTCTGATTGTGGCGGAAGCTGCCTACACAAATCCGCCTTATCGCAAACAGGTTTCCCTGTCTGTATCCTTATCATACTATAAAACGAAAGAATATTCCACTACAAAATTGCATTTTTTAAGATTTTCCATTCTCTCTGCTCTATTCCTCATCTGAAGAATCTGCACGCTCCTCTGTGGTATCCGTCTCTTCGTCAACCGTTGTCTCACTGTTGCCCTCTGTATCCTCCCCAGCAGTCGTTGAATCGCTTTCTGTTGTATCCGTATCCTCATCCGATACCGCTTCACTGTCCTCTGTCGTGTCTTCATCTTCTTTGTTCAGAACAGCAATGTCCTCTGCATAATTCTCATCAATATAATTGGATATAAAAGTGTCAAACGATGCATCTCCTACAAACTTTGGTATGGATCTGTATATCTTAAGACCCAATGGAACACCTATGATCGCTCCTACGATCACTGCTGCTGTAATGCATTTCACAGTTGTGCGCATCTTGCGCTGTCGTTCCAGTTTCTTTCTGTTCCTTTTCTCATACTTATGTTTGTCTACCTTTGCCTGACTCATAATATCCTCCTGTATCTACTTCTTTCCTCTTCTTATAGAGTAACACATTTTATACAAAAATAAAATCGAAAATTTTGTTAAAACAGCATTTATCGCATATTTCTTACCTTAAATTCCTTTTCTGCCTCACGTTTCATATCCTTTTTTGCAATGTCCTGCCGCTTGTCATAGAGCTTCTTTCCCCTTGCCAGTCCGATCTCTACCTTTACCAGACTGTCCTTAAAGTAGACCTTGAGCGGCACGATGGTGTATCCCTTCATCTTGGCCTGCCCCATGATCTTATGAATCTCATATCTGTGCAGCAGCAATTTTCTGGGACGCAGAGGATCCCGATTGAAGATATTGCCCTTCTCATATGGCGAGATATGCATCTGCCGGATTACGACCTCCCCATTCTCCACTGCGACAAAAGCCTCCTTGATACTGCAATGTCCCAGCCGGAGGGATTTGACCTCCGTTCCATGCAGAGCAATCCCCGCCTCGAATTTCTCATCAATAAAATAATCGTAATATGCCTTCTTATTATTCGCGATCAGACGTTCTCCTTTTTGCTTCGGCATCTGTTTTCCCCCTATTCTTCTTCCATTACCATTTCAAAATCAATGGTGCGCAGCAGTTTGTCCACATGAACCACCTTTACCCTTACCCGCTGCCCCATACGGAACGACCTGCCCTGCTCTGCTCCTACGATACACATTTCATTTTCCTGATAGATGTAAAAATCATCCGGAATACTTCCGATCCGTACCATTCCCTCCACCGTATTGGGCAGCTCTACATAAAGACCATATGCAGTCACACCGGAAATAATTCCCTCATATTCCTCTCCCAGATGGCGGCTCATAAACTGAACCTTCTTGAGCTTCTCGACCTCGCGCTCCGCCTCCTGTGCCCTGCGCTCATTTCTTGAATTGGATTCTGCCACCTCCGGAAGGATTCGCTCATAATGCTCTATCCTCTTTGTGCTTAGCTTTCCTTTCAGATTCTCCTTAATGATCCGATGTATCTGAAGATCCGGATATCTGCGGATCGGAGAAGTAAAATGACAGTAATACTTGGCAGCCAGACCAAAATGTCCGGTACATTCCGTTGTATAACGGGCCTGCTGCATGGAACGAAGAGTCATACGGCTGATAAACCCTTCCTCCGGAGTCCCTTCTACCCGTTTTAACAGCTTTTGAAACTCCTTTGGATGAATCGATTCACCCGATGCCTTGAAATAATATCCAAAACCGGCTATCATGCTGCCCAGCCTCTCCACCTTTTCCGGATCCGGCGCAGCATGCGTGCGGAACTCAAATGGAAGCTCCTGCCAGTAATAGTCCTCTGCGATCGTCTCATTGGCCATCAGCATAAAGTCCTCTATGATCCGGTGCGCCGGATTCCGGTCATAGGGACCAATCTCCACCGGTTCTCCGTCCTCCGTAAGCTTAATCTTCGCCTCCGGAAAATCAAAATCAATGGAGCCTCTGCTCATCCGTCTCGCTCTTAAAAGATCCGATAGCTCCTTCATATCACAGAACAAGGCAAGAAGATCCTGATATTCTTCCAAAATCTGTTCTCCACAAAGCTTCGTTGTCCCATCATTTAGATACAGGGAAATATCGGTTTCCCCGCTTCCATACTCCTTGCCATCGTAAGGAGTCCCCGTCTTCGCCGCATATGCTTTTAAGATTGCATCTACCTGATTATAACTCATGCGTCGGTCTACCCGAATCACGGTCTCTGCAATCCGGTGTCCCGTCACCCTTCCATTGTGATCAATATCCATGATACAGGAAAGTGCCAGCCGATCCTCTCCCGCATTCAGGGAACAGATTCCATTGGAAAGCTTATGTGGCAGCATGGGAATCACCCGGTCTACCAGATATACACTGGTTCCACGCTTAAGAGCCTCCTCGTCCAGAACGGAATGTTCTCTCACATAGTGAGTCACATCTGCAATATGAACTCCAAGCTGGTAGCCCTTCGCATCCTCACCGTCTATCGTTACCGTTTTCCAGTCTCTCAGATCCAGACGGTCTGCAGGCTCGTCCTCTGACACCATGTCCGGAATCCGCTCCACATACTGCATGACCTCCTCCGGAAATTCCATCGGCAGATTATAAGCCCTGACAATCGACAGGATATCGGTACCGGGATCATTGACATGTCCCAGAATTTCTATAATCTTCCCCTCCGGCTGCTTATTGGAATCGCCATAGCTTGTGAGCTTTACCACCACCTTATGTCCAGTCACCGCTCCCATGCTGTTCTTCTTCGATACAAAAATATCCTCTGAGAGCTTCCGATTGTCCGGAATCACGAATCCAAAACGTTTGCTTTTCTGATAATAGCCAACGATCTCATCGTTCCCGTGCTCCAGAATCCGCACGATCTCCGCCTCTTTCCGTCTGCCCTGCGCTGCCTTTAAAAGACGTATCATAACCTTGTCTCCATGCATGGCACCCGCTGTGGCATATCCCGGAATGAAATAATCTTCCTCCTCTCCCTCCACCGATACAAAACCAAAGCCCTTCTGATGACCCATATAGAGTCCGGTCTTTGCCACTTCCGATAAGGACTGGTACTTGCCCCGTTTCGTCAGCAGAATCTTGCCCTCTTTTACAAGCTCCGCAAGAATCTGTCGAAACTCCTCCCGGTCCTCCGGCGCAACCTGTAACAGAAATGCCATCTCCTTCTGCTTCAGAGGCTTGTAATGCTTATCTGAAATCAACTCTAATATTTTTTGCTTTCTTTCTTCATGTTCTGTCATATCTTCTCCCCATATAGCAGACATCCAAACATTGTCTGCGTGACGAAATCAACAGCCTATATAGAAGAAAAGCTGCCACATTGTATGTAGCAGCTCCCATCACTAATTCAAAAACTTGGAACTTATCAACAGAGATAAGATCAGGAATAATGCAACTGCAACCGCAGTCACCATTACTAAATACGCTTCCTTCGAACGTCCTTTATTCTTGCTCCAATATGTCTCAGAGGATGTCCCACCGGCCAGGCTTCCCAAGCCATTGTCCTTTGCCTCCTGACACAAAACGAGTATGATGATCGCTACGCACATAATACCAAATATCACTGTCAGTGCTGTCTTCATAAAAACACCTCCTATCCGAAAAAACTCACTATCCGGTATTGTAACACAATGTTCTTAGAATGACAAGCAATTTTTTCCAAAAAGCACATCACGTTCTGTTCCATTAGCGAAATGCATACTCGGAAGCTTTGCCAAGTTCTTCCTCGATCTTCAGCAGGCGGTTGTACTTTGCTGTGCGGTCACTCCGGCATGGCGCTCCTGCTTTGATCTGTCCGGAACCCACTGCAACCGCCAGATCTGCTATGAAGCTGTCCTCCGTTTCACCCGATCGGTGGCTGACGATCGTCTTATATCCTGCATTTTTTGCCATTTCGACGGCATCCAGTGCCTCGGTAAGTGTACCGATCTGGTTATATTTGATCAGCACTGCATTGGCAATATGCTCCCGAATACCGTCAGACAACCGCTTCGTATTGGTCACAAACAGATCGTCTCCCACTAATTGAAGCTTATCCCCCAGACGGTAAGTAAGTAATTTCCAACCCTTCATATCATTCTCATTCAAACCATCCTCGATTGAGAAAATCGGATATCGTGACACCAGATCCTCATAATACTGTACCATCTCCTCCGCATTCCGGTAGATCTCCTTACCCGCCATTTTGCTTTCTCCCTGGAAATAATACTGATCCAGATTGTCATTGTATAGCTCTGATGCAGCGGCATCCAATGCAATCTTCACATCACTGCCCGGATGATAGCCCGCCTTTTCAATCGCATCCATGATCAGTTCCAAAGCCTCATGTGAGGTTGCCAGATCCGGTGCAAAGCCTCCCTCATCCCCGATTCCGGTTGACAGACCTCTTTCCTTTAATATGGTCTTCAAATGATGATAGATCTCACATGCCATCTCCATGGCATGGGAAAAGCTGTCCGCTCCCACCGGTGCGATCATGAACTCCTGCAGATCCACCGTATTGTCTGCATGCCGGCCACCGTTTAATATATTCATCATGGGAACCGGCAATACCTTGGCATTGGTTCCACCAAGATAACGGTACAGCGGAATCCCCAGCGCATTCGCCGCCGCCTTTGCACACGCAAGGGATACCCCCAACACAGCATTGGCTCCATACTTCGTCTTTTTCTCCGTCCCATCCGCCTGAATCAACAGACGGTCAAGCTTCACCTGCTCTAATACATTCATTCCAATAATCTTATCTGCAATTCTGGTATTGACATTCGTCACCGCCTGTTCCACACCGTTTCCAAGATGGCGCTTGTCACCATCTCTCAACTCGTGAGCCTCATACTGTCCCGTTGATGCTCCACTGGGAACCGCTGCGCTTCCCGTGATTCCATCCTTCAAGGTAACGGTCACGTCCAGCGTCGGATTCGCCCGCGAGTCCAATATCTCAACTGCATGTACATCCAATATCTCATACTCTTTCATGAAATAATCCTTTCCTGATCCAAATATCAAAATTACTTTAATGGAAAGTATTTCCGAAATCGCAGGATTTATACATCCGAATCAAGAATGTCATACCTGAAGTCTTCTATCTAACGATCAAACTCTTGCCCGTCATCTCTGCCGGCTGTGGAAGCTCCATGATCTCAAGCAGCGTCGGTGCTATATCCGCAAGACATCCGCCCTCTCTCAGCTTCACATCCTGTCCATAATTAACAAGGATGAACGGAACCGGATTGGTCGTATGTGCTGTGTGAGGCGCACCTGTCTCATAGTCAATCATCTTCTCTGCATTTCCATGATCTGCACAGATAAACAATACACCATCCACCTTTTTCACTGCCTCTACCGCAGAACCGACACAGGCATCGATGCGTTCTACTGCTTTGATGGCTGCCGGAATCACACCGGTATGCCCCACCATATCCGGATTGGCAAAATTAATGATGATAACATCATACTCTCCACTGGTAATAGCCGCATCCAGCTTCTCACCGACCTCCGGCGCACTCATTTCCGGCTGCAGGTCATAGGTTGCTACCGCAGGAGATTTTACCAGAGTTCTGTCCTCATCCTTATTCGGCTCCTCCACACCACCATTGAAGAAGAAGGTGACATGGGCATATTTCTCTGTCTCCGCCAATCTCAACTGCTTCTTGCCCATCTTTGCAAGGTATTCACCAAAGGTATTCTCAATAGACTGCTTCTTAAATGCCACCAGCTTGTTCGGAATACTCTCGTCGTAGTCCTTAAAGCATACATACGTAAGCGGTATACGTCCATTCTTTCTCTCAAAGCCTGTAAATTCGTCATCACAGAACGCTCTTGTGATCTCTCTTGCACGATCCGGACGGAAATTGAAGAAAATAACGGAATCGTTTGGTTTTACAGTTGCCACCGGCTTATCATGCTCCAGAATCACGGTTGGAAGTACAAACTCATCTGTCACTTCCTTGGAATACGAAGCCTCCATTGCCTGTACCGGATCTGTTGCAGTCTCTCCCTCACCATACACCAATGCAGCATATGCCTTCTCCACACGATCCCAACGATTATCCCGATCCATTGCATAGTAACGTCCGGACAGGGAGGCAACCTTGCCGACGCCGATTTCTTTCATCTTGTCAACTAATTCGGCCACATAGTCCCTGCCGGAAGCCGGAGGTGTATCACGTCCATCCAAAAACGGATGTACATATACATTACTTAGACCTTCTCTCTTGCACAGTTCCAGAATACCATACAGATGCGTGTTGTGGCTATGTACGCCACCGTCTGACAGCAAGCCCCACAAATGCAGGTCAGAACCATTCTTTTTACAATTATGAATCGCCTCTAACAGCTCTTCATTCCGGAAGAAATCTCCATCCTCAATCGCCTTTGTAATGGATGTCAGATCCTGATAAATAATACGTCCGGCTCCAATATTCATATGTCCCACTTCCGAGTTTCCCATCTGTCCATCCGGCAGACCAACAGCCAGACCCGATGCATTGCCCGGAACAAACGGACATTCCTTCATCAGTCGGTCCATAACCGGAGTATCTGCCAACGCAATGGCATTTCCCTCTGTCTTGTCACTTAATCCATAGCCATCCAATACCATTAATACAACTGGTTTCTTACTCATAATTACTTATCTCCTTCTTTAATAAATGTACGATTTCCCGGATACTCAATCCTTCGACCGAAATCTTCCAATCCGCATAGCCCTCATAGAGCGGTTTCCGTTCTTCATATAACTCCAAAAAGGTCTGATTCTCCCGAATGGATACCCCTCTGGCAGTCAGATCCCCAATCCGTTCACACAGGACATCATAGGGCAGTTCCAGATAGACCACCGTCCCAATCTCCCTCAGATGCTTCATTGCCCGCTCACCATAGATCACACTTCCACCGGTGGCAATCACCGAGCGTATACAGGTAAGCTCCGCATTGATCTGATTCTCCAACTGATTGAACGCTTCGATTCCATCCTCCTCAATGATCTCACTTAACAACCTGCCGGTTCGCTCCTGAATGACCAGATCCGAATCCACGAAACGATATCCGAGCGCTTTCGCAAGTACGACTCCAATGGTGCTTTTCCCGCAGCTGGGCATTCCGATCAGCACAATGTTCTCTTTCATCCCTGTCTCCCTGCTCCGATACCAAATCCCTGACATTTATTCCTGCCAAATAACCGAATGTGTTCCATCGAACGTTCATCGAGTTCAAGTATCACCAATTCTCTGCGCTTATTCACATCTACCAGCATGGCAATCTGTGTATCACTGCCCTGCTTCGAGCCAAAGTAGCTTTTTCGGTGAAAGCTCTCTTTGGCGATCTGTTCCGAATCCGCCGGTGCAATCATCACCACCTGATCCATATCAAAATGCAGGAACTCTCTCCGCTTACTCGCCTTATAGATTCCCGCAATTTCCACACTTCCATTCGTCAGGGTGTACTCATATTCCACATTACCATACTGTAAAATAATGATAAATGCATAAACCGCTATGATAAAGATCACCGGCCCTGTTACCAGACGGCCAAACAAAAAAATCATGGCCTCACTGATAATAATCAGCGCGATGGCAACCGCCAACTTTACATAATAATATGGTTTTGGTTTTCCTCTCTTTACAACCTGCTCCACAAAGCTGTCACTGCTAAACATCTGTATACCTCCGTCCCATCGGGATAAATTCCCCGGATAACAGGAAAAGATATCCGGGGCCGTACCGGCCTATCTGCTCAGATACGCATCCATCGCTCTCGCGGCTTTCTTTCCTGCACCCATCGCAAGAATAACCGTCGCAGCACCGGTGACGGTATCTCCGCCAGCATATACGCCGTCCTTGCTTGTTTTCATGGTGTCTTCCTCCACGATGATTCCGCCCCATTTCTGCG
>JAFVCQ010000127.1 GCA_017479085.1 Lachnospiraceae bacterium | reverse complement strand
GATTACCATTGAGGGGAATCCGGACAGTTTGACGACAGAGCGGCTTTTGACTTACAGAGCGCTTGGAATCAATCGTCTGAGCATTGGGTTACAGAGTGCGAATGATGATATTCTCAAGATGCTGGGGCGGGTACATAATGATGTTCAGTTTCTTGCTGCCTATGAGGATGCAAGAAAAGCGGGCTTTTCCAATATCAATGTGGATATCATGTCCGGACTTCCGGGGGAGGACAGAGATTCCTATATCCGGACGTTAGAGCAGGTGTTACAGCTTTGTCCGGAACATATCTCTGCATACAGTCTCATGGTGGAAGAGGGAACCCCTCTGGCACAGAACAAGCTTCTGCTCTCTAAGATTCCGGGGGAGGAGGAAGATCGACAGCGGTATGT
The DNA here is from genome assembly GCA_017479085.1 of Lachnospiraceae bacterium. Lineage (GTDB taxonomy): Bacteria > Bacillota > Clostridia > Lachnospirales > Lachnospiraceae > CAG-590. Next base: position 23,254 of record JAFVCQ010000127.1, on the reverse strand, counting down.
TCTGACCAAGGAGCTGCTGCAGCAATATGGCTACGAGCGCTATGAGATTTCCAATTATGCAAAGCCCGGATCGGCGTGCAGGCATAATATCGTCTATTGGACAGGTGGTGAGTATCTGGGGGTAGGACTTGGTGCCGCCTCCTGTCTCACATTCTATGGGACTGGGCGTAAGAGGCAAAAGGTTCGCTTTCGTGGTACGGAACGGATGGAAATGTACATGAAATATTTTTGTTCGGGCAACCGTATACCGGAGAAAGAAACAGTGACGTCCATGTTTCCAGAAGAGGATTTCGAGAACAAAGAGAGCTTTTTACATTTTTTGACGAATACCTGCGAGGAATTTTCTTTTTTAACACAAAAGGATGAGATGGAGGAATTTATGTTCTTAGGACTTAGGATGATGCAGGGAATCTCAAGGACGGAATTTAGAGAACGATTCCGGGTAGAGCTTGAGAGTGTATATGGTCCGGTGCTTCAAACGTACAGGGAAAACGGGTTGCTTCTGGAATGGGATGACAGATTGTTTTTAAGTGACAGGGGTATTGATGTCAGCAATGTGGTGATGGCTGATTTTTTTCTATAAAAGGGTGGAAAACAGAATGGAATTGTTTTATAATACAATCAATTGGAGGATAAGGAAATGATGGAACAGGAAAACAAACACGAAAAGCAGGAAAAAGAGGAGAAGCAAGAGAAACAGGAGAAGCAAGAGAAACAGGAAAAGAGAAAGACACAGGAAAAAACAAAGAGACATATGAATGTGGTATATGTGATATTGGGGTGTCTGATCGCAGTCCAGCTTGCCACGATCATATATGCCTTTCAGTTTGAAAAGGAGGGCTGTCATTCGGATGAGATCTGGTCATACGGGTATGCGAACAGTTACGGTCAAAAGGATATCTATGTGGATGCAGATGCAAGGCTGATTAATATTGAAGAATGGGTAGACGGCAGGGTTCTAAAGGATTATGTGGTAGTGAATGAGGGAGAGAGGTTTCGGTATGATTCAGTTTATCAGAATCAGATTAATGATCTGAGTCCTCCATTGCACACTATGCTTCTGCACACGATCTGTTCGCTCTTTCCGGAACGTTTTTCCTTGTGGTACAGCTTTGTGATCAATATGGTATCGTTTGTGGTCTGTATGATTTTTTTGTTTAAGACAGGACGACTTTTGAAGGATGACTGGTTTGCGCTGTGCTGCTGTGTTCTGTATGGCTTTAGCATGGAGGCAAGAGATACCTATATCTATCTGCGTATGTATGCAATGTGTGCGGCGCTCACTATGGTGGTCTTATATAATGTGGTGGCATATTTACAACGCATAGATAAAAAGGATAAGCTCTTAAACCGCAATCTTTGGGGAGCGTGTATTGTAGCCTTTTTGGGCTTTTTGACACATTATTATATGATTGCTCTGGTCGGATTGCTGACCTTTTTTATCTGTGTTGTCCTGTTATTCCAGAAGAAATTCAAGGCAATGCTTGTATATGGTTTCAGCATGCTGGCCTCTTTTCTGTTATCGGTGCTCGTATTTCCATCCCTACTCTATCACGCACAGAATCAAAGTGCCAGTATAGCAGAAGGGGCATCACAGAATATGAATTATACGTTTGATTTGCGCATGCGGATAATCACAAATTTCTTAACTACGAAGTTGTTTAGTGTATCAATTCCGATTTATAGAAGAGGAATCCTGAAGATAGTGATTGTCTGTGTGATTGCAATTGCGCTCTGGATGTGCCCGTTGGTGTTTGTTTTTAGAGATACAAAGTTCGTAAGGAAAAGACTTAGAATGCTTCAATTTACATGCAAACATCCGAAGGCCGTGTTCAAGCATGTAAGGAGAAGGATCAATTGGATGTTTGTCATTTTATTCCTTACGATCATGTGTCAGATTATTGTAATCGGCGAGACATCCAGTGTATATGGAATGGGTGTCTATGAGGATCGGTATCTCATGAACCTGTGTCCTGTTGCAAGTATCGTGGGGGTTGCTCTGGTCTATCTGCTTGGACGTATCATTGTAAAAAAGAGAAAATATTGCAGATATGTGGCAGTGGCAGTGACTATTTTGGTTATGGTATTAAATCTGTATAACCGGTCCCAGTATATAACATATTTTTTCCTCGAAGAAACGGAGGGACAGACGATTGCAGAGAGTGTGAAGGGAAGAGACTGTATTTACGTTGTGACCAAAGCATGGCTTTTGACGGCAGCAGTTCCTTATCTGATGGATAGTGATACGTTTTTTGCGGTGCACAATACAAGGTGTGCAAACTTTGAGAAAGAGTACAGAGAGAAGCTGGAACAGGGGGATCAGGTTGTGCTGGTGCTGGATATTGATTTTTTGAATAACATTATGACAATATTAGCTGACCAGGATATAATAGAGGATGATGGTACATTGAATGAGGCGGCACAGCAGCATTATCAGGAGATTCTGGATTTTTTTGAAAATCTGGTTCCTGAGACGAAGATGGAAAAGCTTGCCACGCAGAATATATTTGACAGAAAGACAGAGGTCTATCTGATCAATCCGTAAGGAGAAGAGGAATGTTTGCTGGGTATTACAGGAAGAAACGAATATTGGTGACGGGGGATACGGGATTTAAGGGCTCTATGCTATGCCGGATTCTGTCGATGTATGGAGCAGAGGTAGTGGGATATGCCATGAGTCCGCCTACCGAGCCATCACTGTATGAGATTCTGCATGTGAGCGATTCGATTCATCATGTAGAAGGTGATATACGGGATTATGCAAAGCTTCGGTCTGTCGTGGAACAGCTTCAGCCGGAAATCGTATTCCATCTGGCGGCACAACCGATCGTGCGCGAATCCTATCGCGATCCGATCTATACATATGAGACGAATGTAATGGGAACGGTGCATGTATGCGAATGCATACGCAACAGCAAAAGTGTGCGTTCGTTTCTGAATGTCACGACGGACAAGGTGTATGAAAATGAAGATCTGGGAATTGCATTTTCTGAGGATATGCCGTTGGACGGGCATGATCCGTATTCCAACAGCAAGTCCTGCTCCGAGCTGGTGACACACAGCTATACGAAGTCGTTTCTGAAAGAGAAGGGAGTCGCGGTATCTACGGCCAGAGCGGGGAATGTGATTGGCGGAGGAGATTTCGCAAAGGATCGGATCATACCGGACTGTGTCAGAGCCGCCACGGCGGGGAAGGATATTCTGGTTCGCAATCCGCATTCGATCCGTCCGTACCAGCATGTGTTGGAACCCCTGTATGTATATCTGCTGATTGCTATGGAACAGGAACAGCATCCGGACAGGCAGGGGAGCTACAATGTGGGACCGGATGATTCGAACTGTATTACAACGGGAGAACTGGCAGAATTATTCTGTGCGTGTTGGGGAGAGGGAATCGGCTGGAGCAGCCGGCAGGAGCAGGGTCCCCATGAAGCCGGATTTTTGAAGCTGGACTGTTCGAAGCTTAAGGATACCTTTGCATGGCAGCCGAGATGGAATGTAAAGGAGACGGTCCATCGGACGGTGGAATGGTATAAGGCATATTTCAACGCGGAGGATATGCAGGGGATCACAAATAGACAGATTGGGGAAATGTTTGATGTTTGAACAGATGAGAGAAGAGGAAGCAAAAGCATATATATTGAAGCTTGCAGGGGAGTATTGTGATACCTTTCACAATCAGACCGCCTATGAGGAGGGAGATCGAATTCCCTATGCAAAAAGGGTGTATGACAGGCAGGAAATGGTGAATCTGATAGATTCAGCACTGGAATTCTGGCTTACCTCCGGAAGATATACCGATGAATTTGAGAGCAGACTGGCAGAGTATCTTGGAGTCCGGTATTGTTCCCTCGTCAATTCGGGTTCTTCAGCCAATCTTTTGGCTTTTATGGCATTGACATCTCCCCTGCTTGGGGAGAGAAGCATTCAGCGTGGAGATGAAGTGATCACGGTTGCAGCGGGCTTCCCCACAACAGTGGCACCGATCGTTCAATATGGAGCGGTGCCTGTGTTTGTGGATGTCAGTATTCCGCAGTACAATATCGATGTGACGCAACTGGAACGGGCATTATCTCCAAAGACAAAGGCGGTCATGCTGGCACATACGCTTGGCAACCCTTTTGAACTGAAGACGGTCAGGGAATTCTGTGACCGGCATAAGCTCTGGCTGGTGGAGGATAACTGTGATGCGCTCGGTTCGGAGTATGAGCTGGATGGGGTAATGAAGAAAACGGGTACCATAGGTGACATCGGAACCTCCAGCTTCTATCCGCCACATCATATGACAATGGGAGAAGGCGGAGCGGTGTATACAAAGGATCCGTTACTCCATAGGATTCTTCGTTCGTTTCGGGACTGGGGAAGGGACTGTACCTGTCCGTCCGGTGTAGATAACCGGTGTGGTCATCGATATGACGGACAGTATGGGGAGCTTCCGGCGGGATATGACCACAAATATGTGTATTCCCATTTTGGATATAATCTGAAGGCGACGGATCTGCAGGCAACTATCGGTTGTGCCCAGCTTGACAAATTGGATCATTTTACAAAAAGGCGGAGAGAGAATTTTGCATATCTGACGGAAGGGTTAAAGGACATGGGGGACAGACTGATTCTCCCTGAGCCGTGTGAGAAGGCCAGACCGAGCTGGTTTGGGTATCTGATCACCTGTAAGGATGGCGTTTCCCGCAGTCAGGTAGTCAGATCTCTGGAGGACAGACAGATACAGACCAGAATGTTGTTTGCAGGAAACCTGACGAAGCACCCGTGCTTTGACGAGATGCGGAGGAAGGGTACGGGATACCGTATCGCAGGCGATCTGCATAATACGGATTTGATCATGGAACATTCCTTTTGGATAGGAGTCTATCCCGGAATGTCTGAGGAGATGATGGATGAAATGACAGAAACACTAAGAAAAGCCATACAAAAATGAAAAGAGGAAAGAAAAGATGATTGATCATGTGAAGATTTTTGATTGTACTTTGCGGGAGGTTGGATATCAGACAGGATGGTATTTTAGTGATGAATTTGCTAAGAGAATATACAAGTTTGCTTTAGGAAAGGGAATTGATTATGTGGAGGTGGGTTTTTTTCATAATGAGAGTGCGGATCCGGGCAAGGGAAACTTTCGGTATTGCAGCATCCGCAATGATGAGATTACCAATACCTTCCAGCATGTAAAAAATATTACAAAGTTATCTGCCATGCGTGATGTACAGCGTCCTCTTTCAGAGCTTGTACCAAAGGAGGAGAGTATGATTGATACCGTTCGGATTCTAACACGCTCCCATGAAACTGATTTTTCAATCTTATCCAAGCATATTGAATTGTGTAATCGTTTGGGGTATGAGATTTTTATTAACTTTACCAGTGCGGGATACAATACGATGGAGAGAAATAAGGAGTTTGCACACTTTGCGAAGGAAATGGGTGTGGAGTCTGTGGAATTTGCTGACACAGAGAGCGTTATGACCAGAGATTATGTCGTTAATACGATTGCAATCTGTCATGATGAAGGGTTGAAGGTCGGGGTACACCTTCATGATAAAAATGGGACAGCAGAGGAATTGGCGAATCTGGCATTGGAGCAGGGTGCTGATTATATGGACGTTACACATTTAGGTCTGGGTGGAAAATGGCGGGATGGCAATCTGACAATGGAGTACCTGTTGCGTAGGTTGAATGTGAAGGGTGGTTATGAGAGCACGATCGTCAAAAATGAATTGATTGAAGAACTTATAAAATATCATGAATTTTCGGTTGCAGAATAGACAGTTGAGGGTATGAAATTGATAAAATTATCGGATTATGTTATAAAATATTTGGAAACATTAGGTGTGGGACATATGTTCATGATCCCTGGTGGCGGTGCGATGCACCTGAATGATTCGTTGGGAAAAAGTGAAAAGATCAGGTATATATGTTGTCTGCACGAGCAGGCATGCGCGATTGCTGCGGAGGCCTATGCCAGAGTGAACAATAAATTGGGACTTGTCATGGTTACAACCGGTCCGGGAGGAACGAATGCTCTTACCGGTGTGGCAGGAGCTTATATTGAATCGACACCGGTATTGATTCTGTCCGGTCAGGTAAAGCTGGCAGATCAGATCAGGGATCAGCACATCAGGCAGATGGGCATGCAGGAACTAGATATTGTTTCGATTGTAAAACCGATTACGAAATATGCGGCTATGGTGACAGATCCGATGCGTATCAAGTATCATCTGGAGAGGGCTTTATATGAGGCAATGCATGGGAGAAAGGGTCCGGTGTGGCTGGATATTCCGTTGGATATTCAGGCGAGTATGATCGATGAAGATGAACTGGAGGGATTTGAGATGCCTCCTTGTCCATGTAATACTGTGGAGCTTGCTCAGAGTGTGGGACAGGTGATCGAGGCATTCAATCAGGCAGAACGTCCCGTCATTATGGCAGGCAATGGTATCCGGATGGCTGATGCGATTGACGAATTTAGATACTTGATAGAAGAACTTCAGGTTCCGGTTGTGACAACGTGGAATGGAATTGATTTGATCGAAGAAGCGTATCCGTTGTATTTTGGAAGACCGGGAGGCTTAGGTCAGAGATATGCGAATTTTGTTCAACAGAATTCAGATTTCTTTTTATCCATTGGCACAAGATTGAATTTGTTACAGACCGGATATAACTTTGATGGTTTTGCGAGATGTGCAACAAAGATCATGGTAGATATTGATGAGAATGAATTGAAGAAGATCAATGTAAGGCCGGATATCCGGATATGTGCAGATGCCAAAGCCTTTTTGCAGGAAATGCTCCGACAGAAGGAGCATATTCACAAAAGGGACTATTCTGAATGGGTTGGATATGCGGTTGATCTGAAAAAGAGATATCCGATTATGACAGAAGATAAATGGGAGCAGAGCCAATATGTGAATACGTATGCCTTACTCGATACCTTGTCAGATCAGTTGACAGGGGATGATATCTTTGTCATTGGAAGCTCCGGAAGCTGTATTGATGTTTCCATGCAGACGTTCAGGGTGAAGCGGGGGCAGAGAGTATTTACGACAAAGGGACTTGCCTCTATGGGTTATGGTCTGCCTTCTACGATTGGAGCGTGTCTGGCCAGTGGGGGCAAACGCACGGTATCCGTACAGGGAGATGGTGGTTTTCAAATGAATATTCAGGAATTAGAAACCATCCACAGGTTGAATCTGCCGGTGAAGATCTTTGTGCTCAGTAACCGGGGATATGCGCAGATCAAGGGAACGCAGAAAAATATATTTGCAGAACATTATGTAGCCTGTCATGAGGATTCGGGGCTGTCTATTCCGGATATTTTGGATATTGCGGGTGCATACAGGTTGAAGCATATTCGAATTCACGATAACAAAGAACTGCGGGAAAAGGTAGAATGGAGCTTGAAGGAAGACGGGCCGGTGATCTGTGAGGTTATGGTATCGATTGATCAGGCGGTGTTTCCGAAACAGGTGAGCTACAAGAGAAAGGATGGGCAGATGGAATCTCTGCCATTGGAATATATGAATCCTCCGCTGCCACAGGAGGAATTTGAACACAATATGATCATCCAACTGTATGAGATGCAATAGGCGGATGATGTGCAGGAAGTTGGTGAGAGATGGAACGTGTGATCATTACGGGACCGACCGGTACGATTGGAATGGAACTGATGAACAAGTGCATAGAAGAGGGGATTCATGTGTTGGCAGTCGTGAATCCGAATTCTTCCCGCAAGGATATTTTGGAGCAGAATCCATTGCTGGACGTGGTTGAGAAGGATATTGGCGATTATGCATCATTCGTTTTTGAGGAGCACTATGATGTGTGGTTTCACTTGGCATGGCTTGGAGCTTCCGGAATAGGCAGAAATGACATGTATTTGCAGAATCGGAATGTTACCTGTCTGCTGGATGCCATTATGGCAGCAAAAAGAGCGGGCTGCCAAACCTTTGTGGGAGCAGGGTCGCAGGCAGAGTACGGATCTTCAAGGCTTCCGCTTTCGGAACATTCCCCTGTATTCCCCACAACAGGTTATGGAATGGCGAAGCTGTGTGCCGGACAGATGGGACGAGTACTCTGTGAACAGCAGGGTATTCGTTTTATCTGGCCGAGAATCTTCAGTGTATACGGTCCGTATGATGGGGAGAATACCATGATCATATCGGGTATTCGAAAGCTCCTGAACGGTGAGGTACCAAGCTTTACAAGAGGGGAGCAGGAATGGGATTATTTGTATTGCCGGGATGCGGCAGAGATGTTGTTTCGACTGGCGCTTAGGGGCAGGTCAGGCAGAATATACTGTCTGGGCAGTGGAAGAACCCGAAAGTTATCAGACTACATAACGATAATGCGGGATTGCATTGATCCCAATGCTGTAATTGATCTGGGAGGACTGCCCTATGGCAGGGATCAGTTGATGTACTTATGCGCAGATCCGGAGGGGGTGCGGGAGGATACAGGATTTGAAGAATTTACATCCTTTGAGGAAGGAATCCGCCAAACGATTGATTGGGTGGCATCGTTTGGAAGGAGAGGGGACTGACCGGATAATGGACGAGAAAGAAGGGTATGTATGAAGAAGATTAGCGTTTTAATACCATGCTACAATGAAGAAGAAAATGTAGAGGCTATCTGCAAGGCGGTATCGGATGTATTAGACAGCGAGTGTGGTCAATATGATCATGAGATCCTTTTTATTGATAACTGTTCGACAGACTCCACGCAGACTCTGCTTCGAAACCTTTGCAGGGACGATAAAAAGGTGAAAGCAATCTTTAATGCAAAGAATTTTGGGCAGAGCAATTCTCCATATTATGGAATGCTGCAGACGACCGGAGATTGTGTGGTCTCTTTGGCATGTGATTTTCAGGATCCGGTGGAATTGATCCCGCAGTATGTAAGGGAATGGGAGAATGGATATAAGATTGTGATCGGAATCAAGGAAAAAAGCGAAGAAAACAAACTGATGTACGCATTGAGAAGTTGCTATTATCACTTTATTAAGAAGTTTTCTGAGGTGGAACAGATTGAACATTTTACAGGTTTTGGATTGTATGACAGAGAATTTATAGAGGTACTTAGAAGCTTGGACGATCCACAGCCTTACTTGAGAGGAATCGTCTCGGAATTAGGATTCCGCAGAAAGGAGATTCCGTATACACAACCAAAAAGAAGAGCCGGAAAGACAAAAAATAATTGGTATACACTCTATGATTTTGCCATGCTTAGTGTGACTTCCTATACGAAGATTGGATTGCGACTCTGTACCTTGCTTGGATTTATGATCGGTGCGCTCAGTGCCATAATCGGAATTGTATATTTGATCTACAAACTGGTGTACTGGGATTCCTTTATTCCGGGCATGGCACCGGTTACGATCGGTATGTTTTTGCTTGGGGCGATTCAACTGGTTTTTATCGGTATTATGGGGGAATATATTATCAGCATTAACCGGCGTGTCATGAAACGTCCGCTGGTGATTGAAGAAGAGAGAATTAACTTTGAGAAAGAAGAATGAAGGAATACGGGAGAGAACATGGAAAAACGTATTTGTCCAATTTGCGGAAGTGATCAGGAGAGTAGAATAGAGAAGATCAGATTGATGATTCCGGAGGAATATCATCTGCCGGAAACATATCATATTGTTTCCTGTGACTCTTGTGGTTTTTGCTTTGCCGACACAGAGGCCGAGCTGGAGGATTATAATTATTACTACACACATTGTAATTCGTATAGTGGAATGCCGGTAGGGAGTGAAGAATGGAAATGGCTGAATGAGACGGTGGAGCGACTGATTGCACCCTATGTGAAAACGGGCAGCCGGCTTGTGGACATGGGATTCGGAAAGGGTATTTTTCTACGTTGGTTAAGGGAAAAAGGATACCATAACATTATGGGTGTGGATCCGACAAAGGAGAGTGTGGAGGCTGTCAAAAAGGAGGGAATGGATGTAGCGGTTGGAAGCATTTTTGATGAAGCAGATGACAGATACCGGGAAAGCGCAGATTGTGTGTTTCTGTTTGATGTTCTCGAGCATCTGTTGTATCCCGCAGATGCCCTTTGTTCCCTGCAAAGCTATCTGCGACGGGGTGGCTGTCTGGTAATCAGTGTGCCGAATTATGCATATTTGAAAGAGAATACGAAGCCAATCGTGAACATGTTTAATCAGGAACATATCAATTATTTTTCGAAAACATCACTGGATAATCTGTTGAGACGCTGTGGTTTCTCTATACTAGATGGCAATGATACGGGGAAGGCAGAAGAGATTGTGGCAATCTATCAATTTACAGGTGTAAGAAATGAGCAGATTATCAGGGATACATACTGCCGGACTTCCATTCAGGAATATGTAGACCGTTTTGCAGACAGAAAGAGGTCGATTGAACAAGCACTAGCCGGGTTATGGAAAAAGGGCATAACAGAGGTCTATGTCTGGGGAACAGGTGCTTTTACTATGTGGCTTTTGGCCAATACGACATTATCTGATCTGGAATTACACTTTATAGACAATAATGCGACAAAGATTGGAACCAGTATCGGAAATAGTGAGATTGTTGCACCGGAGAGTATTGGGAATCCGGAATGTCCGATCCTAATATGTTCTATGTTGTATGGCAATCAGATTCATCAGCAAATCCGGCAGATGGGACTGAAAAATGATGTTGTAATACTATAAGGAATATTGGATAGGAGAGGATGACAATGAAAGTAGTTATATTGGCAGGCGGTATGGGTTCCCGCATCAGTGAAGAATCGCATTTGCGGCCGAAACCGATGATTGAGATTGGTGGAAGGCCGATTCTCTGGCATATCATGAAGATCTATTCCTATTATGGCTTTAATGATTTCATTATCTGTTGTGGCTATAAGGGGCATATGATCAAGGAGTATTTTATTGACTATTACATGAATGAGTCAGATATCACAGTGGATCTGACCAATAATGATGTGACCATTCATCAGAATATGGCGGAACCGTGGAAGGTTACACTGGTCAATACCGGACTATATACGCCTACGGCAGGCCGTATCAGGCAGGTGATGAAATATACAGGAGAAGAACCGTTTATGATGACTTACGGAGACGGTGTTTCGGATGTGAATATTACAGACTTACTGGATTTTCATAAAAAGATGGGAAAAATAGCCACGATCACTGCAGCGAGACCGGCCGGAAGGTGGGGAACGATACAGGTGGATGATGAAAGGCAGATCGTCACTACTTTTAAAGAAAAAGAAAAGACAGATCAGGCGTTTGTGAATGCGGGATTTGCAGTATTTAATCCGGAGATTGAAAACTATCTGGATGAGGAGTATATGCTGGAAACTCTTCCGTATGAGAGTCTGACGGAAGCTGGTCAGATGGCGGCATATCGTCACGAAGGGTTCTGGTATCCGATGGATACCATACGGGACAGAGACTATCTGGAAAGTGAGTGGGCGGGGGGAGATGCACCGTGGAAGTTATGGTGATAGTTCTTTACAAAACAGAAATTAATAGTTAAGAAAGAGATATTATTTATGATGGGTGAACGGATTAGTGTTATCATACCGGTATATAATGTGGAAAATTATATAGAAATGTGTTTAGAGAGTGTTATTCATCAAACCTATACCAATCTTCAGATCATATTAATAGACGATGGATCAAGTGATAGATCTGGAATGATCTGTGATCGATATCAGGAAAAAGACCCTCGTATTCAGGTAATTCACCAGATAAACAGCGGTGTATCCAATGCGCGAAATAAGGGATTGACATTGGTAAAGGGGAGCTATGTGACTTTTTGTGATGCAGATGATTGGATAGAACCCGATATGTATGAGTATTTATATGGATTACTTCAACAGTCAGAGTGTAATATAGCATCATGTGGTGCACGGAAAGAATCCACAGAGAGTAAAGTGGTGGTTAGATCTTCGAAAGATAAAGTATTGCATATGAATAAAAAAGAAGCAATTGCAGCTTTTCATTTAAGAAAAGACATGAATGAATGGATTGTTACGAAGTTATTTGAAAAATCCGTGATCAGTGGGTTGTTGTTTGATGAGAGTTTGAGAGTATGTGAGGATTATGTGTTTGGATGTGATGCTATTGAGAAAAGTATAGGCGTAGTTTGCGGAACCGAGATCAAATATCATTATATACAGCGAAAGAGTAGTGTGTCTAATCATGGATATACAGAAGAATTTGAAAAAGGATTAACTGCAATGGAAAAGTATATTGACAAATATATGAAACAGTATCCTGATAAGAAAAAAGATATATTAGCAAAATATATGTTAGAGAATATGGGAATTCTGACAGCAATGATTAAGGGAAACTGCATTGATCGTCAGCGGGTAAGGAATGTTAGAAAATATATAAAAGATAATTTATGGACATATGTATTTACAAAAGGTGTTAGTTTGTATTTAAAAGGCAGTGCAATAGTCATATGCCTTAATTTTGAATTATTTGCATACATATATCGACACTTAAAAAGATTTAATTGAACGATACCATACAGAAAATTAGGAGTCAGTCTATGAAAATATTTTCATTTTATTTGCCGCAATTTCATCCGATCCCGGAAAATGATATGTGGTGGGGAAAGGGATTTACGGAATGGGTTAATTCCAAAAAAGCAAAGCCGTTATTTGAAGGACATATTCAACCGAAAGAACCATTAAACAATAATTATTATACCTTATTGGATTATGAGACGGTAAAGTGGCAGACGGATATGGCGAAAGAATATGGGATTGATGGATTCGTTTATTATCATTATTATTTTAAAGGAAAAAAGCTTTTGGAAAAACCGGCTGAAAATTACTTGAAATGGAAAGATATTAGTCATAATTATTATTTTTGCTGGGCCAATCATACATGGTATAAAAGTGAGAATGGGGTTAAAAGTGTTCTACAACAACAGGTTTATGGTGTGGAATCTGACTGGAGGGAGCATTTTGAATATTTATTGCCCTTTTTTAAAGATGATAGATATGAGAAAATAGATAATAAGCCGGTCTTCATGTTGTTTTTGCCTCATTTTAAAGAAAAAAGAAAGATGTTTCAGAAGTTTGATGAGTGGAGCAGAAAGGAGGGGTTTGATGGAATGTATTTTATAGAAACAGCGTTGATGATGCTGCCTGACAAATTTTTATTCCCTGGTAAAACCTCATTATTCCTGTTACGTGAACCTAATCATTCAAAATACATTTGTGATCGTTTTGTAAGAAACAAAGGGATTACGTATCATTCCATAAAGGAGGAAGAACAATTACAGCTTCCGGTGTATGATGGGAATGTGTTTTATGATATAATGATCAAGCATTATCACAGGAGTGATAAAATTATTCATTGTCTTTTTTTTGAATGGGATAATACACCCCGGCATGGCGGAAGAGGGTATGTGATTCTGCCACCCACAAAGGAAAAGGTTATGCAATATCTGAATTTGATAAAGGATGATAGGATGCTGTTGGTTAATGCATGGAATGAGTGGGCAGAGGGGATGATGCTGGAACCGACCGCACAGAAAGGATATCAATATTTGGAGTGGATAAAGGAATGGAAAGGGTGTGTGGATTAAAACATGATTATACAAATGATTAAATTATATTTCCAGAGAAAAAAATGGAGAAAAAAAAATAAACATAATGATACACATATGAATAATTATTTTGATATTGACTTAGTAACAGTAGGACGTGCAACATATGGAGAGATAAATTTATGCACATTTAATACAAACAGCAAACTTATTATTGGTAATTATTGTTCAATTGCGGGTGAGGTTGTCTTCGTATTGGATGCGGAACATAATATCAATACAATTTCTACCTATCCTTACAAGGTAAAAGCATTGAATGTGCAGAAGTATGAAGCGCATTCATATGGTAACATAGTGGTTGAAGATGATGTCTGGATTGGCTATAGAGTGTTGATCTTGTCCGGGGTTCACATTGGACAGGGAGCGATTGTTGCAGCAGGTGCAGTTGTTACAAAAGATGTTCCTCCGTATGCAGTTGTAGGCGGAGTACCGGCAAAAGTGATCAAATATCGTTTTAGCAAAGAAATGATTGAAAAACTGCTGACTATAGATTATAATAAATTGGAACATGAAATGATAGAAAAGCATGTGGATGAATTATATGAAGAGGTAACTGGTGACAGACAAGTAGAGTGGATGCCTAAAAAGTAGATTATGAATAGCTACTAAAAATGCAAAGAATGTTGATTGCATCTGGTCTAAAATTTGTTCAAAGCATCCGATAACTCCCATATCACGGATGTCATCACAGCACACAAAAAACAATTCGGATAAATGGTCCATAGGCACTCCTTTCGGTATATGTGTTGATTGTGGTTAATCCTATTATACCAAAGGCAAGTGCCTTTTTGTTGTCAATATTGTAATTTTAACATTAAAAATAGATATATATGCAAAAAACAAAAGGGAAAATAATCTTATACAAGCATCAAACGCTGGGAGGCTATTACATGAAAAAGAGAGTCAATTTATTAAATATATCATTGTCTTTATTGCTTCAAATTGTCAGTGCTATAAGTGGCTTAATTAGCCAAAGACTTATTCTGTATGCATTTGGAGCTAATGTAAATGGTCTTGTCTCATCAATAAGTGAGTTTTTAAATTATATTACTTTGATTGAAGGTGGAATAAGAGATGTTATATCTGCGAATCTGTATAAGCCACTTGTTGAAAAAGACTGGGACAAAACCAGTTCGATCTTGGCTACGTCAAACGCATTTTATAGAAAGATAGGTTTGGTTTTTATATGCTATACAGTTATGGTAGGTGTAGTGTATCCGAATATTGTAGAGACTGGATTCGATTTCTTATATGTTTTTGTTCTCACTTGTGTGTTGTCTATTGGTCTCCTGCTACAATATATGTTTTCGGTAACAATGACAATATTACTGAGCACAGACATGAAAATTTACATTGTTTCTTTTCTTTCGATCATATCAACTATTGGTAATATTGGGCTTGTTGTCCTTGTCGTCAAGTTCTTTCCGGACATTATTTTGTTAAAGGCAGCAAGTGCTGCATTGCTTGCGTTACAACCATTAGTATTCGGGTATTACATAAAGAGACATTATAATATCGATTGGAGAGCGCCTAAAGATAATTCATTGATAAAACAAAGGTGGAATGGCTTTGCTATTAATTTTGCTTTTTTTATTCATACAAGCATAGATGTTACGATATTGACTTTGATGAATGATTTGAAGATGGTGTCGGTATATATCGTTTATTATTTTGCTGTAGATAAAATCAGTGTGTTGATTCATTCCATTACATGGGGAATTGAACCGACGATTGGTCAGACTTACGCAAGGAATGATATAGACGATCTCCATGAAAAAATGAACCTATATGAGTTCATCATTTTCTGTTCAATAGGTATTCTATTTACATTGATGGCATTATTGATTACTCCATTTGTGTCAATATATACAGATGGCATTACGGATACTAATTATTATCAGCCGATTTTTGGTATGGTTCTTGTGTTGGCAGAAGCATTGTATTTATTGAGTTTGCCACACTTTACATTAGCTAATGTAGCAAATAAATTTAAAAAGATGACAGTCCCTGCTTATATGGAAGCCGTTATTAATATAGCTGTTTCTGTTGCTTTGATTAGACCTTTCGGACTGGTGGGAATAGCAATTGGGACTGCTTCAGGGGCGCTTTGCAGAATGATATTTCATGTCTCACTTACTGAAAAAATCATTCCAAATAGAAGACAGAGCATTTTTTATAGAAAGCTATTAATTTTCATGATTGTGACGGTTGCCGGGATGTTAATTTGTAGGATTGCGATTCCTTTTGAAACAGTGACAATAACGGAGTGGATTGTTCATGCCATTGTATATGGTATAATTATTGTAATATTATATTTCTCCACTAGCATGATATTCTTTAAGAGAGAAATCAGACACCTTGTTAATTATATCAGAAGAAGATAGTTTAACAAAGGCTTATATAGATGATGTTGGTGAATCTACTGGAATAATGAGATTGAAAAAAGACAGGAAGCATATTATAATAAAGTAAGTTGGGAGGTGCATAGTATGACAGCAATTAGACAGGAAGTAATTTGTTATGAACGTTTCAAAGAGAAAACGAGAGGAGGATGCTAAGGCATGGATTTATTCAAAAAATATATAACAATGTTCCGTCAGGATATGCGTCAGGTGATGTCTACACGGTGTGGATTAGATGAGCTGAACAATCTGCTGATGCTGATCGGATTTCTCAATATTGTGGCAGCTATGATGACACATAAATGGATCCTGACACTGCTTGGCGCAGCCTTTGTGGTGCTGTGCTATGTCCGGGTTTTTTCCAAAGATCTCGTAAGACGTAAAAAGGAAAATGAGCTTTACATGCGCTACTTAGGCGGGGTTGTGAGAACGGTACAGCTTTATGAACTGCGCCTGAAGATGAAGCTTCGGACAATGAAGGACAAACAATATGCGTATTTTGTCTGTGGAAGCTGTGGTCAGGTCATTCGAATTCCAAAGGGAAAGGGCAAGGTCAGCATCCGCTGTCCAAAGTGCAGTCAGACTTTTGTTCACAAAACATGATGCAGTATCACAAATTCTTCACATTTTTTTTGGTTTTTTTCTTGACAAAAGCGCACCCCGGTGTTACTCTATACTCAGATGTTAGCACTCAGACACATCGAGTGCTAATAAAAAATCTGGAAAGGAGTTTGATGCATGGAGTTAGATGAGCGGAAGCAAAAGATACTGAAAGCCATTATTTCTAACTATTTGGAGACCGGCGAACCGGTGGGATCGCGCACCATATCCAAATATACAGATTTGAATCTCAGCTCTGCGACAATCCGCAATGAGATGGCAGACCTCGAAGAGCTCGGCTATATTATGCAGCCGCATACTTCGGCAGGAAGAATTCCTACAGATGCAGGATACCGGTTATATGTAGATCGTATGATGGTTGAGAAGGATACAGAGATGGAAGAGATGAAGACACAGCTTTTGGAGCGGGTGGATAAGATGGAATCTCTTCTGAAGCAGGTTGCAAAGGTGCTGGCATACAATACCAATTATGCCACTCTGGTGACGGCGCCCCAGTATCAGAATTCCAAGCTTAAGTTTATACAGCTTTCCCAGGTGGATGAGCACCAACTGTTAGCGGTGATCGTTGTGGATGGGAATGTGATCAAGAATAAGCTTATGGAAGTGAATCGTCCGCTTGAAAATGACGAGATTCTGAAACTGAATGTACTGTTGAATACCTTTTTACAGGGAGCGTCTCTGCAGGATATCAATTTGGAGATGATACAGACCATGAAGAATCAGGCAGGCGAGTTTGCCGATATCATGGAGAATATTTTTCAGGGAATTGCAGAAGCGATTCACGAGGCGGATGAGGTTGAGATCTATACCAGCGGAACAACGAATATGCTGAAGTATCCGGAGCTTGGTAATCTGGAACAGACTACGAGACTGTTGGAAGCCCTGGAGGATCGTCAGGGATTGAATGAACTGATTGATGAGACCATCCATAGCGATAATGCCAATGGGATTCAGGTATATATTGGAGAAGAAGCGCCGGTTTCGAGCATGAAGGACTGCAGTATCGTAACTGCAACCTATGAGCTGGCCGAAGGGGGCAAGGGAACCATTGGCATCATTGGGCCGAAGCGAATGGATTATAAGAAGGTAGTCAGCACGCTTAAGAATCTGACGGGTGAGCTGGATACCATATTTAAAAAGAAAGAGTAAGAGGTGTCAGAGTGGAAGATAATAAAAACAAAAAGAAACATGAAAAACCATCCGGCTCCGCAAAAGAGACAGTGGAGGAAGTGTCGGTTGACTCAGCGGAAGAGACAGAGGTGGTTGCGAAGGAGGCTTCAGAGGATATTGCAAAGAAACCGGTCAAGGGAAAGAGAAATGGCAGACGCCGTGGTAACCGGAATGCCGGTCGGAGCAGCAGTACAGGGAAGCCGGCGGCGGACAAGAAGGAGGAACGTGTTGAACAGACAGGGCAGAAGCCTGTGGAGGAACACGAATCCGTAAAAGAAACCGATACGGAGAAACCGCAGAACAGGGAGAACAAGGAAAACAAGGAAGCGGGAGAGCATACGGAGAGTGGCAGCCACAGCAGCAGTAACAAGGCTTTGGAACTTGAACTGGAGAAACAAAAGGAGCTGGTGGAAGAGGCAGATGACAAGTATAAGAGACTGCTTGCTGAATTCGAGAATGCCCGTAACCGGTATGAGAGGGACTCCAAGCGCATGTATGATGTAGGCGCGAAGGACGTTTTAGAGAAGCTGCTGCCGGTGGTGGACAACTTCGAGAGAGCCCTGTTGGCAATTCCGGAGGAAGACAAAGAGCGTGCATTTGAACAGGGTGTGGATCAGATCTACAGACAGTTGATTCGTACACTGGATGAGATTGGTGTCCGGCCTATGGATGCAGAGGGGACAGAATTTGACCCGAATCTTCACAATGCAGTCATGCATGTGGAGGATGAGGAGTTCGGAGAGAATGTGGTTGCCGAGGAATTGCAGAAGGGATATATGTACAAAGAGGATGTGTTACGGCACAGCATGGTGAAAGTGGCCAATTAAATTTTAACTTATATTAATATATTTTTTGATTTAGGAGGAAAATATCATGGGAAAGATTATTGGAATTGATTTAGGTACAACAAATTCATGCGTAGCGGTTATGGAAGGTGGTAAGCCGGTTGTGATCAATAACGCAGAGGGCGCAAGAACAACACCATCGGTTGTCGCATTTACAAAGACAGGAGAAAGAGTGGTTGGTGAGCCTGCAAAGCGTCAGGCTGTAACCAATGCAGATAAGACGATTGCTTCCATTAAGAGACACATGGGAACGGATTATAAAGTGACAATTGACGATAAGAAGTTTTCTCCGCAGGAGATCTCGGCTATGGTGCTTCTGAAATTGAAAGGCGATGCAGAGAGTTATTTAGGAGAGAAGGTATCCGAGGCAGTGATTACGGTTCCGGCTTACTTCTCCGATTCACAGAGACAGGCAACGAAGGATGCCGGAAGGATTGCCGGACTGGATGTGAAGCGTATTATCAATGAGCCGTCCGCTGCAGCACTCTCTTATGGTCTGGACAATGAGAGCGAGCAGAAGATCATGGTATATGACTTAGGTGGTGGTACCTTTGATGTATCCATTATTGAGATTGGTGACGGTGTCATTGAGGTATTGGCGACAGCCGGTGATAATAAGCTCGGTGGTGATGACTTTGATAACGTGTTGACGGATTATATGTTAAGTGAGTTCAAGCGCCAGGAGGGTGTGGATCTGTCTACCGACAAGATGGCGATGCAGAGATTGAAGGAGGCAGCCGAGAAGGCAAAGAAGGAGCTTTCTTCTTCTACCACGACCAATATCAATCTTCCGTTCATCACTGCGACAGCAGAGGGCCCGAAGCATTTTGATATGAACCTTACAAGAGCCAAATTTGATGAGCTGACAGCGCATCTGGTTGAGAGAACTGCAACACCGGTTCAGACAGCGCTCAAGGATGCGGGACTGACTGCAGCAGATCTGGATAAGGTGCTGCTGGTAGGTGGTTCTACTCGTGTGATCGCAGTGCAGGAGAAGGTAAAGCAACTGACCGGTAAGGAGCCGTTTAAGGGAATCAATCCGGATGAGTGCGTGGCGATCGGAGCTTCTATTCAGGGCGGCAAGCTGGCTGGTGATGCCGGTGCCGGTGAGATCTTATTGTTAGATGTTACTCCGCTTTCTCTTTCCATCGAGACAATGGGCGGTGTGGCAACCAGATTGATCGAGAGAAATACGACGATCCCGACAAAGAAGAGCCAGATCTTCTCTACTGCACAGGATAATCAGGATGCCGTGGATATCAATATCTGTCAGGGTGAGAGACAGTTCGCAAGGGATAATAAGTCGTTAGGACGGTTCCGTCTGGACGGTATTGCTCCTGCAAGACGTGGGGTACCACAGATTGAGGTTACCTTTGATATTGATGCAAATGGTATTGTCAATGTATCTGCGAAGGATTTGGGTACCGGAAGAGAACAGCATATCACGATCACTGCAGGTTCCAATATGTCGGATGATGATATCGAGAAGGCAATCAAGGAAGCAGCAGAGTACGAGGCTCAGGATAAGAAACGGAAGGATGCCATTGAGGCGAGAAATGATGCAGATGCTATGGTATTCCAGACTGAGAAGGCTTTGCAGGATGTGGGAGATAAGCTGCCGGATGCAGACAAGACGAAGGTGGAGGCAGACCTTGCAGCACTTAAGAGCCTGATTGAGAGTACCGATGCTGAGAACATGAGTGACTACGACATAGAGCAGATCAAGAATGCAAAGGAGACGCTGATGACCAGTGCACAGAATCTGTTTGCAAAGCTGTATGAGCAGAATGGTCCGGGAGCCAATGCAGGTACAGGTGCAACCGGTCCGGCTGATTATGCAGAGGGCGATGTGGTAGATGGTGATTATACAGAACTGTAAATCGATGATTTCCTAAGAGAGATTCCTGCAGTCTTGAAGTATGGGGCTGCGGGAACTCGTTGTGAATAAAAAGGTGAAGTGATATGGCAGAAACGAAAAGAGATTATTATGAGGTTCTCGGTGTTCCGAAAAACGCAACAGATGACGAACTGAAAAAGGCATACCGTCAGGTGGCAAAAAAATATCATCCGGATATGAATCCCGGTGACAAAGAGGCAGAGGCCAAATTCAAGGAAGCCTCTGAAGCATACAAAATCCTGAGTGATCCGGAAACGAGATCGAGATATGACCAGTTTGGCCATGCTGCATTTGATCCAAACAGTGGTATGGGCGGCGGTGGAGGTTTCGGTGGCTTCGAGTTTAACATGGCGGACATGGGGGATATCTTTGGAGATATCTTTGGAGACATGTTTGGCGGAGGAAGAAGCCGCCAGTCAAACGGGCCGATGAAGGGAGCTAATATTAAGACGTCTGTCCGTGTAAAGTTTGAGGAGGCTGTGTTCGGCTGTCAGAAGGAGCTGGAACTGCCATTGAAGGATGAATGTGTGGTCTGTCATGGTACGGGTTCCCAACCGGGACATAATCAGGAGACATGTCAGAAGTGTAACGGAAAGGGTCAGGTTGTTTATACGCAGCAGTCTCTGTTTGGAGTAGTACGTAATGTGCAGACCTGTCCGGATTGTAGTGGATCCGGTAAGGTGATCAAATATAAATGTAACCAGTGCTCTGGTACGGGCTATGTCAAGAGTAAGAAGAAGATTCAGGTTGTAGTACCGGCAGGTATCGATAATGGACAGAGCATCCGTATTCGCGAAAAGGGAGAACCGGGTACGAATGGTGGCGGAAGAGGAGATCTGTTGGTGACCGTATTGGTAGACAGACATCCGCAGTTCCAGCGTCAGGAATATGACCTGTTCTCCACGGAGCCGATTTCCTTTACACAGGCAGCGCTTGGCGGGCAGATTGTGATCAATACGATTGACGGGCCGATAGACTATGATATCAAGGCAGGAACCCAGACAGACACGAAGATCAAGCTGAAGGGCAAGGGGGTTCCGACTCTCCGGAATAAGAATGTACGGGGGGATCACTATGTGACGCTGGTCGTACAGGTACCGGATAAACTGACAGAGGAGCAGAAGAATATTCTGAATAATTTTGACGAGGCGACCGGAGCCAACACAAGGCGTTCGACGGATTCATCCGGTAATTTCAGCTTTGGTGGGCATAAGAAAAAAGGAAAGAAGAAATAAGGGTGTGACCGCTTGTATAAGCGGTCATATTTCGTTACGCTTCATGGTGAATCTTTCACTTCATTACATTGTACCTGGTGGCAAAATAAAAACTTTACAATATGGAGAAGAATGGATATAATAAAGTACATGTTTTAGATGCGAAATGAGGAAGAAGAATGAAGTGGACGAAGGTTACGGTTGAGACGACAACAGAAGCGACCGATATGTTGAGCTATCTGCTTGGAGAATATGGAGTAGAGGGAATTGAGATTGAAGATAAGATTCCATTGTCAGAGAGAGACAGGAAGGCAATGTTTATTGATATTCTGCCGGAGCTGCCACCGGATGACGGGGTGGCTTACATAAGCTGTTACATAGAGGACGATATGGATACAAAGCAGCTTTGCAGGTATATCGGGGAACAGTTGAAGGAGATGTCTGTCTATATGGAGGTTGGTTCGGGCAGGATATCCATAGGTGAGACAGAGGATAAGGATTGGATGAATAACTGGAAGGAGTTCTTTCATCCGTTTCGGTTAGAGGGTAACATTGTGATTCAGCCGACATGGACAGAGGAGGCGGAGGTGTTACCGGATGATGTGGTGATTCGGATTGATCCGGGAACTGCATTTGGAACGGGCTCGCATGAGACAACGAAGCTCTGTATTGCCGGTCTGAAGAAATATATTTCAAAGGATGGCAGTACGGAAGTACTGGATGTAGGATGCGGGAGTGGAATCCTGTCTGTTGTAGCCATGAAGTTGGGTGCAAAGCGTGTATATGGAATCGATATTGATGAGCTGGCAGTGACTGCAAGCAGGGAGAATCTGGAATTGAATGAGATTCCGGAAGCGTGTGTTTCGCTTGCGCAGGGAGATGTGATCGGGGATGCGGAGTTTGCAAGGAGTCTGGCGGGAATGGGACAATATGATATCGTGGTTGCCAACATACTGGCAGATGTGATCATTCCATTGTCGGCAGTGATTCGTCCGTTCATGAAGGAGCATGCCGTGTTTGTTGCATCCGGTATCATTGATACCAAGGAAGACGCAGTCAAAGAGGCTTTGTTCGAACAGGGATTTGAGATCCTTGACATTTCCCATATGGGCGAATGGGTTTGTGTGGTTGCGGGGAATCCGGATACGATAGGGAAGCATAATGTGTAAGGATGGAAGGAAAGATGCATCAGTTTTTTGTGAAGCGCAGTGAGATCGGGAATACACCGATTGTGATCACGGGGAAGGATTACAATCATATGCGGAATGTGCTCCGGCTGAAGCAGGGGGAAAGGGTTCTGTTAAGGGATGGAGAGGGCATGGAATATCTGTGCCGTATCGCGGACTATGATGAGGAAGCCGAAAGCGTTATGCTGGAGGTGCTGGATCTCTCAGGCAGTGCGGGGGAGCTGCCGACACGGATTACCCTGTTTCAGGGATATCCGAAGGGGGATAAGATGGAGCTGATCGTACAGAAGGCCGTGGAATTAGGGGGGTATGAG
>JAFVCQ010000126.1 GCA_017479085.1 Lachnospiraceae bacterium | reverse complement strand
GATCAGGTAATGGTGTCACCGACACCGCTCTGGCAGTTTATTGTCGGACAGATTATCGGGGGAAGTCTTCGCGGAATGTATGCAGGTGGAGTGATCCTGCTGCTGACGCTGCCGATCCGGACGGATCTTGTCTTTAATGGAATGTCCATGTTTGTATTGTTTCTGAATGGAACGGTTTTTGCTACGATTGCACTGGTGCTTTCCTTTCTGGCGAAGAGTTATTCGGATGCACCGAGATTTACGTCCTATATCATCATGCCGATGTCTTTTCTGTGCAATACGTTTTTTTCTACCGATCAGATGCCGGCGGGGTTTCGGCAGGTCATAACCCTTCTGCCACTGTCACAGACATGCAGTATGGTTCGAAGCATATCGAATGGAGAGCAGCCGAATCCGTTCGGATTTCTGGTGCTGTGCTTGTATCTGGTCATTTTTGGAATGCTCTCTGTCTTCTTCCTATACCGAAAGAAAAATCTTTAAAACAGATGATGGATCGCAGGGAGGGTCTGCTCGAAGGGATATATCAATGGAAAAGAAAATGAGATGGTTATGTGTGGTATGGTTGTCAATGGTAGTATTCTGTCAGACGATTCAGGCAGAAGAACCGGTGGGAGCTGGCACATCGGCAGGCAATACCAGTGTGTCGGCACAGACAGAACAGTCTGTTAGTGTGGAATCAGGGGAAAGCTCGTATACAAAGCGGTTAGAAGAAGCAAAGAACGCAATCCGACAGAAAAAGGTGGGAAGCTATGGCATGGTGCCGGTCTATCCGAGAGATATAGAAGACGGAACCTATGAGATTCAAGTGGAATCCAGCTCGCCCTTTTTCAAGATTACGGAGGCTGTGTTGTTGGTGGACGGGGAGAACATGTCCGCAAGGATCACGATTCCCAGCTTAAGCTATCGCTATGTCTACTCCGGGACGGCAGAAGCAGCACAACAAGCGGCGGTGACAGATCTCATCGATTGTGAGGAGATGGATGGGTGTAGTGTGTTTACGATACCGGTGGATGCGCTTGATCATGAGATAGACTGTGCCGCATTCAGTAAAAAAAGGCAGAGGTGGTATGACCGAAAGCTGGTCTTTGATGCTGCGTCCCTTCCCAAAGAGGCTCTTAACATCGAATTGCCGGACTATGAGCTGATCGAACAGGCGGTTCAATCCTATCAAGTGGGGGAAAACAGGGGAATCTCCACGGAAGAGACGAAACAGGATGAGGAATTGCCACAGCCGGTGAAGATTTTCCGGCCGGATGGGGAGTACTCCATTGAGGTCAATCTGACAGGCGGAAGCGGAAGGGCAAGCGTCAGTTCTCCTACCCTGCTGATCGTGCGGGATGGACTGGCCTATACAAGACTGTTGTGGAGCAGCGTGTATTACGATTATATGATCGTGGGGGGAGAAACCTACTACAATCTGACTAAGGATGGCGGCAATTCCACATTTGAGATTCCGGTCACTGTGATGGATGATGCGATGCCGGTCATAGCAGATACCACCGCAATGGGAGATCCGGTAGAGATCGAATACAGGCTGACCTTTTATTCAGAAACGATTGGTTCAAAGGGACAGATTCCGCAGGAGGCCGCTAAAAAGGTGCTGATCATAGCAGGCATCATGATTGTTGTAGGCGGGATACTGGATCACCTTGTCAGGAAAAAGAGGAAATAACGTCATAAAATTGTCGTTGCTTTGACAAGACGGATTCGGTATAATTGGATGGATTGTAACAAACATAAGCATGGACAGGAAAGAGAACGACCAGGAAGGATCTTACAATGTTAAACCAGTTTTCAAGAACAGAATTATTATTTGGAAAAGAGGCAATGGAGCGGTTGGAACAGTCGAGGGTAGCAGTATTTGGTATTGGCGGTGTCGGCGGTTATGTGGTGGAAGCGCTGGTGAGAAGCGGAGTTGGCGCGGTGGATCTGATCGATGATGACAAGGTCTGTCTGACGAATATCAACCGTCAGATCATCGCCACCAGAAAGACGATCGGACAGTATAAGGCGGAGGTCATGCGCGATCGGGTGCTCGAGATCAATCCGGATTGTAAGGTGGTGGTACATAAGTGCTTTTATCTGCCGGAGAATAAGGACGAATTCGATTTTACACAGTATTCCTATGTGGTAGATGCGGTGGATACGGTGACAGCCAAGCTCCAGCTTGTGATGCAGGCACAGGAATGTGGCATCCCGATCATCAGCAGCATGGGAGCGGGTAATAAATTGAACCCTGCAGAGTTTGAGGTGGCTGATATATACCAGACCTCGGTTTGTCCGCTGGCGAAGGTGATGCGCCGGGAATTGAAAAAACGCGGAGTCAGGAAATTGAAAGTTGTGTATTCGAAGGAAAAACCGATCCGGCCGATTGAGGACATGGCGATTAGCTGCCGGACAAACTGTATCTGCCCGCCGGGGGCACAGCACAAATGTACGGAGCGGAGAGATATTCCGGGTTCTACGGCCTTCGTACCCTCGGTGGCCGGCCTGATCATTGCCTCAGAGGTGATCAAAGATCTGGTATCATGAATACCAATGTCATTTAGTTAAGCCGGACGCTACCGAATATGGTATATGTTTCACATTCCGGGCACGCTTTCACTTAACTGCCGACGTAACGGTACTAAATTCGCAGCCTAAGCTGCTCATTAAGGACCGACGTCCGCAGATAGCCCTACATTGTGAAACATATACCATATCCGTTAGCTGTTCACTGGCTAATCCTTAACTAAATGACATAGTCATGAATACAGTGTGATTTTGTAGATACTGTGATATAAAAAAGGAGTAAACGGGAGTTGCAAGATGGTTCAAAGAACAATACAAGAATTCGAACAGGACAACAGGGAGAAGCTGGTCATTGATATCCGCAGCAGAGAAGAATATGAGAAGGAAACCTATCCCGGAGCCATCCATATTTTCTGGGAAGAGTGGGAGGAGCATCTATCAGAGGTTCCAAGAGAGAAGCCGGTCTATCTGCTCTGCTATACCGGCCAGCGCAGCGGCGAGCTGGCGGAGACATATAACAAACAGGGATATGAGCTTTACAGTATAGAGAATGGATTTCATGCATATCTGCGGGCAAAATTAAAAAAACTGATGGAGCAGGATACTCAGCAGACCTCATATAAGGATGTGGAACGAAGCATTGTGAAGCGGTTCCGGAAGGAGATCTGGCGGCCCTTTGTGAAGGGAATCAATGAATATGAGATGATTCAGGATGGAGACCGGATCGCAGTGTGTATTTCCGGGGGAAAAGATTCCATGCTGATGGCAAAGCTGTTTCAGGAGCTGGAGCGGCATGGAAAGAAGAATTTTGAAGTTGTGTTTTTGGTGATGAATCCGGGGTATAATACACTGAACTATCAGACCATAATAGATAATGCACGTTTTCTGAATGTTCCGGTTACGGTATTTGAATCCGACATCTTTGACACAGTGGCAAAGGATGATATTGGCGGGTCGCCGTGCTACCTGTGTGCCAGAATGCGCAGGGGGTATCTGTACAGTAAGGCAAGGGAGCTTGGATGTAACAAGATCGCACTGGGACATCACTATGATGATGTCATTGAAACCATCGTTATGGGGATGCTTTATGGTGGACAGATTCAGACGATGATGCCGAAGCTCCACAGCACGAATTTTGAGGGAATGGAACTGATCCGGCCGATGTATCTGATCCGCGAGGCTGACATTATTCACTGGCGGGATTATAACAGGCTGCATTTTATCCAGTGTGCCTGCCGGTTCACCGAGAGCTGTGCCTCCTGTGGAGGGACGGAAAAGGGTTCAAAGCGGGCGGAGATCAAGGAACTGATTCGGGAGCTTAGCAAGAAAAGTGATGTCATTGAAAAAAATATCTTCCGAAGTGTGGAGAATGTGAATTTGGATACAGTGATTGCATATAAGAAAGATGGGGTAAAACACCATTTTTTGGACACCTATTGAGAGTAATACAGTGAAACACAAAAGACAGCGGTTTGCTATAGGATATACCTATAACAGACCGCTGTTTATATATATGTGGGCAGGGGGGGAAGAAAATGGATACATTGTATTGACAAACCAAAGATAAGGGTCTATAATTCATACTAAACTGATAGAATTAATCAGAAAGTAGGAGGAAGGTGAGATCGGCATGAGTATTCTGGATGCAGTTGGCAATACGCCGCTGTTTCGACTTCACAATGTATTTACCTCTGACAGGGAGGTTGCCATCTATGCAAAGGGAGAGTTTCTGAATCCGAGTGGCTCGGTAAAGGACAGGGCGGCGAAGGCGATGCTGTTGCAGGGAATTCGCTCCGGAAAGCTTAAGAAGGGTCAGACGATTCTGGATGCCACCAGTGGAAGCACCGGTATGGCATATGCCATGATGGGGGCAGCAATGGGATACAGAGTACTTTTATGTATGCCTTCCAATGTGAGTTTGGAACGCAAGCGGATTATCCGGGCATATGGAGCCGAGATGCTGGAGACGGATCCGTTAGAGGGTGCGGATGGGGCTTTTTATATGGCAAGAGAATTGGCAGAGGCGGAACCGGAACGCTATTTTTATCCCGATCAATATAACAATGATGCGAACTGGCAGGCGCATTACAACACGACTGCTCTGGAGATTTGGGAGCAGACGGGACAGAGCATCACACACTTTGTAGCGGGAACCGGTACGTCGGGAACCTTCATGGGGACATCCAGAAGACTGAAGGAATTATCACCGGAGATTCAGTGTATCATCATGCAGCCGGATTCTCCGTTTCATGGACTGGAAGGCCTCAAGCATATGGAGTCGACATTGAATCCGGGCATCTATGACAAGGGAATTGCAGATGCGAAGGTGGAGGTGGGAACCGAGGAGGCCTACGAGATGACAAAGCGGTTGGCAAGGGAGGAGGGATTGTTTGTGGGAATCAGTTCCGGTGCCAATGTGCTGGCTGCCATCGAAGTTGCAAAGAATGCTCCCGCAGGCTCACAGATTGTTACGATTCTGTGCGACGGTGGTTATCGGTATCTGTCAGAACCGTTGTGGGAGGGATTGGATTGATATATATAACACGAGAGCTGGAACAACAGATCCGGAGAGAGGGAGAGAAGTATTATCCGGATGAGTGCTGTGGAATCCTGTTTGGAGAGTTGTCGGAGCAGGACTCCGGATCACAGACAGTCAAGCGGGTAAAGAGTCTTCTTCCGGTCGTTAATTCCTTTTCGGATGGGGAGCGGTATCATCGCTTTCTGATCACACCGGAGACGATGCTGCAGGCAGAGCTGGAGGCGAGAAGAAGAGGGCAGGATATAGTGGGATTTTATCATTCCCATCCGGATCATCCGGCCATTCCGTCGGAGTATGACAGGGCACATGCACTTCCGGTGTACTCTTATGTGATCACCGCAGTGGCAGCGAACGTTGCGGTAGAGCTGAACAGCTTTGAGCTTTCTTCAGACAAGCATATATTTTATCCGGAGGAGATTCATATCATATAGATAGACGGAGAACAATATAATAAATAGATGATCTGTTTATATCCGCGAATAATGAGCCGGACTGACAAGCCTGCTTGTCAATTTGGTGAATGTCGCGAGGGGTGCTGCATGCCGGGGCATGCGTTTCGCACCGACCGAAGTGGAATGTAGAACTTGACAATACAAATTTGAAAGAAAACAGGAGGATACAAACATGGCGGTTACTGTACTAATACCAACGACGCTCCGCTCCTTTACCAACCGAAGATCAGAGCTGGAGTTGAGTGGAAATACCATACGGGAGGTAATTCAGAACCTGGCGGATGAATATCCGGAGACAAAAAAAGCGATTTTTGACGAGGAAGGAAAACCGAGAGCTTTTATCAATATTTTTTTGGGAGATACCAATATTAAGAAACTGAATGGTTATGATACAGAGGTGAAGGATGGCGATACGGTCATGTTGATTCCGGCCATTGCGGGTGGATCGGTGGAGAGCAGCGTGATTGAGGACGGGAGAGCGGAAAAGCTCACCAATGATGAGATCATGCGGTATAGCCGCCATTTACTTCTTCAGGAAGTGGGGGTAAAGGGCCAAAAAAAATTGAAAGCCGCTAAGGTGCTGATTGTCGGTCTGGGAGGACTCGGCACTCCGCTGGCACAGTATCTGGCGGCGGCGGGTGTGGGAACCATCGGATTGGTGGATTTTGATGAGGTGGAATCCTCTAATTTACAACGACAGGTCATTCACGGAACAAGGGATGTAGGCAGACCGAAGGTGGCATCTGCAAAGGATGCCATACGGGCGATCAATCCCCTTGTGAAGGTGGAGGTCTATAATATTTTATTAAATGCCGAAAATGCATTGGATCTGATTGAAGAGTATGACGTGGTGGCAGATGCGACGGATAACTACAAGGCAAGGTATCTGATCAATGATGCCTGTGTACTGTTGGGCAAGCCGGATGTGTTTGGAGCAATGTATCAGTTTGAGGGACAGACCAGTGTATATTATGCTAAGGAAGGACCGTGCTACCGGTGTATGTATCCGGCTCCGCCACCGGCTGGTCTGGTGCCATCCTGTGCAGAGGGTGGTGTTCTGGGAGTGTTGCCGGGAATCATTGGGACGATACAGGCAAATGAGGTCATTAAGCTGATTATTGGTGGAAGTCAGCCGCTGATCGGGCGGTTGCTGACACTGGATGCATGGAAGATGCGATTCAGGGAGCTCAAGATAGACAAGGATCCGGAGTGTCCGATTTGTGGAAAGCATGCCACCATCAAGGAATTGGAAGAGTTTGATTATGAGGAATTCTGTGGTCTGAAGAAGCAGGAAGAGGAGGAAGCGCCGGTGGAAGCGATTGAGGCACGGGTGCTGAAGCAGAGATTAGATAACGGAGATCCACTCACGATCGTGGATGTTCGGGAACCACACGAGAGAGCGATCGTGAAATTTCCGGATGCGAAGGTCATCCCGATAGGACAACTGGCCAGAAGACAGAATGAGCTCAATCCGGACATTGATACCATATTTATCTGCAAGGAGGGAAAACGAAGCATTCTGGCGATCAATACCCTTCGGGAAGCGGGATATAAGGGACCAATGTACAATTTGAAGGATGGAATTAATACATGGGCGAGGGACGTAGACCGGTCTATGCCGCAGTATTAATAATATAGAGATTGCAGCATGCAATTTCAAAAGGATTATAAGAAAGCGAGGGTAACAATTATGGCAGACAAAGAAAAAGTTAACGCACTGAGAAAGGAAGCGGCATATAATCTTGCCAATGTCACGAAGACAAAGCCGCAGTATGGAGCTATTACACCGAAGTGGCTGACAAGGGTATTAGAATTCAAGGGATTAGAAACGGGTATTTACAGGGTAAATAAGGTTGTAGAGGGAGATACCCCGTTGGATGTTCTGTGCAGCCAGACAAAGAAATCCGATATTATTCCGGATGGCTATATCGAGTATGAGACGGAGCCGAGAGAGTATCGGCTGAATTCCATCTCCACGATCATTAATGTGGATACAGCAATTGAGGATGTGTACAGCTCTCCATATGATCAGGTAAAGGAACAGCTAGATCTGGCAGTAGAGAGTTTGAGAGAGCGGCAGGAGAGCCAGCTCATCAATAATGACGATTACGGTCTGCTGAAAAATGTGCCGGATTCCCAGCGGATTCAGTCCAGAACCGGAGTGCCGACACCGGATGATCTGGATGAGCTGATCAGTAAGGTATGGAAGGAGCCATCGTTCTTTCTGGCGCACCCAAGAGCGATTGCAGCCTTTGAAAGAGAGTGCACGAAGCGGGGAGTACCACCGGTTACGACGAATATTGCAGGAGGCACCTTTATCGTTTGGAGAGGGATTCCGATCATTCCGACTGACAAGCTGTTGGTAGATGGTCTGAAGAATCCAAAGAGCCAGAGCGGCAAGACCAATATTCTTTTGATCCGTACCGGAGAGGCAAAGCGTGGTGTGGTTGGACTGTATCAGGCAGGACTGAAGAATGAGCAGTCCAGAGGTTTATCGGTCCGGTTTAGGGGAATTGATGATAAAGGAGTGGCATCTTATCTGTTATCTCTTTACTGTTCTGCAGCGATCCTTGCGGATGATGCAATTGCAGTATTGGAGGATGTTGAGGTAGGTGAGTACTATGATTACTAATCAGGCATGGCATGGAGGGCTGCCGACAGAGGAGGAACTGGCGGCTCTGGCAGGTGCCTATTTTCCAGAATTCGATGAGCAGCGCTGTATAGGCGGGATTGATGAACTAATTCAAAATGGAGACACCACCGTATTTTCGGATATGGCTGAGAAGGCGGGAAGTGTATGGTCGGGATATGAATCTGCAGCATCGCAATATGGGGATGCCGTGAATGTGGTTCCCGGTTATACTGCACCGCAGTTCAATACGACTGCGGAGACTGCTTCCGGTCACGCCGCACCACAGTATAGTGGTTTGCCGGATCAGACAGTCCGGACGAACGTGCTGCAATATGGGTTGGCAGAAGCAGAGTATGAGAATCTGGTCGGAGAGCTTCTGAGTCTGAGTGGAATCGAACAAAAACAGACAGAGAAAGAAGCTGCCTCGGGGTATTATGCTCCGGTTGTGGTTTCGAAGGATGCGGCACAGACCGGAGATGCGGTTCGTCCGGTACAGGCGGATCCGGCAGGGCAGAAGCACAACAGCAGGATTATGGTGGGCAGCAAGACCTTAGAGCAGATCCGCAGTGATTTCCCAATCTTATCGGAAAAGGTAAATGGACATGATCTCGTGTGGCTGGACAATGGTGCGACCACCCAGCGGCCTAAGGCGGTGATCGACCGTCTTACACATTATTATGAACATGAAAACTCTAACGTACATCGGGGAGCTCATGCATTAGCCGCCCGCTCGACAGATGCCTATGAGGCTGCCAGACAGACGGTAGCGGATTTTATTGGGGCAGGTAATAAGGACAATATTATTTTTGTGCGTGGTACCACGGAGGGTATCAATCTGGTGGCACATGCGTATGTGAAGCAGTATTTAAGTCATGGTGACGAGATCATTGTAACTTTATTGGAGCATCACGCCAATATCGTTCCGTGGCAGTTGGTGGCACAGGAGACAGGTGCGGTACTCAAGGTAGTGCCTGTGGATGAAAGCGGGCAGATTATTTTATCCGAATATGAGAAGCTGTTTACAAAGCGTACCAAATTTGTGTCGGCAACGCATGTATCGAATGCATTAGGGACGGTTACGCCGGTGGCAGAGCTGGTTGCGATTGCCCATCGGCACGGTGTGCGGATTCTGATTGATGGCGCACAGTCGGTTGCCCATATTCCGATCAATGTGACGACGCTGGATGCAGATTTCTTTGTCTTTTCCGGACATAAGATCTTTGCTCCGACAGGAATCGGCGCAGTGTATGGCAAGAAAGAGCTGCTGGAGGATGCCAGACCGTATCACGGCGGCGGGAATATGATCGCAGATGTGACCTTTGAGCGTACTCTGTACAATCCGGCACCGAATAAGTTTGAGGCAGGAACCGGAAGCATTGCAGATGCGGTGGGCATGGGTGCTGCGCTGGATTATCTGAACCGGATTGGTATGCCGGCGGTGAATGCGCACGAGCATGAACTGCTCTTGTATGCCACAAAGGAGATGAAGAAGATTCCGGGACTGCATCTGGTGGGAACCGCGGCCAACAAAGCGAGCGCATTGTCCTTTAAGCTGGATGGAGTATCGGATGAGGCAGTTGGAAAGCGATTGGATGAGTATGGGATCGCAGTCAGAGTGGGGCATCACTGTGCACAGCCGATTCTTAGACATTTTGGTCTGGAGAGCGTAGTGCGGCCGACGCTTGCGCTATACAACTCACCGGAGGATATTGACGCATTGGTGAAGGCAATCCGGACACTGGTGTGAAGAAGCTAAGAATAGCCGCATAGTGTGAGGTAGCATTGCATGAATCCTGCGGTCATGATTTAGGAGGGTAAGGTAATGGGAAATGTGATTGAAAATGAGATTAGCAGTATTGTTTCTGACATACTGGAGGATTATAAGAATGGAAGGGCCATTGATAAGATCGATTTGTTTCATCAACCGGATAAGGATGTCGTGGTGGATATTGTGCATAAGCTGTTAAAGATTGTGTACCCGGGATATTTTTGGGATAAATCCTACCGGATCTATACGGCCAATAACAATTTATCTCTCTTGATTGAAGATGTGATGTACAATCTGAATAAACAGATAACGGTTGCCCTGCGGTTTCGGACAGAATTCGAGCAGGCAGAGGAAACGGACGTAGAGGCAGAGGCACAGACCCTTTCTGTCGCATTTTTCAAGAAGATACCGGAGATTCGGGCGTATCTGGAAACCGATCTGGAAGCGGCATATGACGGAGATCCGGCTGCCTATTATAGGGATGAGATCATTTTATCTTATCCGGGACAACTGGCTACCACGATCAATCGAATCGCCCATGAGCTGTATCTGTTAGAGGTACCGCTGATTCCAAGAATCATGACAGAGTATGCGCATAGTCGGACGGGAATTGATATTCATCCTGGTGCGACGATTGGAAAATATTTTTTCATTGATCATGGCACAGGTATCGTGATTGGAGAATCTACCATTATTGGAGAGCATGTGAAGATTTATCAGGGAGTTACATTGGGAGCGCTCTCCACCAGAGGTGGACAGAGGTTAAAGAGTGTGAAGCGTCATCCGACCATCGAAGACAATGTGACGATCTATTCCGGTGCATCTATTCTGGGCGGTGAAACGGTAATCGGCAAAAATGCAGTGATTGGCAGTAATGCATTTATCACAAAGTCGATTCAGGAGGGAACGAGAGTCAGCATTAAGAATCAAGAATTGCAATTTAAGTATGGACGCAAAGAGCCGGTTCTGAAAAATGACTTAGAGCAGGATGAGGCATGGTACTATACCATATAACAATATGATTTCACCCATTTACAGGGTGTCATTTCATGAGCTGTCACATGGAGAGACGTGTGATGGCTCTTTTTAAAGTGTCTGTATAATAAATGGTTTTTGTGATATAATCTGTAAAAAAGAAGAGAAGGAGAAAAAATATGTTAGATGTACTGATAATCGGGAGCGGGCCGGCAGGGTTATCTGCGGCTGTATATGCAAAACGAGCAAATCTGAGTGTGAGCGTGATCGAAAAGGTATATTCCGGAACGGGGCAGGTAGCGGAGAGTAATCAGGTGGACAATTATCTCGGTCTGGCCGGTATGAACGGTTATGATCTGGGAGAAAAATTCAGACAGCATGCGGTGAGTCTGGGAGTGGAATTCAAGGACGGAGAGGCAGTACAGTTCACGTCGGAGAATGGCAATTGGAAGGTTGCCCTTAAGAATGGAGATGTTTTGGAAAGCCGGACCGTCATCTATGCGGCGGGGGCCGTACACCGGCATGCAGGTGTGGAAGGTGAGGAGACATTTGCCGGTAAGGGTGTGTCATACTGTGCCACCTGTGACGGAGCTTTCTTTAAGGGGAAAAAGACTGTGGTCGTTGGCGGCGGGGATACTGCGCTGGACGATGCGCTTTATCTGTCCGATCTCTGCGAAACGGTGTATCTGGTACATCGCAGAAAGGAATTCCGGGGGTCTGCCCATACCGTGGAGAAGCTGCGTGACAAGAGCAATGTAGAATTTGTGTTGGAGGCAAAACCGCACAAGATCAATGGAGAAACAAAAGTGACAGAACTCGTACTCGAGGATGGAAGGTCACTTTCGGTAGATGGTATTTTTATTGCAGTCGGGATGATTCCTATGACCGATCCGGTAAGCGGTGTGGTGGAGCTTGATCCGGGTGGATATATCATAGCAGACGAAACCGGCCGGACGACTGCGCCGGGCTTTTTTGCGGCCGGTGATGTCCGCACCAAACAGCTTCGGCAGATTGTCACAGCGGTATCCGATGGGGCCAACGCGATAACCTCAGCTGAGCAGTATATTCGATTATAAAATCCTGTGGGGGATTGCAAAATACCCCAAGGGGGTATATAATGTATGGGACACAGATGAGGCAGGATTCTGTAGCAGAATTGGTTTGAGGAGGAAGCATGGAGCAGTATAGTGTAACCGGTATGAGCTGTGCAGCCTGCAGTGCCAGAGTGGAGAAAGCAGTATCCGGAGTGGAGGGTGTGACCTCCTGCTCCGTCAGCCTGCTGACAAATTCCATGGGCGTTGAGGGAACAGCGCAGCCGACCGCCATTATCGAAGCAGTGGAGAGAGCAGGGTATGGAGCTGCATGGAAGACAAGGTCGGCATCCGGCAGACCGGATGCCGGGAACGATGAAGATACCTTGGAAGATACCGGGATTCCGGTGTTAAAGAGAAGACTATGTGGTTCTATTGTTTTTTTATTGGTGCTGATGTATATTTCTATGGGGCATATGATGTGGGGCTGGCCGCTTCCGGCCTTTTATAAGGACAATCATGTGGCAATGGGACTGACACAGCTTCTCCTTGCCGGAATTGTGATGGTGATCAATCAGAGGTTCTTTGTGAGCGGCTGTAAAAGTCTGATTCACCACGCGCCGAATATGGATACGCTGGTGGCACTTGGCAGTGGAGCCGCCTTCGTGTACAGTACCTGTGTATTGTTTGCCATGACCGACGCGCAGGTAAGAGGTGATGCTGAGGCAGTCATGTCCTATATGCATGCGTTCTACTTTGAATCAGCGGCTATGATTCTGACCCTGATTACCGTGGGAAAGATGTTAGAGGCCCGGTCGAAGGGCAGGACGACAGATGCCTTGAAGAGCCTGATGCGGCTGGCACCCCAAACGGCGGTTCTGTTGAGGGATGGAGTGGAGACAGAAGTGAATATTTCCCAAGTACAGCGAGGCGATCTGTTTATCGTCCGTCCAGGTGAGAATATACCTGTGGATGGCATTGTCTTGGAGGGAAACAGTGCAGTCAATGAGGCAGCACTAACCGGCGAGAGTATACCGGTGGATAAGGCAAAGGGCGATACGGTATCGGCGGCTACACTCAATCAATCCGGTTTTCTCAAATGCGAGGCGACCCGTGTGGGCGAGGATACCACTCTGTCTCAGATTATTCAGTTGGTAAGCGATGCGGCGGCGACGAAAGCACCGATTGCCAAAGTGGCAGACCGGGTATCGGGAGTGTTTGTCCCGGCCGTCATAGGAATTGCGATTGTTACGACCGCAGTGTGGCTGCTGGCAGGGCAGAGCGTGGGGTATGCGCTTGCAAGAGGGATTTCGGTTTTGGTGATCAGTTGTCCCTGCGCATTAGGATTGGCCACTCCGGTTGCCATTATGGTAGGAAACGGAGTAGGCGCGCGGCATGGTATTCTATTTAAGACTGCGATATCACTGGAGGAGGCCGGAAAGGTACAGATTGTCGCTTTGGATAAAACAGGGACGATTACCTGTGGAATGCCGGAGGTGACAGATATTTTGCCGGGGGAGGCTTCGGAAGAGGAATTTCTCCGGATGGCATATGCTTTGGAGAAAAAAAGCGAGCATCCGCTGGCAAAAGCAGTGATCGAATATGCAAAGCAGAGACCTGAATTGGAACAGGTACAGGATGTATCGGATTTTCAGGCACTTCCGGGCAATGGTCTGTCGGCTGTCTGGCAGGGCAAAGACCTTGTTGGTGGCAGTTATGCATTTATCCATACACGGGCACAGGTTCCTCCGGATATAAAGCGGGAATCCGAGCGGTTGGCCGGAGAGGGAAAGACACCACTGTTTTTTGCGCAGGATGGCAAACTGGTTGGTATGCTTGCGGTGGCGGATGTAATCAAGCCGGACAGCAGTGAGGCAGTCGAAGAGCTGAAGCAAATGGGAATTCATGTCGTTATGCTGACCGGAGATAATGAGCGGACAGCAAGAGCGATCGGGCAGCAGACGGGGGTAGATGAAGTCATCGCCGGAGTTCTGCCGGAGGGGAAGGAACGGGTGATCCGGACACTGAAGCAGCAGGGAAGGGTTGCGATGGTGGGAGACGGAATCAATGATGCACCGGCTTTGACCAGGGCGGATCTGGGGATTGCGATTGGAGCCGGAACCGATGTTGCGTTGGATGCGGCAGATGTGGTATTGATGCACAGCAGGTTAAGGGATGTACCGGCGGCGATTCGTTTGAGCCGGGCTACCCTGAAAAATATTCACGAAAATCTGTTTTGGGCCTTTCTCTATAATATCATAGGTATACCGTTGGCTGCCGGAGTGTGGATTCCGTTTTTTGGCTGGCAGTTGAATCCGATGTTCGGAGCGGCTGCCATGAGCCTGAGCAGCTTCTGTGTGGTAAGTAATGCTCTGCGGTTGAATCTCTGCAAGGTGTATGATTCCGGCAAAGATAAACCGCTTAAGGCATCTCTTCGTGGAGATACGGAAGTGGATGCCCTGCGCTCTCTGCTTCAGAGAGAACCAATAAGTAGTCAGGATCCGTCTGATGACGGTCAAAATCATAAGCAAAGTGAGGAATGGAACATGGAAAAAACAATGAAAATTGAGGGAATGATGTGTGGACACTGTGAAGCTACGGTGAAGAAGGCTCTGGAAGCATTGGATGGTGTAACGGAGGCAGTGGTCAGTCACGAAACAGGGACAGCGATTGTGAAGCTGGAGCATGAGATCGGAGATGACCAATTAAAGAAAACGGTCGAGGACAAGGATTATACGGTAGTGTCAATGGAAGGTTAATGTGTTCCCGAATAAGAATCCCCATCCAAATGGTGGGGATTTGTGGTTTGTAGAGGGAAAAACAACGGAAAATTTGCCTTGAAAAATGTGATTATGAATGGGATTCTGTATAATCGAATGCTGCGCAAATATCGTCTGAATTCTCTTAAAATATATGAATTATGGGATAGGTTGACCTGTTTATATTCAATTCGACAAGAGATAAGATATCACAAAAATCAAATCAAAAAGGTGGAGGGCACATATGTATCAGAATATTCTATTTGATCTGGATGGTACCGTCACAGATCCGGGAGTGGGGATTACCAATTCCGTCATGTATGCTTTGGAAAAGTTCAATATTAAGGTCACAGACCCGGCCTCGCTTTACAAATTCATTGGGCCTCCTCTTCCGGAATCGTTTGCAAGCTTCTATCAGTTTGATCCGGAACAATGTGAACGTGCGGTTACATATTACCGGGAATATTATAAGGAAAAGGGAATATATGAGAATGTGGTGTATCCGGGAATGGATGCATTGCTGAAGGAGATCAAAGCATCCGGAAGAAACATCATCCTTGCTACTTCCAAGCCGGAGCTCTTTTCGGTGGAGATTTTGAAGCACTTTCATCTGGATTCCTATTTTGATTTCGTGGCTGGTGCCACAATGGATGGGAGCCGGTGCCGAAAAGAGGATATCATAAAATATGCCATAGACCAGTGTGACATTCAGGATGTAACCTCAGCGGTGATGATCGGGGACAGGGAGTACGATATATCCGGTGCAAAAGCGACCGGAATGGATTCGATCGGTGTACTGTATGGATATGGTGAAGCGGAAGAGCTGGCCGGTGCGACCTATCTTGCATACAAGGCAGAGGATATCATGGGCTTTCTGTGACACAGACTGAACTTTTACCAGTAAACAGTCGTCTGATGATATATATTTTTCAATGAATGAAATACTTGATTTTTTTTCACAAATTACATATACTGGAGATAATATGTATGGAACTGTAACAATTTGGAAGCAAACGGTGGTGTATCAGCAACTTAGCCAATCCGTCACCGCCCTTTGGGCTCGACTTCTTGGAGTTTCAGAGTAATTGGCTGGGAAGATGTTACAGTGGCTGGAATTTTTTTGACAGATAGAGAAGATACTATGGGTTAGAAATGATTGAAGTATAAGGAGTGAATGTGTGAAGTACGGAGTTTTATGGAGAAAAACAACAAAGAATATCGGGGATGATATACAGTCCTATGCGGAGAGTGTCTGGCTGCCGTCGGTGGATTATATGGTAGATATTGAGGAACTGGACAGCTTTGAGGCGGAGGACGATGAGCCGGTAGCAACGATTATGAGTGCATGGTATATGTGGCAGAAGTGTAACTGGCCACCGTCTAAGTATGTCTATCCGCTTTGGATTGGTTTTCATTATAATGATATTCAAAGAGGCAGACCGCGGGGAATGCCATCTAAGTTTGAGTATTTGACCGGTCCGGGATATGAATATCTGAAGCAGTATGAGCCGATTGGCTGTCGGGATTATTATACACAGGAACGGATGGAGGAGAGAGGGATTGCCAACTATTTTTCCGGCTGTGTGACATTGACTTTGCCAAAACGGGAGATCCGGAAGCCGGAGCGGGAATATATCGTTCTTGTGGATGTAGGGAAGAAGTTAGAGAGGGCTGTCCGGAAGCAGCTCGAGGGAACGGATATTGATGTGAAGGTGATCGCTCCCACGCGGGAGGAACCGTCCACCAACCTGACATGGGAGGTTCGGAAGAAACAGGTAGAGGAGATGCTGGATATATACCAGAATGCAAAATGTGTATTGGCCTTCCGCCTGCACTGTGCCCTGCCTTGTCTGGCTCTGGAAACTCCTGTCCTGTTGGTGCGTCCAAGCTTTCGGTCGGTTCGGTTTACCCCATATAAGGATTGGATGCATACGGCATTTCCGGATCAGGTGATCAATGGAGAGTTTAGAGATTTTATGCTGAACCCGCCGGCGAATCCGGAGGACTATAAGCCGGTGCGCGCCCAGCTTGAGAAGACGATCTCTGACTTTATCAGTCAGGCAAAACAGGAGACGAGAAAGGCCAGCGAGCTTGTGCGGACACAGTTTACCGAACAGGAATTGATGGAGTGGCAGAATAAGACGATGAAACAGACTCTGCACAGCTATCATATTGAGTGCCACATTGATTTGAGGCAGATACTTCAACAGAAAAAGCAGATCAAGGATTTGGAGAACCAGCTCCAGAGATACCGCAAGTTTGGAGAACCGAAGGATGTTGAGAATGCAATGCATGATTTACAGCTTTACAAGAGACTGATCAACTATAAGTTCTTCAAAAAGTGCGTGGGTGCTGCGTCTAAGGTAAAACATGGATTTCACAAGGAGCAGTAGTCGATGCCCCGCAGCTTGCTGCGGGGTATTTGAATCGTTCAGGTGTTCGTATCGTTTGGAGCCGGAACCATAGATAGAATGGAGGGGGGAAGTTTGAAATGAATGAGAACCGGAAGCTTGATGAGAAATTCACGGAATTAAAGAGATACCTAAAGGAGTTAAACAGTGTAGCGGTTGCCTTTTCCAGCGGGGTGGACTCTACTTTTTTGCTAAAAGTGGCACATGATGTATTGGGAGACAATGCCATTGCGGTTACGGCACAATCCTGTTCGTTTCCAAAGAGGGAATTAGAGGAGGCGAGGACATTCTGTGCGCAGGAGGGAATCCGACATTTTATCTGTGAATCGGAAGAACTGGAGATTGAGGGCTTTGCGCAGAATCCGAAGAACCGCTGTTATCTGTGCAAGAGGGAGCTGTTTGAAAAGATGATCGCACTGGCGAAGGAACAGGGAGTCGAATACATTGTGGAGGGTTCCAATTTAGACGATAATGGGGATTACAGACCGGGTCTGCAGGCCGTTGCAGAGCTGAATGTAAAAAGTCCGCTCAGAGAAGCAGGACTGAGTAAGCAGGAGATCCGGCAGCTTTCCAAGGAATTGGGACTTCCAACATGGGAAAAGCAGTCCTTTGCCTGCCTGTCCTCACGCTTTGTGTATGGAGAAACGATCACCAGAGAAAAGCTTGCTATGGTGGACAAGGCGGAACAGCTTCTGCTGGATCTCGGATTTCATCAGCTTCGGGTGCGTATTCATGGAACGATGGCAAGAATTGAGCTGCAGCCGGAGGAATTTGATGCGTTTATGAAAAAGGAGATTCGGGAGCAGGTTGTGAAGCGGTTGAAGGAATATGGCTTCTCTTATGTTGCATTGGATCTGCAGGGATACCGGACGGGCAGCATGAATGAAACCCTGTGACATACGTTCTTGACAATTGCGGTAAAAATAATATAATGACAATAGTTATACTAGTATAACCTTAATGATTGCCGAAGGCGGGCATTTAGTTTAACTGCATATACCGCAGCGAAAGATTACAATCGGTAGCTGATTTCGTTCGCGAGTATATCAACATTGGGAAACCAACGATCAAAGGAGAAGGAACCGCATGGATGAGATGAGGGTGCAGAAAATTAAG
This sequence comes from Lachnospiraceae bacterium, assembly GCA_017479085.1. Classification (GTDB taxonomy): domain Bacteria; phylum Bacillota; class Clostridia; order Lachnospirales; family Lachnospiraceae; genus CAG-590. The sequence continues at coordinate 14,513 of JAFVCQ010000126.1, read as the reverse complement.
CAGTTGAAGGCAGAGAAGGATGTTGTGATTCTGGCGCATTACTATGTAGATGGCGAGGTACAGCAGTTGGCAGACTATGTAGGGGATTCCTATTATTTAAGCAAGGTGGCCACGAAGGTAAAGGAAAAGAGTATTCTGTTTTGTGGTGTTTCCTTTATGGGGGAGAGTGCCAAGATCCTGAATCCGGAAAAAAGGGTAGTGATGGCAGACGAATATGCAGACTGTCCGATGGCACACATGGTGACAGCCGAACGGATTGCCGAGATAAGAGCAGCCTATGAGGATGTGGCAGTTGTCTGTTATGTCAATTCGACTGCGGAGATTAAGGCTTTATCCGATGTGTGTGTGACATCCTCCAATGCGATTCGCGTGGTACAGAAGCTGAAGGAGAGGCATATTTTCTTCATTCCGGACAATAATCTGGGAAGGTATGTGGCAGAGAAGGTACCGGGCAAGCAGTTTATCTTTCATGACGGTTTTTGTCATGTACATAAGGGGATTGAGGCAGATGCGGTACGGGAGGCAAAGAAGCTCCAGCCGGATGCACTGGTGCTGACCCATCCGGAATGTACAATGGATGTGGTGGAGCTGTCTGACTTTGTGGGAAGCACATCAGAGATCATTGACTATGCAACACAGAGTGAGCAGGACAAGTTCATCATCTGTACGGAAATGGGTGTTTTTTTTGAGCTGATGCAGAAGAATCCGGATAAGAGATTTTATTCGGTCGGTCACCGGCAGTTTTGCCCGAATATGAAGCGTGTGACCTTAGATAAAGTAGAAGCAGCACTGGAAAAGATGGAACCTGAGCTCACATTGGACAGTGGGATCATGGAACAGGCATTGCGGCCGCTGCAGAAAATGCTGGAGCTGGCAGAGTAAGAGACGGTGGCGGGAGCTTATCATTCTGGTAGGTTTTAGGGAACTTTCCATTTATGACTGACCGGATGAATGGTGGACAACTCCCGGTGCGACAACGGGGAAGCGTCTGGAAAGGAAGGAACGCTATGGCGACGAAGAGTACGGTAAAGGAATACACGGATCGTAAGGTCATGGAACCCAAACGATATCATGTCATTATGTTGAATGATGACTTCACAACGATGGAATTTGTGGTAGAGATCCTTGTGGATATTTTTCACAAGGATCCGGTCAGTGCGGAGTCGATCATGTTAACGGTTCATAAGAATGGGAAAGCAGTGGTCGGAACATATTCATATGACATTGCCCTGACAAAGATCAATAGCGCTATGTCCAGAGCCGGGGCAGAGGGCTTTCCTTTTCGACTAACTATGGAGGAGGCATAAAAGATATGGATCTGGCAGGAGAAGTATCCGACATCATACAGGATGCGGCTGTTTATGCCCGGGATAAACAATACGAATATATAACACCGGAAATGATCCTGCTGATCATGTGTGATTACACGGATTTTCAGGAGGCCTTTACAAGATGTGACGGAGCAATCCGTGAATTGGCATCGGATCTGGAAGGATATATGGAAACGTATATGGAGCGTGTAGATGAGGCGCAGCTTGATTTTTCAGCGGGCAGCACATATGCCCTTTCCTATGCAGCACAAAGTGCGATCAATAGTGGGAGGGATGAACTGGATATCCGGCATCTGGTTCATGGTATCTGGCAGTTAGAGGAGAGCCATGCTGTTTATTATATGAAACAGCAGAATGTCAGTGAGGCAGATCTGCTCAGGGAAATGACGATGCTGGATGAGGGAGAGTCATTGTATGAGCAGCATGTTGAGGAGGATGCTCTGGAGGAGGAGGCCCAGTGGTATTCGGATCAATGGAGTCAGTATGCTCCATGTCTGAACGATACCTTATACAATGTCAATCCTTTGATCGGAAGAGAAGCTGAACTGGAACGAACGATACAGATTCTATGTAGAAAGGATAAGAACAATCCGCTTCATATAGGTGAGCCGGGAGTTGGTAAAACTGCGATCACATATGGTCTGGTACAGCTTATCAATGAGAACAGGATTCCCGAACCCCTGATCGGAAGCAGAATATTTGCATTGGATCTTGGAGGAATGCTCGCAGGAACGCAGTACAGGGGAGAGTTTGAGAAACGGTTTAAGAAAGTATTAGGAGAGATTGAGAAAGAGGAGAAGCCGATCCTGTATATCGATGAGATTCACAATTTATCAGGAGCGGGAGCGGTTGGCGAGAGCTCCTTTGATGCGTCCAATATGCTGAAACCATATCTGGCAGACGGACATATCCGTTTTATCGGGGCAACGACCTTCGAGGAATACAAAAAATACTTTGAAAAGAATAAGAGTATGGTCAGACGCTTTCAAAATGTGGAGATCAAAGAACCAAGTGAAGAGGAAACTCTGAGAATCTTAAAAGGTCTCAAGACACAATACGAGGAGTTTCACGGTGTGACCTATGAGGATGAGGTGCTTGCCTATGCAGTGGCAATGAGTGCAAAGCATATAAATGAAAGGTATCTGCCCGATAAAGCGATCGATCTGATCGATGAGGCAGGAGCATACAGAAAACTGCATCCGCTTCCCGGTTCGGTACAGACGGTTGATAAACATATTGTCAGCGAGGTTTTGACCAAAATATGCAGGGTGCCGGTGGAGACCGTTCAGGCAGATGAAATATCCGGGCTTGCCACATTGGAAGACCGGTTAAAGAGCCGGATCTTTGGTCAGGATGAGGCGATAGCACAGGTAGTGAATGCAGTTAAGTTTTCAAGGGCAGGGCTGCTTGAGGAGGGAAAGCCTTTAGCAAGCCTTCTCTTTGTGGGGCCGACAGGCGTTGGAAAAACCGAGATTGCCAGAAGTCTCGCAGAGGAATTGGGCGTGAAGCTGATCCGCTTTGACATGAGTGAGTACGGAGAAAAGCATGCAGTTGCAAAGCTGATCGGTTCTCCTGCCGGATATGTCGGATATGAAGAGGGTGGTCTGCTTACCGAGGCGATCAGAAAACAGCCTTTTGCGGTGCTGCTGTTAGATGAGATTGAAAAGGCGCATTCGGATATCTACAATGTGCTGCTCCAGGTGATGGATTATGCATCGCTCACCGATAATCAGGGAAGAAAAGCTGACTTTCGGAATGTGGTCGTGATCATGACTTCCAATGCCGGAGCAAATCGGATTGGAAAGAAGGGAATCGGTTTTTACAGCACCGGTCAGGACGAAAGTGTTATTATGGAGGAGGTCAAGCGTACCTTTCAGCCGGAGTTTCGGAACCGCCTTAACCGAATTGTGGTCTTTCACAGTATGGATGATGATATGGCAGCCCGTGTTGTGGAAAAGAAGTTAGATGAGCTGAAGGCGATGCTGGAGAAGAGGGAGATTCATCTGATCGTGGATGACACGGCAATGCGGTTGCTCAAACAGAAGGGCGTCAGTGAAGAATTTGGTGCCAGAGAGATTGACCGGGTGATAAGAAATGAGATCAAGCCTTTACTTGTAGATGATATCCTGTTTGGAGAACTACAAAAGGGTGGGAGCCTGCTTCTTATGGTGCAGGAAGAGCACTTTGTTGTGCAGCACCTGATGTAAGTGCTTATAGGAGGCATGTTTGAAAGGAGTCAGGATGCGGATTGTATTGATCGATGATGACCAGTTGGTATGCATGTCACTGAAAATTATATTAGAAGCCGATCCGATGATCGAAGTTGCTGCGGTTGGAGGGGATGGTTCCGAGGCGCTTCCCCTGTATCGGGAATATCAACCGGATATTCTTCTAATGGATATCCGTATGCAGAGGATGAACGGAACGGAAGCATTCGAACACCTGTTGACAGAATTTCCCGAGGCAAAGGTCTTATTTTTAACCACTTTTTTGGATGATGAATATATTGTTCAGGCATTGCGGTTGGGCGCAAAGGGTTATATTATCAAACAGAACTTTGAGCATATTGTACCTGCTTTGAAAGCGGTATATTCCGGACAGAATGTATACGGGGATGAGATTATTTCCAAGCTCCCCAATCTCATGAAAGCCTCGGATTCCTTTGACTATGCCACATACGATATTACCGAAAAGGAGTACGAAATCATATCACAGGTTGCAGATGGGTTGAGTAATAAGGAGATTGCCTCCAACCTGTATCTGAGCGAGGGCACCATACGCAATTATCTCAGTGCGATCTTGGAAAAATTAAATCTTCGGGATCGCACTCAATTGGCTGTTTTTTATTACCAACATAAATAACATACGACTTAACAAAAGGAGATTGCAATGTCATTTAGTTAAGAATTAACCAGTAACAGCTACCGGGTATGGTATATGTTTCACAATGCAGGGCTATCTGCGGACGTCGGTCCTTAATGAGCAGCCTAAGCTGCGAATTTAGTACCGTTACGTCTGCAGCTAAGCGCAAGCGTGCCCGGAATGGGAAACATATACCATACCCGATAGCGTCCGGCTTAATAAAATGACATTGAAGGAGATTGTCCTTAACTTTTTTTGGGCACAGATACAAATATGCGAAAACCGTGATCGGCACTGATATGGAGGATTCCGTGAAGTGCATCGACACGATTCCTCATATTGGAAAGCCCGATTCCGGCAGCGTCAGTATTGAGGTCGGGGAGAATGGTTCCGTTATCTTCCATCAGGAGCTGGTAAAAGCCGGGCTGTTCTCTTAAGGTGATGGAAACGGTTGTGGCATTACTGTGCTTGATCGTATTATTCAGGGCTTCTTTGAGGATGGCAAGAAAGCAGTATTTTATCTCCTTTGGAACATCACGGGAAATGTCACATTCCAATTTTACCGGGCAGAAGGTAAAATGTCCGACAAGATCATGTACCGCATCTGTGAAATCAATCGATTCGTCATGGAGGTCATGGACGCTGCTGCGTATGCTGTTCATGGCATCATCTAAGGTAGACTTTAAACTATCCAAATGGACTTTGATCACTTCATCCTTACAGATTGTGAGCAGGGCACCCACCTGTAAGATTGAGCGGGAGAGCATATGCCCGACATTGTCATGAATTTCCCGGGCAATCCGGTTCCGCTCCTTTAAGGTGGCAATGTAGATAGTTTCATTCTGATGTTTAATTAACTGGATGTTTTTCCGGTTCAGCATCATCTCTGTCTCCACACTGTTATCCCGGAGAACCTTGACCATTTCCTGTAATTCCGATATACGGCGGTTTTGATAGGCGAAGTAGAAACACAGCCCCGTCAGGGGGAAAAGGATATAGTTAACATAATCCGGATTTCGGTGAAGATACAGAATCATCGGCATTACGTAAAGGCAGGGCAGCAGATAGGATCTGTGGTAAAAAAAAACATAGCAGAGTAACGGTAAGTATACGGAAAACTCGGGAATAAAGAAGCACAGTATCACGACAAGCGTGCCGAGACGGTTCAGGGTTTTCTCCTGTTGTGTTACTAATTCCATGCAGTAGATCGCAAATAACAACAGGAAAAAGGTGATGTGGAAGGCATCCCAATATGCAGATGGATACAGAACGGTACACAGTATAAATAAAATAAAAGATTCCAAGTAAGTTGACATAATATATTCTCCGCTTCTGAAACAATCAAAATGTGACAAATGTCATATTCGTTCCTTACATTTTACACTACAAATCCAATTTTGAATAGAGTATGATGGATACATACGTAAAAGTTGTATGAACCGTAACGAGAACAGGAGGATATATATGGTAGTAGAAATTGAGAATCTGGTGAAGCGGTATGGGGATCTGGTTGCACTGGATCACTTTAATCTGGCAATTGAAGAGGGAGAGGTTTTTGGATTGTTGGGACCAAATGGAAGTGGTAAATCGACAACCATTCATTGTCTGTTGTCACTTTTAAAGTATGACAAGGGCACGATCAGGGTGTTCGGACAGGAAATGAAACCGACCAGCTACGATATCAAAAAGGATATCGGGGTCATCATGCAGAATGTTGCAGTATTTGACGAACTGACTGTTTATGAAAATATTGACTATTTCTGTGGCTTATATATCAGGGAGCAAAAGGAGCGGAAGCAGCTTGTGAAAGAGGCGATTGACTTTGTAGAGCTTCAGGATTACCGCAAATTTTATCCGAAAAAATTGTCAGGCGGACTGTTGCGGAGATTGAATATCGCCTGTGGGATAGCACATAAACCCAGACTGATCATTTTAGATGAACCGACGGTTGCGGTTGATCCACAGAGTCGGAATAAGATTCTGGAAGGAATTCAGCGACTGAATAAGGAGGGGGCAACGATCATTTATACCTCTCATTACATGGAGGAGGTGGAGCAGATCTGCACCCGGATCGCGATCATGGATAAGGGGAAAAATGTGGCACTCGGAACGAAGGATGAATTGAAGGCGATGATTGACCTTGGGGAGACGATCAGTGTAGAGATCTTAGAGCTTGCAGACGAGGTGAAGGAGGCGGTGGGGAGACTGCCGCATGTGATTAAGGTAAGCTATGAAAATTACTTACTAAAGGTTAAATTCTCTAAGGGAAAACACAATCTGCTGCGTCTTCTGGATCTTTTAAAGGAACAGGAAGTCGGGTTTGGCGGGCTGCATTCTGAGCTGCCGACGTTAAATGATGTATTTTTGGAAATTACAGGAAAGGAACTCAGAGATTAAAAAGGAGGGGAGAATTGATGCTGCATTTTATATATCGAATCAAATTGATGCTCCGCCAAAGAACAGGGATGTTCTGGTGTCTGTTGTTTCCGGTATTTTTGGGAATGCTGTTCTATTTTATGTTGGGTAATATTGAAAATCTGGAGCAGTTTCATGAAGTACCGGTTGGCATTTTAGCGACAGATATGGAATCTTCCGGGGAAATGTTTGTGGAGACACTAAAGAGTGCCGGGACAGAGGATGGAACGCCAATGTTTGCGGTCACCGAATATGAGGATAAGGACGAGGCCAATCAGGCATTGGATGCGGAGGAAATCAATGGTTATATCACGATCGGAACGGATTATGCACTGACGGTCAAAGAGTCGGATATCAACAGTTCGATCATCAAAATGTTTATCGATCAGTACATGCAGAATGAAGCACTGATCAAAGAGGTGGCAATGACGCATCCGGAGCGGGTGCAGGAGCTGGTGATGCAGATGTTTTCGGAGGAGGCAGAGATAAAGGAAATTCCATTGGCAGGGCAGGATAAGAGCCCGTACACCCAGTATTTCTATGCATTACTTGCCATGACTTGCTTGTTCGCCGCCAATGTAGGTCTTGTAAACGGGATTGACATTCAGGCTGACCTTTCGATGGTGGCTGCCAGAAGAAATGTTGCACCTGCTAAGAAAATGCGGCAGGTTATGGTCGATTTTCTCGCATCCTATTTCATGTATTGTGTTCTGGCAACTCTGGTACTGGGTATCTGCATTTTTGTTTATAAACAGGATTTTGGGAGTAATGCAGGATTTATTCTATTGGGAACATGGGTTGGAAGCTTTGTCGGAATAGCAGCCGGGACGATGATCGCAGTCGTGTTCAAAGGAGATAGGCAGAAGAAGCAGGGACTTTGTGTTGCGTTCTTTCTGATCAGCTCCTTTTTTGGGGGACTGCAGTGGGGAGATATCACATACTATCTGGAAAAAAGCTGTCCGATCGTCAATCGGTTGAATCCGGCGACCTTGATCGTCAATTCGTTTAAAAGTCTGGCAGTATTTGGGGATTATCAGCAGTATGCGGTGAATCTGATCACGCTTTTCCTGATTGGATTGCTGTTTCTGATGATTAGTATCTGGAAGCTAAGGAGGACACAATATGCAAGTCTTTAAAAATTATTTTCGTATCTTAAAAAGCTATAAGGGCGTTATTCTTATGTATTTTATCGTTTTTCTGTCAGTTGCAATTGTGATGTCGATTAATAATAATACCTCTTTTTCGGAGGGCCAAAGTTTTTCTGCCACAAAGCTGAAGCTCGCGATTGTGGACAGGGATCAGCAAACGCTTGGCAGGGCTGTTAAGAGGTATTTTGAGGGGGAACATGAATTTGCAGACGTTGAAGAGGATGAAAATGCAATCTTAAACGAGCTTTACTGGCGGCAACTGGATTACGTACTGGTGATTCCAAAAGGATATGAAGAAGGTCTCTTGGATGCAGACACTTCGAATTCGGAACTGGAATGTATGAAGGTTCCCGGCAATTACACGAGCAGCTATTTTGAGGCAGAGCTTCAACAGTATATCGCAAAGCTTACGGGTTTGCTGGCATCCGGATATTCCATAACGGAGGCAGAAGATGAGTTGGATGCGTTAAAGGAGGAGACGGTTACGGTCAGGGTCGCATCCTTTGTCAATGAAAACCAAAATGATATTATTACATATTTCTTTTTGCTTGTGCCGTATCTGTTCATATCATTGGGAACGATCGGAGTCGGAATGATCCTGCTTCGTCTGAATGAACAGGAGGTGAAGGATCGTATGGAGTGCAGTTCGACACCGCTAAAAGAGCGTAACATCGGATTGATTGGAGGAATCTTTGCCTATGGAGGGATTCTGCTGCTGGTCGTTCTTGTAGTGGTGGGAATTCTTTCAAAAGGAAGCGTTTTTACCGATATGCGAACCCCGTATTTTCTGTTGAATCTATTTGCCATGCTTTTGTTTGGATTAAGCCTTGGTTTTTTTGCCGGAACCGTCGCAAAGAATCAGGAAGCAATCAGTGGAATTGTAAATATTGCCGGACTTGCCCTGTGCTTTTTAGGGGGTGTATTCGTACCGATCGAATTCTTTGGAGACGGAATCTTAAAGGCTGCAAAGTTTTTTCCAACGTACTGGTATGTGGTAACCAATGAAACAATCGGCGGCATGACAAAGATGACTTCCGCACTGGCAAAGGAACTGCTTCCGCAAATCGGTGTGGTGCTTGGTTATGCACTTGCAATCTCTGCTGTCACATTGGTGATCATATCGAATAAGCGAAGCAGGAGAGGCTGAGAGTAGCGTGTGGAGCTTTTTGTGACATGCGAGGGTTTTAGCTGGTTATATGATTTTCGGTTTCGATTCCTGATTTTGTTATTTCATTGGTCTGCCAAGCAGCGCCCCTTCCTCCCATGTGTAATACGTTCCTCTGGATGCCCACATTGGACTGTAATACGCGGTTCCGTCTGAACGTACGTAATGACAGAAATATCCGGTGAACATTTCCACATGATAGATATCAGCGTACTTCTTTTTCATGTTGGAGGATTTAAAAAGCAGGTCGCCCGGGTTGACAGTCATTTTCTTTATTTTGTTGCAGGTCAATCCACCTTTGATCATTTTACCGTGTGCTTTGCACCATTTGGCTTCGGTCAGAGCGACCCCCGGGTAGCCCGGGGAACCAAAGGTCACTTTCGCTTTTTCCTTGTAGGCTTTCCAGACTAACGCGCTGCAATCGTAGTATCCTTTTTTGGTGCGAAGTGCCTGACTGTATTTCCAATGGGTACCAATGTAAGTAGCACGTTCGGTTACCTTTTTGAGCTTAGAAGTAGTCACGGATACGGCACATCCCAGATACTGGTCGCCAAGCCTGGCGGTGATGATGACGTTTCCGATTTTTTGCCCCTTTACAACACCGTTTGCATTCACAGTGGCAATCTTTGGATTGCTGGATTTCCATACAATTTTTCCCTCATATCCGGATACCGTGAGTTGTTTCTTTTTCTTGTTTACCAACAGGCAGGATTGATCGGAAATATTCACTTTTTGGGATGTATAATTCACGATAAAGGTTTTCCCGTAGATCGTAAACGTGATGGTGGCAGTGCCGGGGGTATTGGAGTTCTGTTCAATCAGAATTGTGTTATGTTCCAGACAGGCACTGATATCCAGTGATGGCTTGCTGCATGTATAGGAAAATGAATTGTCATAGGTTTCTTCAATCGTAATATTGCTGTTTATGGAAATCTGTGCTGAGGCATTGGTATAGCTTGGTTTGGCATTATAGTAATATTCCGGATACATATAGCCATATACGTTGGTGGTGCTCAGTGTGACGTTTGTCATGTCTACGTTGACTGTAAAATCAATGGTAGCGGTAAATACCGTGGTACGGGAAGAATTGTACGTGCTATAATAATAGTACCCACTGGAATTGTCCGTATTATTTTCGTTGGAATAGACAGATACGGTGACCGTTACGGTTCCGGGGGAAATGGCGGTGTATGCTCCGTTGCTGTCCACAGTTACAATAGAGGGATCATCGCTCTCATATGCAAACGTGTAAGACTGGATGACGGATGAATCCGGCAGGAAAGACAGATTGGGTGAAATGGTACCGGTATCGCCGGCATTCATGGTAATTTTCAACGCTTCTCCATTATTTACGGATACATTTTGTGAGGCAGCAGTTACCTTGACGTGATAAACACAGAGTGTGGTAAATACAAAAATAAGCGTGAAAAAGATTTGTCTGTGCAGTGTTCTTGTTTGCTTCATGGTGCTTCTCCTCTCGTACATTCGGTTCGTTTTATCTTTATAACAAAATGATTATAGCATATATTTGATGAATTTGTAAAATTTCGGGAATAAAAAGAGGGAAATATGCGATACTAACAGAGTAAGAAATGGTTGCTGTACACCGAATCATCAAGATATGGAGGTCAGGTTATGAAGAGAACAGATAAGAAAAAACCGGTGCATACAATTCCGGACGGGGTATGGGAGAGCAGCAAATCCGCGAAGGATTCGCAGACAAATGCGGTCACGACCGACGAACAGGAAGACGGATATCCGGAGCAGACGCAGAGTAAATAGGCATTTCTGGTGTTCCGGAAAGCGAACAGACAAAGCCCATCCGATGTTGGCATAGACCGGACGGGCTTTTGTGTTTTTGGTATAGTCTGGTATAAGGTTCACAAAATATGTGAACACTATTGGTAAATAAAATATACGCTGTTCATAGTGAATCGGAATGCTCCGGATCCGGACGGTCAAATGCTGGCCAACGTCTGAATGGCATCATTCTTAATAATGATCTTAAAATGCTCGGCAAAATAATATGGCATTGCATAATTGGCTTTGACCTTGGTGCCATACTCGCTTAACAGATTACAGACACGCTGGTAATGTTCCGCATCCGTGGAATCATTGTTCACGATCAGATAATAGTGGTTATCCTGTGGACTCTTATAAAGCGAGTTCTTATCGTGATAAATCGGAGCCACCATGACAGATGCCTTGCTGATGTCATTGATATTCTGGAACGAGAATACCCGATAGCTGGTAGCCGGTTCCGCCTTCTTCTTGTCGATTTTTTTCTTGCCGGAGCTATCGCGCAGGGCATCGGACAGAGGAATGAAATTGGTGCCTTTTCCGGATTCGTTTTGTTTTTTGACTTTCTCGATATTCTCTACAATATCCGAGAGAGTATCCATCAGGGAGGCAGCACTGTTGAAGAATGATAAGCTCTCGTCGTCTTCCGATTCCCCATCCTCAGAATCCTCAATTTCAATATCTGTGTATTTGGAAAAACGTGAAAAACGAGTATCTAATTCTTCCGGATCATCAACCTTTGTAATGATTAAGATCAGGCAATCCGGGGAAACCGGAATGGCCTCAATCATCAACGGAATGTCATTTACCTCAAATCCTAATTCATCTGCTGCCTGTTCCATCATATCGCGGAACAGCTCCTTGGCCTTATCGGTTCCGTATGCTAATTCATTCAATAGAAGTTCTCTATCGGCCAAATCAGCCTTGTAAAGCGTGCAGCGAATCTGATTCTCGCTTAGTCGTTCTAACTTCATAGAATCATCTCCTTTATTGAAAAATGCTTTAACATCCATTAAAGCGAAACAATTATCTTGTGCTTACATTAAAATGTGTCATTCACGATAGCACATTTTGACGAGAATTGCAATGGAAAAATGCGTATTTCACTAATTAGTATATCGGCTTTGCTGTGAAAACATGTTTAGTTATTACTGGCTAAACATGAAAATATCTCTAATACTAGTTTAACATAAAATTTCAACAAGTAAAGCATTTCATAAAAAATACATAATTTTGAACGAAAGTTCAAAATAGTTCATAAAAAGATAAGAATATTTCATAGAAATTTAATTGCATTTCAAAATTTTATTTAGTATAGTCTATGTAGAGTTTCTTAATAGAGTTCGCAGTAAGCGGGATCCGGATGCTCTATTATCTAAAATTCTGTATATCTACGATTTCCAGAATTGACTCTTAAAAAGCGACAGATGGCAAATCGAACTGCTATCTGTGAAAGACTTATGTGTTATACATCACGAATATGCACAGGGAAACAAGTCTTTCGAAAACCGCTGGAAACAAACTCCTGATCAGAGTGTAGTGGAAGGACGGTTGGGCCAATGCAGGGTGGGCTGGTGAGGTGCCTTTAGGAAAAGCCGGCAGGCACACCGCTGTACAATAGGAAAGGAGGGATGTAGAAACCGTAACACGCAATAAGAAATAAGTAGAAGTGTTGTAATAAAATTAGTGGAGCGAAGGCTATCAAATGAAAAAGGAAAATTTGATTAAGCATGATAAAATGAGAATTTAAGAGGAAATGGGGCTGTCAATAAAAGGCAGCCCTGTTTTATGCGTGTATGGATTGAACGATGATGCGGGGGGGAAAGGCTCCGCGGCCTGCTATGGGGTATTTGACCTGTGATTGTCGTAGCCACAGATTCCCAGACAGATGGCATAGGCCAACTGCTTTTGGTAGTTCGGATCCGTAAGGCGGGCAGTCTCTTCCGGATTCGATAGAAAGCCACACTCTACGATCACAGCGGGAACTGAGGTATGCTTGAGGAGATAGTAGGTGTCGGATGATTTGATCTGCCGGGTATTTGTATCGTCCAGCTTCAGGAGCGCCGCCTGAATGGACTGGGCAAATTCTTTTCCCTCATCGCTGCCGGCAAAGTAAAAGGTCTGGGCACCGTGGGGTGACGGATCGGGATAGCTGTTTTGGTGAATACTGACGACATAGGAGGCTTTTTTTTCCTGAAAAAACCGTACCCGATTGTTCAGGTCAGAGGTTTTCTTATTGGATGCCTGTTCGTCGTACAGACCGCAGTCGGTTTCCCGGGTCAGATATACGGTAAAGTCCTGGGCAATCAGGTAATCCTTTAGATAAAGGGCAATCTGAAGGTTAATATCCTTTTCCTGAATACCATCTGCGCTGACCTTTCCGGGATCCGTTCCGCCATGTCCTACATCAATGACAATACAGGTGGAATTTTTTTTGGTGGTAAAGACCTCCAAGATAGGGGTTCGCTGCATAAATAGAAGAAAACATAAGAAAATACAGACAAGGGTAATATAAGGGGTGTACTGCTTCAAAGGTCTGCTCCGTTTTTTTAGCATTTTATTCACATGTGGCAGAATTTATGTACAGAATCTATATGTACCGGTTGTACCATGACATTGTACGAAAAAAAATACAATTTCTTACAAAAAGTTCTTGCAATCCGGTAAAACATAGGGTATACTAGCACTTGCTGTGACATGATAGCGAAGAAGCGTGAGGTTGCTGCCCGTGTGGCAGGTTTTTCCGTGGAGCGAATGTCAAGTCTGAGAAACTGACGGCAAGTCACTGTACGAATAACGATTCCTGACGGGAAATGACGTGGACGTGATAGAATGTTTTATTTTATGACACACACGGGAGAGTGTACAGTCACCACTTGTCGTACGAACAAAGTGCGAAAAGGAGGCGGCTATTTTTTATGGCAAACCAGGTAATGAGAATTACGCTTAAGGCGTACGATCACAAGCTGATCGATCAGGCAGCTGCAAACATCATTGATACTGTTAAGAAGACAGGAGCAAAGGTTTCCGGTCCGGTACCAATGCCGACTAAGATTGAGAGAGTAACCATTCTTAGAGCGGTTCATAAGTACAAGGATTCCAGAGAGCAGTTTGAGCAGAGAACCCATAAGAGACTGATTGACGTGATCCAGCCAACGCAGAAGACAATCGACGCATTACAGAAGTTAGATATGTCTGCTGGTGTTTACATCGATGTTAAGATGAAAACAAAATAATGTGAGGATTCACAGACTGTCAATGACAGGATAGGAAAACCTAAGGGCGCAAGCCGAATTTAGAATGATTGCGAGAGCAATCCGCTGTAGATTAATTAGGAGGAAGTTTTAAAATGAAGAAAGCAATTTTAGCTACGAAAGTCGGAATGACTCAAATCTTCAACGAAGACGGTGTGTTGATACCGGTTACGGTATTGCAGGCAGGACCTTGTGTGGTTACACAGGTTAAGACATTGGACAACGATGGATATGAAGCAATCCAGGTTGGTTTCGGTGAGAAGAAGGAAAGAATTACAACGAAGGATGTATCAGGTAAGAAAGTGATCAGGAATCCACATGGCGCTGGCAAGGCAGAGGTGGGACATTTCAAGAAGGCAAATACAACACCTAAGACATTTGTAAGAGAGTTTAGAGTGGACAACGCTTCCGAATACGTTGCTGGGGAAAGCGTGATTAAGGCTGACATCTTTGCAGAGGGCGATAAGATTGATGTAACAGCTAAGTCAAAGGGTAAGGGTTATGCCGGTGCAATTAAGCGTCACGGCTTGCACACAGG
>JAFVCQ010000125.1 GCA_017479085.1 Lachnospiraceae bacterium | reverse complement strand
CGGGGAAAGCCAGCACACCCTCTTGTCCGGATGATCCTCACACAGCTTAAAGCCTATGAACGACTTGCCTGTACCTGTAGGGTGGACAATACAGGCCCTGCCTGTGCTCTCCAGCATAGGCAGAAGCTTATGATATGCCTCTAAATTGTGCTTATACAGTACAAGTCCCATCTTCCACATCTCCCTTCAAGACAGCATTCTGCCGCTCTACGTCTCGCAGTGATAATCATGTAAAGCCCGATAAAATCTGGCTTTTCGCCTGTTTTTATGCTTTATCCGAAAGTGTATAGTCTTCCGGACGCTTTTTTTTGCTTATCAGAAATTTATTGTACACTTTAACAAGATAAAATGCAACCCCCAAAAAATTACCGAAAAACTGTGCCTTTTTGACATTTTTTCATAAATTATGCAACACGAACATTTGTTTGTGGAAGAGGTTGAGATTCCCCGTCCGAAATACTATAGTTTTTCGGACGCTTTTTTCGCAGGCTGCAATGCATATTCAGAAATTAAAACGATTCCGAAGGCTTGAAATAGACAGGCGGCAGGATTTTTTGGATAATATCCCACAATCTATCTTGCATTGCCCATTAAAATACGATAAAATATAAAAAAAGCTTTGGGAGGTATATCATGAGATTAGTAACACGTTCTGATTTTGACGGACTGGCCTGCGGTACGCTGCTCTTAGAGGCCGGTGTCATTGATTCATGGCAGTTCGCACATCCGAAGGATCTGCAGGATGGTTTGGTTCCAATCGATGAGAACGACTGTCTGGCAAATGTCCCGTATGTAGAAGGCTGCGGACTCTGGTTTGACCATCACTCCAGTGAACACGAACGCCAGCAGTTAGAGGGAAAATATAAAGGTGAGAGTCGAATCACTCCATCGTGTGCCAGAATCATATATGAGTATTATGGTGGTCAGGAGCGCTTCAGTCACTTTGACGAGATGATGGAAGCCGTTGACAAGGTGGATTCCGGTAATCTCACTATTGATGAAGTGCTGAATCCGACCGGCTGGATTTTAGTGGGATTCTTAATGGATCCGAGAACCGGACTTGGCAGATGGCGTAATTTTACCATCCCGAATTATAAATTGATGGAAGAACTCATGCAGGCATGCCGTACTATGAATACCGAGGAGATTCTGAATCTTCCGGATGTGAAAGAGCGAATCGAGGTCTATTTTGAGCAGGCTGAGAAGTTCAAAGAGATGGTAAAGGCACATACCCGCGTGGAGAAGGATGTGATCATCTCCGATTTACGGGGAGTAGATCCGATCTACTCCGGCAATCGTTTTATGATCTACAGTCTGTATCCGGAACAGAATATCTCTGCATGGATCGTAACCGGAAAGGGAGGTCATGGCTGTTCCGCAGCAGTTGGTTACAGTATTTTGAACCGTACTGCCACTATAGATGTAGGCAGCCTGATGTTAAAGTATGGCGGTGGAGGTCACAAAGCAGTTGGTACCTGCCAGTTCAGCGATGAGAATATGGAGACCGAGCTGCCAAAAATGTTAGACGAGCTAGTGAACGGAGTAGCGTAACTCCTACATACTGTATGGTTACCGAATCACAAAAAGAAGTTGTCAAAGACTGACAACTTCTTTTTGCGATTGCGGATGAATTGCCGGTAACCCGTTGCCGGCTTAACGCAATGACACCAAGATTACATACTATATCAAACGTTTGCATTCCATATAATAACGCTTTTCATTAGCCTCACCCATTGAGAATGTCTTTCTTGGCAACACGCCATCCATGATCACGCCCCGGAACAGATCCTCTTTATCGATCTCCGGCAGCAGGAAGCCCAGATTGCCCTCTTGCGTTCCCAGTCGTTCCACCACATCTGCTCCATGAATATAATCAATCCGGCTGTCACTGTGTTTCTCCAAATACACATCCAGAAAGCCCTGCAGGGATGCCACTGCAATTCCGCAGACCGGATGCTTAATCCGCATTGTTTGAACACCCTTTTCACTGAAGACTGCAAATCTGTGTTCGTCCCGACCGGCAGATGGAATACACGTTCCCTCCTCCAACACAAACTCACATCCCTGCTGCTCATAATACGCTGCTGCTTCCGCAAAAAGTGTTTCCCTGTCCACCTCAAACAACACCCTGTGAATCGGCTCTATGAACAGACTTGGATCATGCACATTCACAATCTCACACAGACAATATCTGGCAGGATCCTGTTCCTGCTCCTGCTTCGATAACGTCAGCTTTTTCTTCTCCCATGCTGCCTTTGCAGTTGCCATCGAATGATTCCCATCCCCTACTGCAAGATTAAGCAGTGGATATGTCGTCTGCAAATCATATCTTGCATGAAAACGATCTGCCTGTGCCAATTCCTCTATCTGCTCCATCAGCTTTTTCGTCTCTTCTCCTTCCGGTATCAGCCAGCCGGAGATATGACCACCCTGCTGCATCAGCCCGGTATCGTACACCTGCTCAAACTGCCCGGTCCTTTTCAGCAACGGCTCAAGAATGGATTCCTCCGGATCATCGATCAAAAGCATAATATGTGGCAGCTCCAACGATGCCGTCTGCCTTACGCGCAGACGTGGTGGTATCCGTTCTTCCACCGTCATTTCCGTGGGACGCACCGGCGAATCGGAACCCTTTTGATACGCATAGGTTTCCAGATCAATCTCTACCACCAAACCGCATCTGAATCGATTCTCTCCCAATGTTCTCTTTACCAGCATAAATCCAGCCGGAAGTTCTCTCAGGGTTCCATCGTCCAGATATCGCTCCATGGTCTGATGGATGGAACGAATCCGTTCCTCCTCACCGTCTTCACCCAGATATACCTCCGGCAGCGTCAACCGGAGTGTAGACGGTGCATCTCCCACGATTCTTTGGGTCTCCTCCCAGTATTCCGGCTGTGATGTATATTGATCACAGGCAATGACAGACCATCTATACAGATCCGTTCCCTCTTTTGGCATTAACAAATGTGGCACATGCAAACAATTCATCTTCCCTCGTCTCCTTCACTCTGTTCTCTTAGGACCTGTAAGACTTCTTCTCCCCAGATCTCAATCAACCGCTCCAACGAATATGCCGCATT
This sequence comes from Lachnospiraceae bacterium, assembly GCA_017479085.1. Classification (GTDB taxonomy): domain Bacteria; phylum Bacillota; class Clostridia; order Lachnospirales; family Lachnospiraceae; genus CAG-590. Next base: position 1,907 of record JAFVCQ010000125.1, on the reverse strand, counting down.
CGCCGGACTGGTGGATGGCAGCTCTGTCATAGGAATCTCCACATCTGCCGCCTGATATTTTCGAAACAGCTTTCCCGCCGTCCGTCCATTGGTAAAAATCCACCTGATTGCAGATTCCTCCACCATTCTCCTGATATCAGCCGGAACCGCCTGCCGGATACTGCTGTCACTCGATCCCTTAATCTCACAGCGTTCGATCACATCATATACCGCAATCCGATTCTCCAGCAGCATAGTCCGCTTTGCCGGAACAGTAACCGGAGTCTCCACCTGAAGAATAGCGGCCAGCACCTTCCAGAAACGGTTCTGCGGATGCCCGTAGTAGAAGCTCTGCTCTCTTGACCGGACAGACGGGAAACTCCCCAATATTAAAATAGTAGAATGTGCATCGTATACCGGCTCAAACGGTTGTACAACACTCTGATATTCTGCAATATGCTTTCCTTTTCCCTATCCAAAAGTCCTATCCGAATTATAGCATGTGAAGAATCACGTTACAAGGGAAAAATAACGAAAGGTATCCTTGCACAACAAAGCGTTATGGTGTATCCGTTGATCGGACGGTTCGAGGTGTCCGACAGAAATGGAGCAGCCTTCATCCGAAAGCTGCTCCATCTGAAATAAGGTTGTTATAATGTTTCATGGAAAGTACGAGAGATTACATCTCTTTGCTGTTCCGGTGTCAGCTTGATAAAGTTCACTGCATATCCGGATACACGAATTGTAAGCTGCGGATAGTTCTCCGGATGCTTCTGGGCATCCAACAGTGTATCTCTGTTCAACACGTTAACATTCAGGTGGTAACCACCCTTCTCCACATAACCGTCCAACATATTTACCAAATTATCAACCTGTGCCACTGACATAATCATTCCCTCCTTACTCCGTTAGAAGCGGTCACGAGCTTGTAGCCATTGCGTGACCATTCACCATCGGTTCACTTGTTATATTCATTATAGTAAGAAAGAATATTCTATTCAGTAACAATTGTTACAGATTTAAAATTTTTATGCTATTTTTTTCAAGAAGAATCCGATTCTCCTTTTGCATTTTCATCAGCTCTCTTGACAGGCTTGGTCTGGTAACACCGAGATAAGCAGCCATCTGTTCCCGGTTCATCGGCAGTTCGACCTCATTGTCTCTGGCATTTTCCAACAGCCATACGGATATCTTCTCCCGGAGTGTGGTACTGCTTAATATATGCGCTTTCTTTGTCATATAAGAATTCTTTTCCGATAGGATCTCTAACATATTTTTATTGATCTGCTGATGGTGTTCACAGGCATTGCTGCAAAATCCAAAAAAGAATCTCCACGGCAGCAGCAACAGAGTGGCCGGTTCTTCTGCGATCGCATCAAACCAGTACCGTGTCTGGCCGGACTGAAAGAAATCCTCACCAAACACACTTCCGGCAGACGCCACATACAAAATATCCTGCCGCCCCGATGCAAAATCCTTTACAACGGACACCCTGCCCTGTAGAATCAGATAAAGAAATTCCGGCTTATCCTCTTCTCTGAAAATATACTGCCCTGCCTCATACTCCTTTTGAATCGCTTTGCTGCACCGCATCATCTTCATAATGCTTTCCTGACTGATCTCCTTGAACAATTCCGTTTGAACCAATTCCAGCATACACATGCGCTCCCTTTCCATTCCGGTCTCATAATCTATACTATTCCTATTATATCACGAAACCAACTGGATGAATAGAAATGGAATCAAAATTGCTGAAAATTTAATATAAAAAGTTCTTGCAATTTCTTTCAAAAAATTGTATAATAATTGCATGCAGATGTAGTTCATCGGTAGAATTCCAGCTTCCCAAGCTGGCTAGGCGGGTTCGACTCCCGTCATCTGCTTTATAAGCGGGATAGCGAAAAAACGACAAGTTCTTGCAGGGCAGG
>JAFVCQ010000124.1 GCA_017479085.1 Lachnospiraceae bacterium | reverse complement strand
TCCGGGTTGCGGTAGAAGCGGCTCTGAATCTCATTCGTGATATGTGGGATGACCTGTACTGTATGGCCGCCGAAATCACCGCGGCGCTCCTTCTGCAAAATGGTCCAATACACCTTACCCGTTGTAACATTGGATTTCTTATTCAGATTCTCATCGATAAACCGTTCGTAGTGACCGAGATCCAGATCGGTCTCAGCACCGTCGTCCGTTACAAATACCTCTCCGTGCTGGATCGGATTCATGGTTCCGGGATCGATATTGATATAAGGATCAAACTTCTGACAGGTTACCTTGTAACCACGGGCTTTCAGAAGCCTTCCCAGAGAGGCGGCCGTGATTCCCTTTCCCAGACCGGACACAACACCACCTGTGACAAATACATATTTGACTGCCATATACTTTTCCTCCGTAAAAATGGTTAATTAGGTGTATGAAAGGAATCCATCATTCCTATCATGCGATATAGTCATTCTGAAGTTCAGACATATTTAAAATCCATTTTATCTGAAATGAATGGGTTCGTCAATGGACTTTTCCGTTCTCGTTAAAATTTTCTTTTTTTTCACTTCACAGAATTTACATGAAAATCAGATTGCGGATTCTGGAAAGAACATTTATAATAAAATGTGCGATTTTACACATATTATTATAAGGCATAACGATATCGCAATCTATGATAGCGAAATAATAACAGGAGGATAAGAAGTTTGGAAGAGAATAATAACCAGCACAATGACAACAATCAGAACAACAATGGAAGAAAGACTCCCAACAGAAGCTTCATCTTTATGCTGATCGTTTCCGTTGGATTAACGCTTCTCTTTTTCTATGTATATAGCAGATATCAGGCAGGACAAAGAGAAGAGATCTCCTATAGCCAGTTTTTGGATATGTTGGATGAGGGTTCCATTGAGATGGTCAAGATCTACGGGTCTACCATTGAGGTGATACCAAAGGAACAGGAGGAGGATGGGACGAAGAAGAGCTACTATGCGAACCGGATCTCCGATATTAATCTGGTAGACCGCCTGCAGACAGCGAAGAAGAATGGCGAGCTGGATTATAAGGCAATGGATGAGAGCAGCTCTGCAATGATCGGGAATATCCTGTCATGGGTGGTCATGTTTGGTGTGTTTTATCTGATCATATGGCTCTTCATGCGGTCGATGTCAAAGGGTGGCGGTATGATGGGAATAGGAAGGAGCAATGCCAAGCTCTATGTGGAGAAGAAGACCGGTGTGACCTTTGCGGATGTGGCAGGGCAGGAGGAGTCCAAGGAGTCGCTGAAGGAGATGGTGGACTTCCTGCATAATCCGAAGCGGTATCTGGATATTGGTGCAAAGCTGCCGAAGGGAGCCCTTCTTGTGGGCCCTCCGGGAACCGGTAAGACCCTGTTGGCGAAGGCAGTGGCAGGTGAGGCGAACTGCCCGTTCTTCTCCCTTTCGGGCTCTGATTTTGTGGAGCTGTATGTCGGTATGGGTGCCTCCAGAGTGAGGGATCTGTTCAAGCAGGCAAATTCTATGGCACCGTGTATCATATTCATCGATGAGATTGATGCGATTGGAAGAAGCAGGGATAACCGATATGGCGGTGGAGATTCGGAGCGGGAACAGACGCTCAATCAGCTTCTGTCAGAGATGGACGGTTTTGATACCTCAAAGGGAATCGTGATCCTGGCGGCAACCAACCGTCCGGAGATTCTGGACAAAGCCCTTCTGCGGCCGGGGCGGTTTGACCGCCGCGTCATTGTGGAAAAACCGGATCTGAAGGGCCGGATTGAGACGTTGAAGGTTCATGCAAAGAATGTGCGGATGGATGAGACGGTAGATTTCAAGGAGCTGGCACTGGCAACCTCCGGTGCTGTGGGGGCAGATCTTGCCAATATCATCAATGAGGCCGCCCTTGCAGCCGTCAAAGCAGGGCGGGAGTGTGTCAGTCAGGCGGATCTGTTTGAATCGGTAGAGGTGGTGTTTGCCGGCAAGGAGAAGAAGGATCGGATCCTGAGCAAGAAGGAGAAGGAGATAGTTGCCTATCATGAGATTGGGCATGCACTCTGTATCGCATTGCAGGAACACACGGAGCCGGTGCAGAAGATTACGATTATTCCGAGAACAATGGGTGCTCTTGGATATGTGATGCATGTTCCGGAGGAGGAGAAATATCTGACGACCAAGGCCGAGATGGAAGCGAGTATTGTGACAGCTCTGGCAGGGCGCGCTGCCGAGGAAATCAAATTCTCCTCGATCACGAACGGTGCCGCCAATGACATTGAGAAGGCAACCCAAACGGCAAGGTGTATGATCACGATGTATGGGATGTCGGACAAATTTGGCATGGTTGCGCTGGAATCCATTGAAAACCGCTATCTGGATGGAAGGGCAGTCATGAACTGCTCCGAGAGAACAGCGACAAAGATAGACAATGAGATACGGGACATTATAAAGGCATCTTACCGCAAGGCGTATAAGCTGTTGAAGGAGAATGAGAGTGTGCTGGATGAGCTGGCAGGATATCTCATCGAGAAGGAGACCATTACCGGTAAGGAATTTATAAAGATATTTGAGAAAATCACGGGAACGACGTTGAAGGCAGCTTCGGTAGAAGGAGAAGATGCGCAGGAATTTGGTTCCTCCAATGCCACCACGGTGGACGAGACAATATAATTTCAGGTATAAGACGGGCTGTGGATTTGGAGTGTGAACCCACAGCCTGCTTTGTATTGTGGAAAGGAAAGATATGAGGGAAGATTTTGATATCAGGGAAGAATTGAAGAAGCTGCCGGAGCAGCCGGGGGTATATCTCATGCATGCAAGGAGCGATGAGATTATCTATGTGGGCAAGGCGATCAATCTAAAACGACGGGTCAGCTCCTACTTTCGCAAGGTGAACAACCGGGGACCGAAGATTGAAAAAATGATCACATTGATTCATTATTTTGAATATATCGTAACCGATTCGGAACTGGAGGCTCTGGTTCTGGAGAATAATCTGATCAAGGAACATC
>JAFVCQ010000123.1 GCA_017479085.1 Lachnospiraceae bacterium | reverse complement strand
GTTCAATCTCCCAACAGCGGGGTGCCGAGATATCCTCTAAGTTGATTCCGCCAAAGGCCGGAGCAATACGGATTACGGTATCAATGATCTCATCGGTATCCTGTGTATCCAAACAGATGGGAACTGCATTCACGTTGCCGAAGGTTTTGAACAGGACAGCCTTTCCCTCCATGACCGGCATGGCGGCCGCTGCACCGATATTGCCCAGTCCCAGAACTGCGCTGCCATCGGATACAATGGCAACGGTATTACCCTTCTGGGTGTATTTGTATACATCTTCCGGATTCGCCGCGATTCGTCTGCAGGGTTCCGCAACACCGGGGGTATAGGCCAGAGACAGATCCTCTCTGGAAGCGACCCGGCACTTGGGTTCGGTGCTCAGCTTGCCGGCCCATGTCTCATGTAATTCTAATGATTTTTCATAAACGTCCATATTGTTCCACCTTTGTATATTCTAGAATTTGTGAAATCGGTTCACACTATTTCTGATTTTAGCATTTATAGAGGGGATATGCAAGATTCTTTCTTGAAAAATGCCGAAAAAATGGGATTGGGACTTTACAATTTGGAAAAGTATGCTATAATCGGTAGGAAAGAGGAAGTGGGATGTTCCTCTGTCTATATCTTTATTCAGATTTTACCCAGTTTTGTAATTTATTTTGTTTAAGATATGTAGATGATTCTATGCGCAGAATAGAAAGAATATAGGGAAAGAAAGGAGTTTGTATGAACTACGGGGATATGACTTTGCAGGAGCTTAGAGGGATTGCAAAGGAGTTGGGAATTAAGGGAATTACCTCTATGAAGAAGGGGGAATTGATCGATCTGTTGAATGCTGTGAAGGGTCATCAGCAGGCTGAGAAAGAAGCGAAGAAGACCACGGGCAGAACGAGAAAAACAACAGGTGAGGATACCGGGCGGAGTCAGGTGAAGTCTGCAGATGAGGCGGCCGGACGCAGCACGGAAGAGAAGTCTGTGAGTGAAGGTACCGGAAGAAGCACCAGGTCTGCTGCTGAGAAAACGACACGGAGCAGGGCAAAGGCGGTAAGTGAGGGAACCGGGCAGAGCCGGGAGGCAAGGACGTCAGGTGATGGGAATGGACAGAGCGCCGGAGCCGCTGCGGAGAATACCGAACGGAAGCCGGCTGTCCGCAGGGACACCGAGGGAAAACCAGAGACCGAACCGGGCAAGGGGAAGGATAATGCCAAGCCGGATGGGATTGATTACAGTCTGGACAGTGGTAAGGAAGCCAATGGTATCTTGGAGGTTATGTCAGACGGTTTTGGTTTTATTCGCTGTGAGAATTATCTTCCGGGGGAGAATGATATCTATGTGTCGCCAGCCCAGATTAAACGCTTTAATCTGAAAACCGGCGATATCATTATTGGGAATACAAAGATTAAGACGGAGAAGGAGAAGTTTGCAGCCCTTCTGTATCTGAAGACGATCAATGGATATCCCGTGGAGGAGGCCATGAAGCGCAAGAGCTTTGAGGAACTGACACCGATCTTTCCGGATCAGAGGATTCAGTTGGAGAATGAATACGCAAAGGGTGTGTCAATGCGTATCATGGATCTGCTTGCGCCAATTGGCAAAGGCCAGAGAGGTATGATCGTGGCACCTCCTAAGGCGGGTAAGACAACCCTGTTAAAGCAGATCGCAGTGAGCATCAGCCGAACCTATAAGGATATGCATCTGATCGTGCTGTTGATTGATGAGCGTCCGGAGGAGGTGACAGATATTCGGGAAACGATTGAGGGACCGAATGTTGAAGTGATCTATTCTACCTTTGATGAGCTGCCGGAGCATCACAAACGTGTGTCTGAGATGGTGTTGGAACGTGCAAAGCGTCTGGTGGAGCATAAGGAGGACGTGGTGATCCTGTTGGATTCCATTACTAGACTGGCAAGAGCGTATAATCTGACGGTTCCCCCGAGCGGAAGAACCCTGACAGGTGGTCTGGATCCGGCAGCACTTCATATGCCAAAGAAATTCTTTGGCGCAGCCCGTAATATGCGCGAGGGAGGCTCCCTGACGGTATTGGCCACTGCACTGGTAGAGACAGGGTCTAAGATGGATGATGTCGTATATGAGGAGTTTAAGGGAACCGGCAATATGGAGCTTGTGCTTGACCGGAAGCTTTCTGAGAAGCGTATCTTTCCGGCAATTGATATTGCCAAGTCCGGTACCAGAAGAGATGATCTTCTCCTGACGAAGCTGGAGCAGGAGGCTGTATATGCCATGCACAAAGAATTCTCAGGCAATCGTGCGGATGAGACGATTGAGGAGGTTCTGAAATTATTTGTGCGAACCAAAACGAACAAGGAATTTCTGGATCTTGTAAAGCGTTCTCTGTTAAGAAAAGCTTAAGAAAATAGAGAAAATGCTTGCAATTCCATGAATCGTGTGTTAATATGTAGAAGTTGTTCAGGCGGGTTGGAATCTGCCAATATCAGAAGAGAGGTGCAGGGAATGAAAGAAGGAATTCATCCAAATTATTATCAGGCAAAGGTAGTTTGCAACTGTGGGAATGAGTTTGTAACTGGTTCCACAAAGGAAGAGATTCACGTTGAGATTTGTTCAAAGTGTCATTCTTTCTATACGGGTCAGCAGAAGACAGCGCAGGCTCGTGGTCGTATTGATAAATTCAATCGTAAGTACGGAGTTAATCAGGCTAATTCGTAACGTTTCTAGGTTGAGATTGAATAATCTCAACCTTTTTGCGTTATACAAGGAAGATGAATGATCGAGGGATAGAATATGGAAAAAAGATTACCAAAAGGAACACTTGGCGGTCAGGCTGTCATGGAAGGTGTTATGATGAAGGGGCCGGATGGTTATTCAGTGGCAGTCCGAAGGCCGGATCAAAAGATAGAGGTCACATGGAAACAATATAAGTCCGTAGGAGACCGGCATGCGTTCTGCAAGCTGCCTCTGATCCGCGGAGTTGTAAATTTTGTAGAATCCGTGACAGTTGGAATGAAGACATTGTCGTATTCCTCTGCAATCTATGAGGAAGATGAGGTGGAGACAAAGGCAGACCGTGTGATACAGAATATTTTCAAGGAGAAATCCGAAAGTGTCATGGTGGGGGTAACGGTGGTGTTTTCGATTCTCCTTGCTGTTGCATTGTTTATGCTTCTTCCGGCAGGTCTGGCAGAACTGCTTGGAAACTTGATTACGAGCCGGATGCTTTTGTCTGTGATAGAGGGTGTTTT
>JAFVCQ010000010.1 GCA_017479085.1 Lachnospiraceae bacterium | reverse complement strand
AGCGTTTTAGAGCTGAATGATTTAGTAAAAGCGTGTGAGGAAGAGTTCGGCGTATCAGCAGCAGCAGGTGTTGTCGTTGCAGCAGCAGGCGGAGCAGACGGTGCAGGCGCAGCAGAAGAGAAGGACGAGTTTGATGTAGAGTTAACCGAGGTTGGTGCTAATAAGGTTAAGGTAATCAAGGTTGTTCGTGAGGTGACCGGTTTAGGTCTGAAGGAAGCTAAGGAAGTAGTTGACGGTGCTCCGAAGGTTGTTAAGGAGGGCGCTTCTAAGGCTGAGGCAGAAGAGATTAAGACGAAGTTAGAGGCTGAAGGCGCTAAAGTTACATTGAAGTAATGACAGCTTAAGAAGTTTTCTTTCGTGAGCAGGATGTATGGGATGGGACTGCCTGTCTTTGAAAACTGCCACAGAGTAAAACAGACGGGGATATGACAGCAATGCATGTCCCCGTCTGTTTTTGTTTTCCGAATAAGCAGATTTGGGTGAAAACGGAATCACGGTTCATTCCAATGCAGTCAGCATATCCTTGAGCTTCATGGCGGCGGCACTGAGAGGATGGCTGGTATCCTCCACGAGACAGATAAAGCGGGAGGGCGTCTTTTCGTAAAGCTGTATTTCGAAGATCTCATCGGTGCACGGATAATCGTTTAACAGAACCTCCGGCACGAATCCGATCCCCAGATCATGGGTGATGACCGGAATGAGCTGGTCTGAGGTGGCAACCTCGATTTCCGGGCTCAGTACCAGACCGTGGTGCAGGAAAAACTCCGTATAATACTCATAGGTCATGGTCTCTCTTGCCAGGCTGACAAAGGGGTACTGTTGGAGAACGGACAGGTGCTGCTTTTTCTCTGCCAGAAAGGAATACTTTTTGCTGCAGATCAGACGTTCCTGATATTCTTTCAGCTTCGTTTCCTTGAATGGCTTGTGGATCTTGGCAGGTATTCTGGCAGGGCTTGTGATCACGGCAAAGTCAGATAATCCGCTCCGGACCGACTGGATGGCCTGCAGGGTGTGATGGTTAAAAATATGGATGTGGATACCCGGATAGTCATTGCGGAAATCCTTCAGCACATCCAGCAGGATGCCGTGCAGGGAGGTCTCGCTTGCACTGATGGTCACCGTGCCGCTCTCTAAGAGACTGGAATTGGAAAGCTCCAATTCAGCGGTCTGCAGTTGCTTGTAGGCAACGGACACATGGCTGTATAATTTCTCGCCTTCAGGGGTCAGGGTGACACCACGATTGGACCGGATGAAAAGCGTACAGCCGAGCTGTTTTTCCAGATTGTTCATGGAGCGGGTAATATTGGGCTGGCTGTTCATGAGGATGGAAGCCGCCCGTGTAAAGCTCTTGTATTTTGCAACATAGTAAAATATTCGGTAGTAATCATAAGTCACTTGCATAATCGGTTAACCTCCATCTCTATTGCTACAGTTTGTGTTGGAAAAAAATATGCATGCATGGTTGTCCGGCTGGCCTTCAACCTGTTACCATCATATCAAAAACGCATAATAAATATATTAAATATACATTTTACATCTAATGAAAAGTATTATAAACTTTCATAGGAAAAAAGTAAAGGATAAAGGAGATGGTTTTTTGGAAGATTTGGCAAAAAACCTGATGGAAGAACTGGAATGTGAGACAGTCTTTACGATCCCTGTGTTCGGTGGAATTGATATATCCGAATCGGTGGTCGTTACATGGATTATCATGGCGGTTTTAATACTTGCTGCCATTCTTTTAACCAGAAACATGAAGATTGATCATATTAGCAGACGTCAGGCAGTTGCGGAATTGATTGTTACCAAATTGACAGGAATGGTGGAGGGTATGATCGGTCCGGAGGGGAAGACATATGTGCCATATCTGACGACTGTACTTTTGTACATTGGTGTATCCAACATTATCGGTTTGTTTGGATTTAAATCCCCCACAAAGGACCTGACCGTCACGATCGCATTGGCGGTGATGAGTATTGTTTTGGTGGAGGCCGCAGGAATCTATCATCTTGGAGTGAAGAAATGGCTCCACAAATTTGTAGAACCGGTTGCAATTGTAACACCCATCAATATTCTGGAGGTATTTACCAGACCGTTATCGCTCTGTATGCGTCTGTTTGGTAATGTGCTGGGTGCATTTGTCATTATGGAGCTGATCAAGATGGTGGTTCCGTTTGGTGTACCGGCAGTATTTAGTATGTACTTTGACATATTTGACGGTTTGCTTCAGGCATACGTGTTTGTATTTTTGACGTCGCTTTATATCAACGAAGCAATTGAATAATCAGATCAAAAAGAAAAAATTATATAAAAAGGAGAAATATATTATGAATACATTAATCGCAATCGGAGCAGGTATCGCAGTTTTAGGAGCACTTGGAGCAGGTATTGGTATCGGTATTGCAACCGGTAAGGCAGCAGAGGCAATTGCAAGACAGCCGGAGGCAGAGGGTAAGATCAACAAGACACTGATCCTGGGTTGTGCATTAGCAGAGGCAACCGCTATCTATGGTTTCGTTATCGCATTGATGGTCATTGTAATGTTAAAATAATAAGAAAGGCAGGTTGGAAACATGCTCAATGTAAGTTTTTGGAACTTAGCAATTGTCATTGTGAATCTTCTGGTGCTTTACATTGCAATGCGGATCTTTTTATTTAAACCGGTTCAAAAGATTATTGCCGAACGACAGGAAGAAGCTGACAGACAGTTTGAGGAAGCAGCTGAGAGTAAATCTCAGGCGGAGAATATGAAGGCGCAATATGAGCAGTCTCTTGCAGATGCGGAGAATGAGAAAAAGCAGGTTTTAAAAGAGGCAAGAAAGTCAGCAGATGTAGAGTATCAGCGAATTCTGAAGGATGCTGAGAATGCGGCCAGACAGGTAAAACAGGATGCTGTTGCAGAGGCAGAGAACCAGAAGGCCCAGATTATAAAGAAGGCAGAAAAAGAAATTGCGGATATGGTTGTGGATGCGGCTGTAAAAGTGGTTGGAGAGAAAAGTGGAGCGGAAACAGACAGCGCGCTCTATAGCAAATTTTTAGATAAAGCAGGTGATGAATCGTGACTCAGGCAGCACTCAATTATGCATCAGACTTATATAAGGGGGAGACTCCAAAGGAATATCTGATACAGGTAAAGGATATTTTGGATATAGTGCCACAGATCCGTCTGGAATTTGAAGACCCTACCGTTCCGCTTGAGAAGAAGCATGTTGTCATTGAGCGGGTATTTCCGAAGGAGATTCGCAATTTCCTGAAGGTATTATGTGATAATGGCGATTTCAGGCTTTTTGATGAGATTATTCCGGCTTTGGCACAGATGGGCGAGGAACCGGCTGCGAAGGAAGAGCATGCGAAGCTGATCTATGTGACACCGCCAACTGAGGAACAGCTGGATGGGATCCGCAGATTTCTGATAAAAGAGTTTAACAATTCGGATATAGAGCTGGAATGTGAGGAGGATGCCTCCATCAAGAGCGGTTTTATTCTGAGGGTTGGGACAAAGGAATATGACTGGAGTGAAAAAGGAAGAATTGAACAGTTAGAGAAGAAAATTGCGAAGGCTGTCGGCTCTGTGAATACAGTATCCGCCAGTGAAGAGGGGATTCTGTCTATCTTAAAGGCGAGTATCTCGGATTTTGAACTGGAGGCAAAGAATAAGGAGATTGGTGTCGTCAACTGGGTCGGAGACGGAATCGCCAATGTAGATGGAATCGACCATGCCTTTTATGGCGAGATTGTTGTATTTGACAATGGTGTGAAGGGAATGGTACAGGATGTGCGGCGGGATGAGATCGGCGTGATCCTGTTTGGAAGAGACACCGGAATCAAAGAGGGAAGCCGTGTGGTCCGCACCGGTAAAATGGCCGGAATTCCGGTGGGAGATGCCTTTAAGGGCAGGATTGTGGATGCGCTTGGAAGCCCGTTAGATGGACAGGGTGATATTGCTGCAGACGGGTTCCGTCCGGTAGAATGTCAGGCACCGAGCATTGTAGACCGTAAGTCGGTATCGGTTCCGATGGAGACAGGTCTGTTATCCATTGATTCTATGTTTCCGATTGGACGTGGCCAGCGTGAGCTGATCATCGGAGACCGTCAGACCGGTAAGACCTCCATTGCGATGGATACGATCATCAACCAGAAGGGAAAGGATGTGGTCTGCGTCTATGTTGCGATTGGCCAGAAGGCATCCACTATTGCGAAGCTGGTCAATACCCTGAAGAAGAAGGATGCGATGGAATATACGATCATTGTATCCGCGACCGCATCGGATCCGGCACCATTGCAGTATATTGCACCGTATTCCGGTACGGCACTGGCAGAGTATTTCATGTATCAGGGAAAGGATGTGCTGATCATCTATGATGACCTGTCCAAGCATGCAGTGGCTTACAGAGCGATTTCCCTGTTGTTAGAGCGCTCGCCGGGACGTGAGGCATATCCGGGCGATGTCTTTTATCTGCACTCCAGACTGCTGGAGCGCTCATCCAGACTGACGCCGGAGGCGGGTGGTGGATCCATAACAGCATTGCCGATTATCGAAACGCAGGCAGGTGATCTCTCCGCCTATATTCCGACCAATGTCATTTCCATTACGGACGGTCAGATTTTCCTGGAGAGCGAGTTGTTCTTTGCGGGGCAGCGGCCGGCGGTCAATGTAGGTCTCTCCGTATCCCGTGTGGGTGGTGCGGCACAGACAAAGGCGATGAAGAAGGCAGCGGGAAGTATTCGTATTGATCTGGCCCAGTACCGTGAGATGGAGGTATTTACCCAGTTTTCTTCGGATCTGGATGATAATACGATGAAGCAGCTCGCACATGGAAGGGCTCTGATGGAGCTGTTGAAACAGCCGCTTGGCCAGCCATTTAGCATGGCAGAACAGGTCATTATCTTAGTGGCAGCCAATGCACATATCTTTAGTGATATCGACGCAGATGCGATCAGGCAGTTCCGCTCGGAATTGCTGAAGGATTTTGCAGAAAATCATTCGGATCTCATCAGTCAGTTAGAATCCACGAAGGATCTGTCAGAGGATGTAAAGGAAGCGATCATAGAGGCGGCAACACAGTTTAAGAATCGAGAGTGATATTATGGCGAATACAAAGGAGATTCAAAATAGAATAAAGAGTATTCAGGATACCATGAAGATCACCAGAGCGATGTATATGATGTCGTCTATGAAGCTTCGGAAAGCGAGACAGAAGTTAGAGAATACAGAGCCGTACTTTTATGGACTTCAGGAACAGATCTCCGGTATTCTGAGCCATTTTCCGGATATGCAGCACCAGTATTTTGATAACAGTAGCAATGGACAAAACCAATCTGTAAAGAAAAAGGGCTATATCATCATAACCGGTGACAAGGGTATGGCGGGAGCCTATAATCATAATATATTAAAAGAAGCACAGCGTTTGTGCGGCGATGCAGAGGAACGGCATCTGTTTGTGGTCGGAGAGCTTGGTAGACGACATTTTGAGGGCCAGGGCGAGCCGGTAGATCCACAGTTCCATTTTTCTGCCAACAATCCATCTATGCACCGTGCAAGGGTGATGACGGAGTATATCGTGGAGCTTTATAAGGAGAAGCAGTTGGATGAGGTTTATATAATCTACACCCGAATGATAAACAGTATGAAGGAGGATGTGGAGGTACAGCAGCTTCTGCCCCTGAAGACCCATGAGTTCATCAAGCAGGAAATGATCGAGAATTCCCACAAGGGTGAGGGAAATTATGATAAAGAGGCTCTGGACAGGGTGGACGACTGGTTTCTGATCTATCCATCTCCAAAGAAGGTACTGGAAAAACTGGTTTATAATTATGTGACTGGATTCCTGTATGGTGCTCTGGTGGAGGGTTCGGCAAGCGAAGAAAATGCCAGAATGCTGGCGATGCAGTCCGCTACGGATAATGCCGAGGCGATGCTGAAGGAATTGTCTATGGAATATAACAGGGTCAGACAGGCAGCCATCACTCAGGAGATTACCGAGGTGATCGGTGGAGCGAAGGCGCTTAGAAAGAAAAAGAAGAAGCGAGTGAGGTGAGATTCACGTGGTAGAAATAAAGGGTAAGATCATACAGGTCTCAGGGCCTGTAGTGGATGTAGAGTTTGAGGATAGCAATCTGCCTGCGATCAAGGATGCTTTGTATGTGATGAATAATGGTAAGAAGTGCGTGATGGAGGTGTCACAGCATACGGGACATAATGTGGTTCGCTGTATCATGCTTGCTGCCAGTGAAGGACTTTGCAGGGATATGGAGGTGATTGCGACCGGTTCCGGTATTCAGGTGCCGGTGGGCGAGCAGACACTGGGCAGACTGTTCAACGTATTGGGTGAAACACTGGATGACGGAGCAGGTCTGGAGGAGGGCGAACACTGGTGTATTCACAGAGAGCCGCCATCCTTTGCCGATCAGAGTCCGGTGGTGGAGATGTTAGAGACCGGTATCAAGGTCATTGATCTGCTGGCTCCTTATGCAAAGGGAGGTAAGATTGGTCTGTTCGGCGGTGCCGGTGTAGGGAAGACAGTGCTGATTCAGGAGCTGATCCATAACGTGGCAACGGAAAGCGGTGGATATTCCATCTTTACCGGTGTCGGAGAGCGTTCCAGAGAGGGAAATGACCTCTGGACTGAGATGAAGGAGTCCGGTGTTCTGGATAAGACAGCTCTGGTGTTTGGACAGATGAATGAGCCGCCGGGAGCCCGTATGCGGGTGGCAGAGACAGGACTAACAATGGCAGAATATTTTAGAGATGTGAAGAACCAGGATGTGCTGTTATTTATTGACAATATCTTCCGTTTCGTACAGGCCGGTTCCGAGGTGTCGGCATTGCTTGGACGTATGCCTTCTGCGGTTGGTTATCAGCCGACGCTGGCCAATGATCTGGGTGAATTACAGGAGCGAATTGCCTCCACGAAGGACGGTTCCATTACGTCGGTGCAGGCGGTTTATGTGCCGGCGGACGACCTGACAGATCCTGCTCCGGCGACAACGTTCTCCCATTTGGATGCGACGACGGTACTTTCCAGAAAGATTGTGGAACAGGGTATTTATCCTGCCGTGGATCCGCTGGAATCGACTTCAAGGATTCTGGAGCCGGATGTGGTAGGCGAGGAACATTACAGCGTGGCAAGACGTGTACAGGAGATCTTACAGAAATATAAAGAATTACAGGATATCATAGCAATCCTGGGTATGGAGGAGCTGTCCGACGAGGATAAGGTGACTGTATACCGTGCGAGAAAGGTACAGCGTTTCCTGTCCCAGCCATTCCATGTGGCAGAGAATTTTACCGGAGTAAAGGGACAGTTTGTGCCGATCGGGGAGACGGTAAAAGGGTTTCGGGCAATCCTTGACGGGGAGATGGATGAATATCCGGAAGGCGCCTTCTTCAATGTCGGTACGATAGATGATGTCAAGGCGAAAGCTGCTAAGATGACAGAGAGTTAGGCGGGGTGTTGGTTATGAATACATTTGCATTAAAGATAATCGCCTGTGACCGCGTATTTTATGATGGGGAATGTAAGATTCTCGTGTTTCCGGGATATGACGGTGAGATGGCAATTATGGCGAACCATGAGGCCATGACCAGTACCATCGAGATTGGAGAGATCCGCTATCAGTTGCCGGATGATTCCTGGCAGGTTGCGGTCGTGTCCGACGGTCTGTTAAAGGTGGAACGCAATGCGGTGAATATTCTGGTATACTCCGCTGAGAAGCCGGAGGAGATCGATGCGTTCCGTGCAGAAGCGGCACTGGCTCGTGCAAAGGAACAACTGCAGCAAAAGCAGAGTCTGCGGGAATACCATATTTCACAGGCATCCCTTGCAAGGGCGATGGCGAGACTCCGCGGAGCTGGAAAGCATACGTCTCACTGACCACTCCGTCTGCGTGGCTGTATAGTTGTAAAATGTTATTGTAGTAGAATGTCGGTAGTAACAAGCTGTTATCTGCCGGCATTTTTTAACGACAGCCGCATCGATGAAGCGGATGCGGGGAGTTCGGACGAACGGTTTGGAAGTCGTCCGGGAAAGGAGAATAGAGAGATGTCAGACTATATTACAACCTATGGAGGTAGATTGATGATGACATGCTCTATTTTGATCTGCTGGAATTGCTGGGAGAAGCCTCTGATCGGGAAAAACCGGATATGAAGAGCCTGTTTTCGAAGGAGTATGTGCCTTTTGCGGAGGTGGAGAAGCAGTATCTGGATTTGTTTGAGACGCTACACTAGCATGGAACCCGGAGAAACGCGGTGTATGGTGGTGAAAAATTTTTTTCGTTATATTTTAACAATATATGGAACGTTTTTGGTTGAACATACAACATATATTGTTTTTCATGGAATCTGCTGAATTTTGCACAAAAAACATAAAAAAATTTGGTTGACACTGGAAATTCTTGATGATAAAATAATAAAATGTCATTATTGTGGGTAGGTGTCCGCAATAGAGTGAATAAATAAGATTCAAGGGGTGAAAACGTCAATGGAAAAGAGCAGAATCAGTCCTGTCAAAGCGGGAAAGGGAATCCGGATGAGTTATTCCAGACAGAAGGAAGTACTTGAGATGCCGAATTTGATCGAAGTACAGAAGGACTCATACCAATGGTTTCTGGATGAGGGTCTGAAGGAAGTGTTTGAGGACATTTCTCCGATCACCAATTACAGTGGTGAACTGAGTCTGGAGTTTGTGGATTTCCAGCTGTGCGAAGAGGATGTGAAGTACTCAATTGAGGAATGCAAGGAGAGAGATGCAACGTATGCAGCTCCTCTGAAGGTAAATGTACGTCTTCATAACAAGGAAACAGATGAGATTAACCAGCACGATATTTTTATGGGTGATTTGCCTTTGATGACAGAGACCGGTACCTTTGTGATCAATGGCGCAGAGCGTGTAATTGTCAGTCAGCTGGTGCGTTCCCCTGGTATATACTATGCAATTGCCCACGATAAGCTGGGTAAGACACTGTATTCTTCTACCGTGATTCCGAATCGTGGAGCATGGCTTGAGTATGAGACTGATTCGAATGATGTGTTCTATGTTCGTGTAGACCGTACAAGGAAGGTACCGATTACCGTATTGATCCGTTCTCTGGGACTGGGAACCAATGAAGAGATTCGGGAGTTATTTGGTGACGAACCGAAGATTCTTGCCAGTATGGAGAAGGATCCATCCACGAATTATGAGGATGGTCTGCTAGAGCTCTATAAGAAGATCCGTCCGGGCGAGCCTCTGGCAGTAGAGAGTGCAGAGAGCCTGATCAATGCGATGTTCTTTGATCCAAGACGATATGATCTGGCCAAGGTGGGACGTTACAAGTTCAACAAGAAGCTGGCCTTTAAGAACCGTATTGCGGGACATACACTGGCAGAGGATGTAGTGGATCCTTCTACCGGAGAGGTGCTTGCAAAGGCGGGTGACACACTGAACAGAGACAGTGCCACGAAGCTTCAGAATGCGGCGGTACCGTATGTTATGATCCAGACAGAGAGCCGGAATGTCAAGGTTCTTTCCAATATGATGGTGGACATCAGCGAATATGTTGATTTTGATGCGAGAGCGTTAGGTGTGACCGAAGATGTATTTTACCCGGTTTTAGCGAATATATTAGAGGAATATACGGATGAAGAGGAGCTTAAGAGAGTCATTCGGCGTGATTTGCATGATCTGATTCCGAAGCATATTACGAAGGAGGATATTCTGGCATCCATCAATTATAACATTCATCTGGAATACGGAATTGGTACGGACGACGATATTGACCATTTGGGTAACCGTCGGATTCGCGCTGTGGGCGAATTGTTACAGAACCAGTATCGGATTGGCCTTTCCAGACTGGAGAGAGTGGTGCGGGAGAGGATGTCCACTCAGGACATTGAATCAATCTCACCGCAGTCCCTGATCAATATCAAGCCGGTCACTGCATCGGTAAAGGAGTTCTTTGGAAGCTCCCAGTTGTCCCAGTTTATGGATCAGAACAACCCGCTTTCTGAATTGACACACAAGAGACGTCTGTCTGCACTTGGTCCGGGCGGTCTTTCCAGAGACAGAGCCGGATTCGAGGTTCGTGATGTACACTATACACATTATGGAAGAATGTGTCCGATTGAGACTCCGGAGGGTCCGAACATTGGATTGATCAACTCCCTTGCAACCTATGCGAGAATCAATGAATATGGTTTTGTGGAAGCTCCCTATCTGAAATTAGACAAGACCGATCCGGATAATCCGGTCGTAACGGATCAGGTAGTCTATCTGACGGCGGATGAAGAGGATAATTACGTAGTTGCACAGGCGAATGAGCCGGTGAACACAGATGGAACCTTTGTAAATGCACATATTTCCGGACGTTACAGAGAGGAGACGGCGGAGTTTGACCGCAACCGGCTGGATCTGATGGATGTATCTCCAAAGATGGTGTTCTCGGTTGCGACCTCCATGATTCCGTTCCTGGAGAATGACGATGCGAACCGTGCCCTGATGGGTTCGAACATGCAGCGTCAGGCTGTGCCGCTTCTGCGCACGGAGGCTCCGGTGGTCGGTACCGGTATGGAGGGCAAGGCGGCAGTGGATTCCGGTGTGTGTATTCTGGCAAAGCATGCCGGTGTGGTCGAGAAGTCAACCAGTAAGGAGATCGTGATCAAGTGTGACGACGGGACAAAAGACACCTATCATGTCATCAAGTTTGCACGGAGCAATCAGGGGAACTGTATGAATCAGCGTCCGATCGTTCAGAGGGGTGACCGGGTGAAGGAGGGCGAGGTGCTCGCAGACGGCGCCTCTACTTCCAATGGCGAGATTGCCCTCGGCAAGAATCCGTTGATCGGTTTCATGACGTGGGAGGGTTACAACTACGAGGATGCTGTTTTGTTGAGTGAGCGCCTGGTTCAGGAGGATGTCTATACCTCGGTTCATATCGAGGAGTACGAGGCAGAGGCGCGTGATACCAAGCTTGGTTCAGAGGAGATCACAAGGGATCTGGCAGGTCTGGGTCCGGATGTACTGAAGGATCTGGATGAGAATGGAATCATTCGCATTGGAGCGGAGGTTCGTGCAGGAGATATTCTGGTGGGCAAGGTCACTCCAAAGGGAGAGACTGAGCTGACCGCAGAGGAGAGACTGCTGCGGGCTATCTTCGGTGAGAAGGCCAGAGAGGTAAGAGATACCTCACTGCGTGTACCGCATGGTGCGTTTGGTATTGTGATGGATACAAAGATCTTTACAAGAGAGGCTGGTGATGAGCTGCCACCGGGCGTGAACAAATCGGTACGTGTGTACATTGCGCAGAAGAGAAAGATCTCTGTAGGTGATAAGATGGCGGGACGTCACGGGAATAAGGGTGTTATCTCCCGTATCCTTCCGGTAGAAGATATGCCGTTCCTGCCAAATGGACGTCCGCTTGATATTGTGCTGAATCCGTTAGGTGTGCCTTCGCGTATGAATATCGGACAGGTGTTGGAGGTCCATCTCGGACTTGCTGCGAAAGCGCTTGGCTTTAACATCGCCACTCCGGTATTTGATGGTGCCAACGAGGAGGACATCATGGAGACACTCGAGATGGCCAATGATTATGTGAATGAAGAATGGGAGACGTTTGAGAAGAAATGGAGATCCCAGGTGGCGGATGAGGTGATGGATTATCTGTATGAGAACCGTGACCACAGAGCAGAGTGGCATGGGGTTCCAATCGACCGCACCGGTAAGGTGAGACTGCGTGACGGAAGAACAGGTGAGGAGTTTGATTCGCCGGTTACCATTGGTT
>JAFVCQ010000122.1 GCA_017479085.1 Lachnospiraceae bacterium | reverse complement strand
TAAAGGAGCGCATTTCGGCACTGATGACAGATGCCATCCGTGCCAATGTGTTAGAGTATTGTGGTTATCAAACCCAGCTTCTGGAGTTTGTGGATCTTGCCCATTCACCCAAGAATGTCCTGATTCGCGCAGTGCGGGGAAATGGATCGGCTGCAAAGCGGGAGCGGGCAAAGAAGGAGATTGAACAACTGCAGGCTGCATTTCAGTTGGAGCAGACGCTGGCAAAGCTCGTGCTGTGACAACAGAGAGAATTGTTAAATAAATGATTCGTTTCATAGAAAAACCTCCTTATACCTTCTTCAAATTCGAGTTCAGAACAACATTTACAATGCCTGCAATGGGCCAGATCATCCATGTGACCCACCAGTTGAACGTGAGAAAACTCCAGATCAGATAAATACTGGTGATGGTCGGCCAATATACGGACATAATGGCTGCTGCCTGCGGGGTGATTTCTTTTATGCATCTTCCTTCTGGATGAAGTGCTCGATTACCTCTTTTGTCAGTTCCCACTCTGCGCACTTAAGCCGGTAATATTCCATCCCTGCTTCCGTAATCCGGTAATAGGTGCGCCGCTTGCCGCCATTCTCGTCTGAGGAGAAGGAGGCAATATAACCGTTCTTCTCCATACGGGTAAAGGCGGAATATAACGTCGTCTCTTTGATGATATATTTCCCATCGGACAGGTTCCTGATCTGCTTGGAAATCTCATATCCGTAGGAGGGATGCTGCAAAAGAAGGTATAGGATGATCGTGTCATTGTAGCCCCGGATGACATCACTGCTAATATTGCTCATAAATGGTAGACCCTCCTTTCGTGGTATTGATCGAACTGAGCAATCTTCTTTTCCTACGCCTGACGTTGTTACGACTATCGTACTACGCCTGACGTAGTAAATGTAACATACATGGATGAATGTGTCAAGCTTTTTTTTTACATACCTACTTGACAATACAAAGTAGACATGATATCTTGGAAATAAGCTACTGTTTAATACAAAGTAGCTGGGGTGGAGGTGAGATATGGAAGACACACAATTGATGAAAGGAATATTGGAAGGCTGTGTGCTCAGTGTCATCGCACGGGGCGAGACGTATGGTTATGAGATTCTGTCGGAACTCGAACGGTATGGATTTGATGAGATTGGAGAGGGGACATTATATCCCATTCTGACCCGTCTGGACAAAGGCGACTGTATTCTCTGCCGCAGGGCCAAGTCTCCGTTAGGGCCGGTTCGGAAATATTATTCGATCACCGACAGGGGAAGGGAACGTCTTGATTCGTTTATCCGTAACTATCAAAAGGTAGTGCGGAGCGCCAATGCCGTATTATTTCCACAGGAAGGTGTTCAACCGGACATGCCTGCATGTCCGGCAGATGCATATCATAAGGGCGGGACAGATCTCAGGATGAAGAGGGAAAGTGAGGTGCCGGAATAATGAAGGATTCTTATTATATGTATAAAGATAAGTTACAGGGAGAGTATTTGCAGACTTTGGATAAAGTGGAGCTCTATGGAAGAGTCTGCGGTATTGAGAATAAGCTGTATAATGAATTGATGATGAACCTGACGGATCTGCTGATCACGGCGCAGGACAGTAACAAACCGGTCGATAAGATCATTGGCAGGGATGTGGAAGCGTTCTGCAAATCTTATTTTGAAGATGCAGAATATACCGTAAGGGACAGAATTAGTGAGGTACCCAAACGATATATCGTCTGGGTGTGGATAACGTTTGTGATGGAATTTCTTGACATGCTCTTCTCCTGTATGGATGCAGAGGAAGGATTTTCGATATGGACGGTGACAACAAATATCAGCGGATATCTGTTCGGATTTCTGGTTGCATTCATCATATTCGGGATATTGACAATGGCAGCAAAACCATTTGTTTTCCGGGTGAAACGATTTTCATCCCGCCTCTATGATTGGCTGGTGTTTACTGCATGCGTAATCAGTGTAGGAATGTCTATATTTTTTGTTGATAAATGGGCCATTCAGGTGCCGACTTTGGCAGTGCTCATTCTCTATGCCGGATATCTGCTGATGTACTATGGCATCAGAGCATGCCACAATTACAGCTTGTATGGAACATGGAAGAAGACAGAGCATATTGGGAAGCCGGATGAACTGTATGAATTCTCGTTTCGTGATATGGTGCGGATAAGTGTGGATCAAGAGCTTCCCGGTGAATTCAAAAAACGGTTTGACAAGGAGAATCAAAGACGTACAAAGCGGAATAAGCCGGTTATGACACCGGAGGAATTTACAAAGGAGCTTCACAGGGAAAGCGTCAGGGCAAAGAGATTTTATCATGGATTCGCAGTCGGGATGGTTTTGTTTTGCATAGGAAGCAGCATTGTATCCATGATTACAGAAAGTGTGATGGATGGTCTGATCCTGTTCGGCATTCTTATGGCGGTGGAGCTTTCGCTGGGTTTTGTATTTCAACGCGGAGTCACATCGGATAATCCGAGAGAAAGATTGTTGAGACGATGCTCGGAGTTGGGAATGAACGTGATTGAATATGCAGATGCGTTGGCGGCGGGAACACTAACGGTTTCAGAGGAAGAGCAGGAGACACCTCCTGTTTCAAACAGCTTGCAATCAGACGTGGATTATGGTAACCTAAAAGAATAATAATCACAGAAAGGAAAACGACAATTGAGAAAAGGTATTGCATACGGGGTAGGCGTGGGGCCGGGGGATCCGGAACTGATGACCTTGAAGGCAATCCGGTTGATTCGGGAGAATGATGTGATTGCTGTTCCGGGGAAGGATGTAACAGAGTCGGTCGCTTATCAGATTGCGGTCAGGAATGTACCGGAGCTTGCCCGGAAGGAGCTGGTTCCCATTTATATGCCGATGGTTCAGGACAGGCAGTTGCTTCTTGAGGCGCATAGTAAGGGAGCAGGAATTTTGGAGTCATATCTGATGCAGGGACGGAATGTGGTTTATCTCACATTAGGGGATCCGACGATTTACTGTACGTTCAGCTATCTGCAGCATATTTTAGAGGAGGATGGTTATCCGGTGGAGCTGGTTAACGGGATCAGCTCCTTCTGTGCGACAGCAGCAAGGCTTAACCTTCCGCTGGTGGAGTGGGACGAGCAGCTTCATGTGGTTCCGGCGGTTCACAAGACAGAAAAGGCACTTGAGTATCCCGGAAACTATGTGTTGATGAAGGCGGCCAGCCATATGAAAGAAATTAAGGCACTTCTGAGGGCAAGCGGTAAGGAGGTAAACGGAGTCGAGAACTGTAGCATGGACACGGAAAAGGTGTATCGGGGCGTGGATGAGATACCGGATGATGCCGGATATTTCTCTCTGATCATTGCCAAGGAAGCGAAGTAGGAACATGATAGAACTGAACAATCTGACAAAACGTTTTGATGATTTTACTGCGGTGGATCATCTGAGCCTGACAGTGGAGACCGGCGAATTTTTCGGCTTGCTTGGGCCAAACGGAGCGGGAAAGACCACCACCATCAGTATGCTGTCCACGGTACTTCTGCCCTCGGAGGGGGAGATTCGGGTCGATGGCAGGAGATTGGATCGCAAAGCGTCCGAACAGAAGAGAAAGCTGAGTGTGATCACACAGGAATATTCCATGCTCCAGGATATGAATATGGAGGAAGTGATGGAGTATCAGGGTCGGTTATATTTTCTGTCCCGGAAGGTGATAAAGAGCAGGACAAGGGAACTTTTAGAGTTTGCCGGCCTTTGGGAGTATCGGAGACGGACGGTACGCCATCTGTCAGGGGGAATGAAACGCAAGCTGATGATCTGTCGGGCCCTGCTGATCGAACCGGAGATTCTGCTTTTGGACGAGCCGACAGCCGGAATGGATGCGTTGTCCAGACGCCAGATGTGGAATCTGCTCAGAAAATTAAATGGAAAAAAGATGACGATCATTCTGACAACCCATTACATGGAGGAGGCGCAGGCCCTCTGTAACCGGGTAGCATTGATCAATCGTGGGAAGCTGCAAAAGCTGGATACACCGGAGGCTCTCATCGCGGAGCTTGGCGCATTTGCGGTGGACGAGACAGCCGAGGACACGTTGGTGAGCAGGTATTTTCATGACAGGGAGGAAGCAATACGTTATCTGTCCGGAGCAGAGAAACAGGCAGCCCTGAGAGCGACGACTCTCGAGGATGTTTTTGTGGAGTGCGCCGGCAGGACATTGCAATAGAGAAAGAAGAGTTGGGGAGCAGACATGGGAATTATTACGGTTTTATGGGAGAAATGGGTGGAGTTTCGCCGCGATTTTTATAAGATTACGGTAGCGGCTATGATTTCACCGCTTATGTATCTGATCATCTTCGGCATGGGAATACAGACGACCTCTCATGGAGAACCGTATCTGCATTTTCTGATACCGGGGGTGGTGTCGATGGCTACGATG
>JAFVCQ010000121.1 GCA_017479085.1 Lachnospiraceae bacterium | reverse complement strand
TGGAATAGACTTTATTCGGATGGTAGAGAAGAAGGGTCAGGATATTAAACTCCTTCGCCGTCAGATTGATCTCCCGTCCGGCAATGGATACTCTCCGGCTCTCCGGCTCGATCACAAGCTCCCCTTCCACCAGACGTTTTGGTTTGTCCTCACCGGATGTCTTCTTCTGGTTTCTGCGGATAATCGCCTTGATCCTTGCTTTCACCTCTAAAATGTTAAATGGCTTGGTAATATAATCGTCTGCACCATATTCCAGTCCCAGAATCTTATCCATATCCTCTCCCTTTGCAGTCAGCATAATAATAGGCACATCCGAAAACTCCCTGATCGCCTGACATACCTCAAAGCCCGACATCCCCGGCAGCATGACATCCAGCAGAATCATATCATACTCATTCTTTCTTGCCAGCTCCAATGCTTCCTCTCCATCATAGGCCGGAGTCACGATCATCTCATCCTGTTCCAGTGAAAATTTGATTCCCTTTACGATCAGTTTCTCATCATCTACTACCAATACCTTTTTCATTCCAAATCTCCTCTATCTCTCCTCTGCCCATTCAATCCTTACGATGTCTTAACATACGCCTGAATCTTCTGAAAAACACCCTCCTTGATTCCCTGAATCTCCATCAGTTGCTCAATCGACTGAAAACCACCATGCTCCTCCCGATACTGAAGGATACTGTCCGCTTTGGCTTCGCCGATCCCCGGCAGAGTCATCAGTTCCTCTCTGGTTGCCGTGTTCAGATTCAACCTTCCATCCGTCTCCTGTTGTACTCCGTCCGGCTCAGCTTCCTCCCTGCCCGGAACATAGATCGTCTGTCCGTCTTCCATATGTTCTGCCTGATTCAGAACCTCCGGTCTGCCTTCCTCCGATACACCGCCTGCCAATGCCAGCGCATCACAGATTCTGGCATCCGCCGGAAGCTCATAGACGCCCGGCTGTTCCACGTACCCACACACATAGACATAAATATCTGTATCTACGTCCTGCTCTGTGTTCACGGATACTTCCGGTTCCTCTAAGGATGTACTCTCCTGTGCTGTCAACACCGCTTCACCCTGCTGACATCCCGTCAGAACCATACAAATTCCCCAAAAAACGATTCCTATCGCTTGTTTCCATCTCATGTTCAACACTCTCTTTCTATGTGGAGTATGGCTGACATGATAAAATAAGACTTTTCTATCATACCGAAAAAACCGATAATTTACAACCACTTTTTGCGGTTTCTCCTATATTTTTTAGAATGAAAACAGGGCTACTCCCACTTGAATACCACCAGACCTGCAATTGCAACCAGAATTCCAACCAGCTTTGTGACCGAAAATGGCACCTTCTCCACTCCAAACAGGCCGAATACCTCGATCAGATATCCCACAACCGTCTGTGAGATCACGATGGCCAGAATCGCCTTTGCAGGCCCTAACTCCGCCATACTCTTGATAACCGTGAGCGTGATAAAGGCACCGATCACTCCTCCTAACAGCATATATTTGTGATCCACGCGCAGCAGATCTCCCACCGGAACCTTGCCGAACTCCCTGAACAGATAAAATATCAGACAGACCGCAAAACCTGTCAACTGCACAAAGCTGTTTGTCACCCACGGACCGCTCTCCTTCGTCACTCCTGTGTTAAATACCCCCTGCACACTCATCAATGCACCGGAAAGCATTGCAATCAAAAAGCCCCACATATCCATTCCTCCTTACTGTTTTGGAAATAGTATGTGTGACTTTTAAAGCTTTATGCGTTTACTTTATCTTCTGTTCCATTGCACTCTGCAGCTGTTCTAACTGTTCCTTTACATCCTTCCCGGACCAGATTGCATCGAACGCGATTCCACTCTGCGCCAGATAATCTCCTAACACCATTACCTTTGGAACCGGTTTGGAATTCACATATTGCGCATAGATGATCGTCTGCATCTCATCCAGTCCATCCATGGTCCGCACAGAGAGCTTTCCATTTCCTGCATACTGCTGATCGGCAATCCCATAACTCAGATACAGGCCAAACATATTGGCAATCGACGTATCTGTTCCATACGGATTCACCAGTGCAGCATACGTCGTAGACAGCGTCGTAGAAGACAACCCGGCTGTCAGACTCGGCACATAGGAAATCCGGTAATCCGCCTTTTCTTCCTCTGCATCATCTGTCTGCTCCGCCTCCACGGTCTCCTGTGCCTGCATCTCATACAGTGTGGGAAGAATATCCGACTTGCAAAGCCCCAGCACCAGAGTTTTATCCTTGATTCGGCTGCGCACCGTGTCGTGAGAAATATTGTTCTTATTCATCCACAGATATTCACTCAGAGACTGAAAATATTCCATCGTCTCAATGGCTTTTTCATTATTAACCTGAAAAGAGGCCGGCTGATCTCCATTTTCTCCAAACAGATCCACATAAGATGCAAAAAACATCGTATTGATATACGGGTCTGCCACATCCCACCGGAAGATTGCCTTTGTGGAGCCGGTATCCTCGTATTCGTCCAAAAAGGCCAGTATATCATCTATCGATGCCGGTGCAGTCTGAAGCAGATTTGCGTCATATACCAGACAATAGGTATCAAAATAGACGGGATAACCGTATTGTTTTTGTCCATATGTCACCGCCTGCTTTGCAACCTCCGGGTAATTGTTCTGCCAGAACGTGTCATCCAGCCATGTATTTTCCTCTGCCATACCGCTTTTCCATGCAAGCTCTAACTGATCATTGCCCACCAGATAAACATCCGGCCCGCTTCCGTTTTGACTTGCCTGATTCATGTCTGCAAACAGATTCACTCCGTCATAATAGACCGCTTCCACCCGAATCCCATATTCCTGCTCAAATCCCTGTGCAGCATTCTCCAACCAATCAAGATCCGTCTCACTGGTATACCAACAGGTTATGGAATCAGTATTCGCCTGGTCTTTCCACCAATTCATCCGTCCCTCATAGTCAGCAGGTATCGCCTCCACCCGTTCCGTCTCCGCCTGCCTGCCACATCCGGTCATTCCCAATACCAAAAGAATCGACCAAAGAATAACACGCACATTCCGTAACTTCATTTGCATACTCCTCACCACCCGTTAAAACAGCGGCTCTTTCAAAATGGCAGTTCCGACACCCTTCTCTGTGAAGAATTCCAGCAGCAGGCAGTGCTCGACGCGACCATCGAGTACATGGACTCTGGATACCCCGTTTTCAATGGCATCGATACAGTTTGTCAGCTTCGGCAGCATACCTCCGCCCACAACTCCCTTTTCAATAAATGACTTTGCCTCGTTGATATCCATCTCGGAAATCAGGGTATCCCTGTCATTCGGGTCGATAAATACTCCCTCAATATCCGTCAGAAATACCAGCTTCTCAGCCGACACAGCCTTTGCCACCGCACAGGCCGCATCATCTGCGTTGATATTATAGCTCTCAAAATCCTCCGAGGATCCAATTGGCGCAATCACCGGAATAAAATCATTGTCGATCAGGGTATCTAAGATCCTGCCGTTCACATGTTTGACTTCTCCCACGTAACCGATATCCTTCCCGCCCGGAAAACGCTTCGTAACCGTCATCAGACCGGCATCCTTGCCACTGATTCCAACTGCATTCAGACCAAGTTTCTGCATCATCTGAACCAGTCCCTTATTGACCTTGGACAACACCATCTCCGCAATCTCCATCGTCTCTGCATCTGTCACGCGCAGACCGTTAATGAATTCCGGCTCTTTTCCGATCATTTCCACCCATTTACTGATCTCCTTTCCACCACCATGCACGATGATCGGTTTGAGACCAATCAGCTTTAACAGGGCAACATCCTTGATGACATTATATTTTAAATCCTCATCCAGCATAGCGCTTCCGCCATACTTGACAACGATCTTTTTTCCGTTGAATCTCTGTATATAAGGAAGTGCCTCAATCAGGGTCTGTGCCTTGGCAATCACCTGTTCCATATTATTATTCTTATTAATCATTGTTTACCCTTTCTGCATCCTTTTGCAAGCATCCTTTTCTTTCCTGACAATCCGTTCTACGGGAACATCGGCACCTGCTCTAATCCCATTGTCTCAGCAAGACCAAAGACCAGATTCATATTCTGTACTGCCTGACCGGCCGCACCCTTTACCAGATTATCCAGAGCTCCCATAACCACCACACGCTTTGTACGCTCATCCAGCTTAAAATTCACATCCACATAATTACTTCCCTCTACCCAGCGGGTTTCCGGCAGGACATCCCGATCCAGTACTCTCACGAAATATTCTTTTCCATAATACCGGTCATAAATCGATCTGATCTCCTCATAGGAATAGTCTCTGGTCAGATTCCCATAGGCCGTCACTAAGATTCCTCTGTTCATCGGAACCAGATGCGGTGTAAAGCTAAGGACGATCTGTTTTCCACAGGCGTAGCCGAGCTGTTCCTCAATCTCCGGTGTATGACGGTGTGTTGTCACTCCATATGCCTTGATATTCTCATTGATCTCACAGTAGAGATTGTTGATCTTTGCACCCCTGCCGGCTCCGGAGGTTCCCGATTTGGCATCAATGATAATACTGTCCGTGTCAATGACTCCCTCTTTGACCAATGGATACAGGGACAGGATCGAGCAGGTCGTATAGCACCCCGGGTTGGCGATCAGACGTTTTCCCCTGATCTGTTCTCTGTTGATCTCACAGAGTCCGTACACTGCTTCCTGTATATATTCCGGCGATTCGTGCTCGATTCCATACCACTTTTCATAGGTTGCAACATCCTTGATTCGAAAGTCCGCACTCAGATCAATCATCCTGGTGCGTGACAGGATCTCCTCGTTTACCAGCGATGCGCATAACCCCTGCGGAGTCGCTGTAAAGATCACATCTGCCTGTTCGGCCAGCCTTTCCATATTCTCCTCTAAGCACTTCGCATCTACGATCTCAAACATATTGCCAAAGATATCGGAATACCGTTTGTCAATATAGCTTCTGGATCCATACCATACAATCTCTGCCTCTTTGTGTCCTAATAATAATCTTACCAGTTCCTGCCCTGCATATCCGGTAGAACCAATAATACCTGCTTTTATCATGTCGTTATCCTTCCTTATTGTATATCCTTCTTTGCCCCGGAATGTAACCCGATTCTCTATTATAGCACTCTTTGCCTGTGCATTCAATATTTTATAATTATACATCAATAATGCATAATATGCAAGTAATTTATATGATCTCCTGTACGCTCTTTTCTGTTTCCGGCGAAAAAAGCTTGCATAATATGCACTTTCGTTGTATATTAGTCAATAGATGTTTGGAAGGAGGACATATTAATGAAAGAAAAAGTTATTTTAGCGTATTCCGGCGGACTGGACACAACTGCGATCATTCCGTGGCTGAAGGAAAACTATGATTACGATGTAATCTGTGTATGTATTGATGTGGGACAGGAAAGTGAGCTGGACGGTCTGGAAGAAAGAGCCATCTCCAGCGGCGCTTCCAAATGCTACATATTAGATGTAGTGGATGAGTTCTGTGACGATTATATCGTTCCTACCGTTCAGGCCGGAGCTGTATATGAGAATGAATATTTATTAGGTACCTCTATGGCAAGGCCTCTGATCGGCAAGATTTTAGTCGATATTGCACACAAAGAGGGTGCATCTGCAATCTGCCACGGTGCGACCGGTAAGGGAAATGATCAGGTACGTTTTGAGCTCGCCATCAAGGCATTCGGGCCGGAGCTTAAGATCATCGCTGCATGGAGACAGGATTCCTGGACCATGAATTCCCGTGAGGAGGAGATTGAATATTGCAGACAGCATGGTATCAACCTTCCTTTCTCTGCAGATTCTTCTTACAGCCGCGACCGCAATCTGTGGCATATCAGCCATGAGGGACTTGAGCTGGAGGATCCTGCCAATGAACCAAATTATGAGCATCTGCTGGTACTTGGAACCTACCCTGAAAAGGCTCCGGATGAGGCAGAATATGTAACACTTACATTTGAAAAGGGTGTGCCGAAGTCCGTAAACGGAAAGGACATGAAGGTTTCGGATATCATCCGCGAGTTAAACCGTTTGGGTGGTAAGCACGGTGTCGGCATTGTGGATATCGTAGAGAACCGTGTTGTCGGGATGAAGTCCCGTGGTGTTTATGAGACACCCGGCGGAACGATTTTAATGGCCGCGCACAATCAGTTAGAGGAATTGATTCTTGACCTGGCGACACTTGCATTTAAGAAGACGATCGGGGACAAGTTTGCCGATGTGGTATATGAAGGAAAATGGTGGTCACCGCTCCGTGAGGCATTACAGGCCTTTGTCACCTCGACACAGGAACGCGTAACCGGTGAGGTGAAGTTCAAATTGTACAAGGGTAACATCATCAAAGCCGGGACAACCTCCCCATATTCTCTGTATTCCGAGTCTCTCGCAAGCTTTACAACCGGCGATCTGTATGATCACAAGGACGCAGAAGGCTTTATCAATTTGTTTGGTCTTTCTACTAAGGTGCGTGCAATGTTAGACGCAGAACGCAAATAACATATAAGGTTCTGGTGCGGAATGAAGCCATTTTGCACCAGAACCTATATAACCCTTTATCAGATACCGCAGTCTTATGATTTGCATCCGGATCTCAGACAGCATGCATATTCTTGAGTGACAGATCCAGTATCGGTGCCGAATGGGTCAATGCACCAGAGGAAATATAGTCTACACCGATATCTATCAGATTCGCCACATTCTCCTTTGTCACATTGCCCGAGCACTCGGTCTTTGCCCGCCCATCAATGATACGGATTGCCTCTTTCATCGTCTCTTTATCCATATTGTCTAACATGATGATATCTGCTCCGGCCTCTACGGCTTCCTTTACCATCT
>JAFVCQ010000120.1 GCA_017479085.1 Lachnospiraceae bacterium | reverse complement strand
TACGAGTTAATCGGGGCAATCCCTGACTTTGTAGACCCTAAAGACCGGCCGGCCTATCGTTCCTCCTCATATGCATCAAACAGAATATGATATGGCATTACAATCTGCGCCCGATCCGACACCAGAATCTTCGGCATCGGAACTTTTCTGTCCACAATCTCCTGAATCTCTTGAAATAAGATTGGAATGTTAAGTGCCACACCATTGCCAATGATACTTGTCGTGTGATCATAGAATACACCTGACGGCAATGTGTGAAGTGCGAATTTTCCGTAATCGTTTACAATCGTATGACCTGCATTCGCCCCACCTTGAAAACGAACAATAATATCCGTTTCCCGACTCAGCATATCCGTAATCTTGCCTTTTCCTTCATCGCCCCAATTGGCTCCTACTACTGCTTTAACCATCATCTAACCCTTTCTCTTTGTATCAGTTTAATTTCATTCTACATGAATGTTCTTCTCAATAAATGTTTTGATCAAGGTCTTCTCCTTTTCCGTTTCAAGCGGATCCAATACAATCCTTCCATTCTCCTTACTGTAAATACAGGCATACAGATCCACTTGTTTCCCAACCGTTTCCTTTGTATTCTCAGCCTCTGTATAGATGAGATAGCGCTGTCCATTCTCCGGATTCTCTACCACACTCAGCCCAACATAGGTAATCTCATCCCCGTCCTCGTTTTTTAATTTGAATGTATTATTCAGTTCCATCTTACCCTCCTTAAACCTGCCATCTGTTTACCATGCACTGTTGTCCGCCGGCAAAATCAAGCCCTTGCTCGCTAAATCTGTTCAAATACTTCGCCAATCCTTTCGTTAATCAGCAGATCTGCATGGACATCGCGGCTGGTCTGTGCCATATTGATCACCACCAGATGTTCCCCTCTAAAATAATCAATGAATCCCGCTGCCGGATATACCGCCAACGAGGTACCACCAATGATTAAAACCTCCGCCTTACGAATATAAGACACAGCCTTCTGCATCGTCCTGTTGTCCAGTCCCTCCTCATACAAGACTACATCCGGTTTGACAATTCCACCGCATTTACATCTCGGAACACCTTCTGACTCCACAACATACTCTACCGGATAGAATCGGTGGCATTTCTCACAGTAATTCCGGTGTACACTCCCATGCAGTTCCAAGACCTCCTTACTGCCCGCTGCCTGATGCAGTCCGTCAATGTTCTGTGTGATCACCGCCCGAACCTTCCCCTCCTGCTCAAGCTGCGCCAGCCTCAGATGTGCCTTGTTCGATTTGGCATCCAATGCTATCATTTTATTCTTATAAAATTCAAAGAACTCCTCCGTATGATTCCGGTAAAAGCTGTGGCTGACCATCACCTCCGGTGGATATTTATATTTCTGGTTGTATAGTCCGTCTACGCTGCGAAAATCCGGTATGCCACTCTCTGTCGATACCCCTGCGCCTCCAAAAAAAACAATATTCCTGCTTTGTGCTACTATCTCTTTCAGTCTTTGAATCTTCTCGCGTGATTCCTCCTGCAACATCTCAAACCTCCCTGTCATGTTCCATCTCAACAGATTCTACTCCAAATCCTCCCTGCACGGCTGCAACCAATGCATTCAGTGCCTCCTTCTCATCTGTCCCTTCGCAGATAATCTCGATCTCGTCTCCCTGCTGCACTCTCGCTGCCAACACCCCCAGTACACTTTTTGCATTGGCTGTATGATGCCCTTTTCGAATCTGTATCTCCGATTCATACCGCAGACAAATCTCACAAAACATACCAGCCGGACGTAGATGAAGTCCCAAAGGTTCTTCTACTACCACCTTGCATGTAACCATAACACCCCTCCTCGTCTATTCCTTTTGCGTAATCTCCAATCTGACCTTCAGGGTATTCATCACCTGAATCTTCTCCAACTCCTTGCATTGTAATGTAAAGGTGTAATCTCCTTCTCCATATCCTGTCACATCAATACTTGGGCTCAGGTTCGCAATATCCAACTTATCCAAATCCTCCCTGAGTCCACTAACCCTCAATGTATACTTTGCATCTGTACCAAAGGAATAAGAATACCCCCTCTCCTGTCCAATCAGATCAATATTATCCGGATTGACCACAAGTGTCTTTTCTTCTATCGGTTCCACTACAACCTTGATCATAATCTCCTGTACATCGCCTGCCAGTGTGATGTCTTCCGGCAGATAATCCGTCACCACCACAGATGTCTCCAGATCAGCATCACAATCCGTCACATCAATATCATCGATTCGAATCTCACTCACATTCGCCAAATTCTCCGACTCGCCCACAACCAAAATGCTGGTAGGCTGATAGTTGATATCTGAGATGGCATATCCGTCTTTTGGTGTCCCGGTTGTATCAATCTTAAGCGGAAGCTCCTTTGTCTTGAGTATTTCCACAGCAACCTCAATCTCATCCGTATCATAGGAATATTTGGATGCGTCCAGTACCGTTCCACTTTTATCCAGAAAGATCGGATTGGAGGATGCTGTCAAGCTCTGCTTCGCCCCTGCCACATTGACATCCACCACAACCTCCTCAATCAGATTCACTGCACTCTCTGCCCCTTCGACTGTAATGAGATTCGGAGCTGCTGTCTTGCTGCGGATTGCATATCCATTTGCCACATCCGACTGTGTCCGGACCGTAACAGGAAGCTGTTTCTTAATCTTATCCTCCACTGCCACTACCACAGAATCATTGGCATAGGAGATAGTCAGGTCCCTGGCCACCATACTGCTCACTGCTGACACCTCTACCTTGACCGCATTTGTAATCGACATCTTCGACAGATCTGCCACTGCTTTGAAATCTTCTTTGGTCAGTCCCTCCACAACCTTCCTTCTGCCCTTTACCACCACATCGATCGTGGTTCCTTCCGGGACCTCATATACCTTATTCTTTCCAGTAATCGCACTCCCATTAACAAATTCGATTTCAATTCCGGAAACCTGCTTGGTTGTCTTATAATCATCCACATTTGCCACAATGATCCATACCACAATTGCAATAATCAAAGACAGAATCTTCAATTCAAAATGTCTAAAAAAATTATTTTTCATGTTTTCCAAGATCCTTCCACCATTTCACTTTTTTGGCAACTGTTTCCTGTTTCCTGAGATCTTCAATCTGTGTTACGAAATTATCCGGTGACAAATTCCGTATAATCTGTCCATTATGCGCAATTGATACAGCTCCCGTCTCCTCTGACACAATAATCGTAATACTATCCGACACCTCACTCACCCCAATCGCTGCGCGGTGTCTGGTACCCAAAGCCTTATTAATATCCAGATTATCCGACAATGGCAGATAACAGGTAGCACTGACAATTCGATTATCCCGTATCAAAACCGCCCCATCATGCAACGGAGTGTTATGTTCAAAGATGTTGATCAAAAGCTGACTGGTCACCTCGGCATCAATTGTGATTCCGGTTCGTTCATAATCTCCCAGTCTTACCTCCTGCTCCAGTACGATCAAAGCTCCCGTCTTAACCTCTGCCATAGAAAATACAGCCTTCGTAATCTCCGTCAGTACCTTCTTATCCAGCTTTGCATTGCCATTCCCCTCATCAGATGAGAACAGAGAAGAAATAAACTTCTTCCGTCCCAACTGCTCTAAGGCACGCCGAAACTCCGGCTGGAAAATAATAATCACTGTAATGACACCCACGCTGATCGTATTGCGCACCAACCACAGAATCGTGTTAAACTGAAACACCATGGCAAGACCCGTAAACAAAAGAAGTACCAAAATTCCCTTGATCAGAGTCCACGCTCTTGTCTTTTTAAACCACTCCATGATATAGTAAACTAAGATTGCAATAATAACAATCTCAATTGCATCTGTAATTGTCACTCTCGGTATATAAAACCAATCAAAATAGGTTTCAAAATAATTAATCACTTTCCCCAACGATCTCACATCTCCATCTAATTATGTGTTTTAGAATTAATATGCTTAACATGCTTATTCGATTCCGAAATGGATAATTTGGGTATTGCTTTTACATAATAGTAATACTCATCATCCTCAAACTGCAGAAGCTCGGTTCTCTGATAATCCACAATGCCCTTCGCAAACTGTATCACAAATGTAATTGCAAGACCAACCAGGCTGCCCAGCAATATAGAACCAATCTCCACTTCCACAGACAACGTCACACTTCCTATCAGGAATAGGACGATATTCAAAAATCCACCCACAAAAAATGAAACAATCCATGCATACTGAAAGGATGTTCTGTAAATTACATAGGTTACCAGAACAACCAGTGTAAATACAATCACTGTCAACAATAACAGCTTATTATCCAGCAGACAGTTCAGAATATACTGAAACCCCTGAATGGTATCATCCTCCTCTGTGGAGGCTGCCAACAGATTCACCAGATCTCCCAGACTTTGCTCATAGTAATATAAAATCACACCAAACAGCAATGGAATAATTGCCGCCGGACCTGCCAAAAATCCCAACGCAATCGGCAGTGCATATATCAGATGCCACGCATAACAGATTGGAACCAACAAGACAATAATCCCCGTCTTTGATACCATCCGCATATATCCAAAATAAAAAATCAGTACCAATGCCAGACTCAGCAATGCCACATCCAGTGTCACACCAAAGGACTGTACCACAATCATAATTCCGCCCAAAGTCGTTATCAGCTCCGTCGGCAGAAAGGCACAGATACATGCCAACAAAAACAGCAGTAATCCCCGATTCAATATCGTCATATATCCAAACTGGCGATTCAGGGTTACAAAAACGATCAATGCCAAAAGCCACTTAAGGAGCGGTGTTATGATGTAATCATAGCGACTGAAAAATGCCTTGATATTGTCTCTAAAAGTCAGTAAAGTCGTCACTGAGCACTACACCTCCCTTTGCCTTTACAGTCTCCTTCTGTCTGGCCTCCTGTAATTTCTTCAACCGATGATTATATATTAATATATTCGGTCTGGCATCCTCGTATCTCTTGGCATACAAAACGCGCGCGATCAGCCAGTACACACATACCCACACAGCATACACAGCCAGCAGAATCATCCCCAGTCTTTTGTAGTCGAGCTTCAGCACATTCGCCAGAATATAATCCAGCTTATATGCGATCGTAATCGTTGCAGTCAACACAAACGTAATTGTGGCAGATACAACATTCTTCAAGGCATTCAATCTGACGTAATCTCCCTTATAAAAACTGTTGACCGGAATCTCCGATCTGCCTTGCCGTTTCTCATAAATTGCGATCCTGCTCATCAGCTTGACATCTTCTTCCCGAACCATCTGCACACCTCCTCATGCCAGCGGCTTCATTATATCACAAATACACGCATAACGCCATATCAAGATGGCAGAATTTTCTGCGTTTTTCGTAAAAGATTACGGTTCAGCGGTTAACCTTGAATCATAACGCAAAAAAACATCCGTTTTCACGGATGTTTTTTGTGTGTTTATGTAGAGTTTCTAAATTCTGGCCAGCAGATGAATACCACATCCGATCAGAATGACCATACCAAACACAGCACCAACCAGTCCTCCAGCGAACAGAAGCAGGGCTCCAATCAGTGAAAAACAGATCTTTAAAAGCAGTGCAACCCCCTTCATCGAATATACAATGCTGTTCTTTATAATCACCAGTGCTCCAATTAATAACAAAAATAACAATACTAACATTTTATGATTCTCCCTTCTCTGTCAGCTTTTTCTTTGCTTTCTGATGAAATAATTATATAATATTGACAGACAGAAGTATACATCAAAAACAGCACAATAACCCCGCCTAATTTGTCTCCAGTTGCAAATTAGATCAAATCATAACCCCAGTTCTGCTTTCATCCTTGCCAATTCATCCTCTACCTGAATATCCGTCCCTCCACCGGTATAGCGATCTGCCAGATTGGAGGCCTTATTCGCGCCGGCATTCAGCTCTGCCTCTGCCACCGCGCTATCCAGCATCCGGTCTGCTTTGGCCTCCATGCGCTCGAATGCAGCGATACTTGCCTCACTATTCTTGCCACCGGACATGATCTTGTTCATATGCTCCTGTGCCTTTGCGGTAGCAACCTTAGCCTTGATCGCGTCCTTTTTCATTTCCAGTGTATCAATGTCATTTACCAGTTTGTCATGCATCTGGTGCATCTTTTCTGCATTCTCCTGTGCAACCTGATACGTACTCTGTAAGGAAGCGCGATCCGCCTCATACTGCTGTTTCTTTGCAATCAGTACCTTTGCATCCTCCTCATTGCCTGCTCTCAATGCATTCTGTGCAGCAGTGGTATATTTCCGGATCTCGGCATCACACTCGTCTAACTGTCGTTTTGCTTTCTTCTCATCCGCCATAACAGATGCTGTCTCCTTCTTCACCTGTACCAGATCTTCTCTGAGATCCCGCAACATCTGATCTACCATCTTGGACGGGTCCTCACACTTGTCCAGTAACGCATTGATATTACTTTTCATAATATCAGAAAATCTGCTTAAAATACCCATACTCGTTTCCTCCTTAAACATATAATGATATATCTGAATGCCCTTAACGGGTCACATCATACACCTTATAAACTGCTGTTAAATAAGCTCTTAATCTTATACACAATATCCTCCGGATCTGCTACAATACTGGCCGCCTCGTTAACCGATGATACCTTGGCCATCTCCTCTGTATCTGCCTCCTCGCCATAACAGATTGTGTAAACCGGTGTCTTCTGTTTCTCTAAGGCTGCCGTGATCTTATTCAGGGAATATCCCTCATTCTGTTGTCCATCACTTAGGAGAAACAGCATTGTCTTGGCATCCGGATGATCTGCCTTTGCATCCTCGATCATTTTCATGGCCACCACTAACGCATCATAACTGGCGGTATTGCCACCTGCACTCATTCGGTTCAGTGCCCCCTGAAAATAGGCCTTCTGGTTCAGGTCAAACTGAGCGATCGGAACCTCGATACTTACATCCGATGAATAGCTGACCAGTCCGACATAATTCGTATCATTGATATATTTCATTCCATTTTGCAGCGATTCCTTCAACTGATTCAAAGGCTCCCCGCTCATACTGCCACTCACATCTGCCACAAACACTGCAATGATTGCCTGTCCACTGTCCTTTTCCCGCTTATAGATATCCAGCGCATCCTTTACATCCTTACCCACAATCTCAATGTCGGAGGTATAGTCCATGTTGTTGTAAAAGCCTTTCTTCTCTGCCTCTTTCTTACCGGCTGCATCTGTACAGAATTGTGTAAACTTCTCCAATGCCTGCCGCTGTTCGGTACTGATACCCTGACATGCATACATCGGGTTGTCATGCCGCACCCCAAATGGCACAAAATCATACGTGGACTGCAATTCCTTATCCTGTATATAAGACTGATACTCCAACGTCATGCCGTCCAACGATCCATTGGCACTGCTGTCCCTCATCTGAATCGTATTCGTTGCCACATATGGTATGTTTCGCTGAAAATCCGAGAATGCCTTCACCGCATCTCCACTGGTCAGATCCCCATTGCCATAGACACTGAGAATCGTTACCAGCAGATTCATACCTGTCGTACTGACCTGTGGATTCGTATACCCAATATTGATCTTTCCACTCTGTACAGCCTCTATCACTTCTTTATAATCCTTATATCCGGCTTTCTTCGATACCAGAAAGCCGGCTACATTTCCCACCATACATTCCTCGACCATATCCAGCTTTGCGCCCTGTACATCCACATAAGCACCCCAAAGAGCACTCGATGGCGAAAAACCGGTTGGCACATATTTCCCTGAAATAATATAATCTGCTGCCAAACCTGAACTGATATTGCGAATCGATACGGAGATTACCCTGCCATCAATCTCCTCCTTCTTTGCATTAAAGCTCTCTGCCATGTCAATCAGCCACGAATCCGTTCCGGTTCCCGCTTTCTCCGGCGAAGAAAAGATCTCAATCTGGATCTCTCCGCTCTTGTCCTCTAATGTCAACGGATACTTGCTAATATCCGGCAGCTCATCATATAAAGAAGCATCAGATAAATCCACGCTTCCCTTGACCACTTCCTTCTCATCATAATCCACATACTTGATCAGCTTATCCAGAGAGGCACCCGAACTTCCCTCTCCGGAATCGCCTCCAATCAGCTTGGAAACCAGCATAACGATCATGACAATAAAAAATACGACCACCAGACTACAACCTATAATACCCTTTGATTTGTTTGAACCCATATGTGCTCCTCCTATCTGTTCGTTATTTCCTTCAGGGATGCGAGGATGTCATCTACCCGCTCCATATTTACCTCATCTGCAGTATTCTCAATCTCTGCGAGCTGTCCGATCAATGCATTGATCTTCTCAATGATCTGACAGTTGTTCTGATACAGCACATCGATCTTATTCCGATAATTCTGTTTGCTGATATCATCATGATAATCGCATGCCCTCATATAAGTATTGGCCTTCTCAAAATTGGCATCCATTGCATCCTGCAGATTCTGTGCCAGATCCAGATACTCCGGTGAAAAATCCCGCAGGATCGCTGTACGCTCCAACAGCCAACGATCCTGTGTCACAAAGCTGCTTATATACTTGCCA
Organism: Lachnospiraceae bacterium; assembly: GCA_017479085.1. Lineage (GTDB taxonomy): Bacteria > Bacillota > Clostridia > Lachnospirales > Lachnospiraceae > CAG-590. Next base: position 12,233 of record JAFVCQ010000120.1, on the reverse strand, counting down.
AATATATGTCCCTTGTCATTCTTTTTCATTTTCGAGAAAACCGAATCTTCTGCCCCTCCACTTTTTCTCATGACAGTCAGAGCAAATAAGGACCAGATCAGCCATACCGCTATAAAAATACCAAATGCCCATACCGGAACAATGAAATACGATGCAATACACAACAGAGCAAGCAGTATGATAATAATGTAAATCATGTTGTTCCCCTCCACTCCGATTCCAGTACCGCCGAACACCTGACTTTGCGGCTTATCCGGCTCTCCGGCATACCAAAATCCAATTCTTCATCTATATCTCTGATATTGCTACTTGCTTGAATGTACCTATTATACAATAAAATATGTGCAGAATAAACCACAAATTTTGCGAAATACGACCGGTTATTTTGCCGTTGCAGACAACACCCTCCTTGTCCGGTATCCCCTACATCTCAAATAAATAAGGATGGGTTCCGTATAGCTTCCGCTGTCTTGCCGGAGCAAGCGGGTTCTTTTCATAACAGTCTTTTAGTTTAAAAAATATAGCTATACGGAATGCATGGCACACTCCATATAGCTATACTTTGCAGATATTCGCAATTGATTTCCAACAAATTCATTGGTTACATCTTAAAGCTCTCCACTGTTGTCTGCAAGCTTGCAATACTATCCAATACCTCTTCCGTCTCACTTGACACATCCTCACTGACAGATGTAATGTCCTGAAGATATTCTGTTACGCTTTGTATTGCGGAATTCAACTCACTCTGGGACAGATTGATCGAATCCAAAATACTGGTGATATTCGTAATGGAAGCCAACAGCTCCTCTGCACCTGCGCCCAGATTCCCGCTGACATCTGCGTAATAAGCTGCATCTTCTTTATAGCTCTCAGCCAGCCTTGCAGCAGTATCATAATCCTTCATGACCACATTATCCAAAAATGCAATAATATTGCTGCTTTCATCTGAAAGAGTCTTGACGCTTCTCATTACCTTATCTGTCAGCGTATTGACCTTTTCAATCTCGTCATTTGTGACTGTACTTAAATTCTTAATCTCTTCAGCTACCACAGCAAAACCTTTTCCTGCCTCACCGGCTCTTGCTGCTTCAATCGAAGCATTGAGCGCTAACAGGTTCGTCTGTCCGGCAATCTGGCTGATTGCCTGAGAGACCTCCACAATCTGCTCAATGACCTTTGTGTCCTCGATGGCACGAGTCAGCTTCTCCTGTGATGCCTTTGTCATGGAATCCGCATTTTTCTTATCATCCAATAATCTCGGCACAATGTCCTCCACTCTCGTGATAATCGTATTGGCACGCTCTGCCATATTCTGAGTCTCATTCGCCAGTTCCTCCACAGCCTTTGTGACACTGGCGCAATTCTCATCGATATCCCTGATGCTGACCGTCTGTCGCTCCACACTTGCTTCGGTCTGCTGCATGGTTCCACTGATCTCCATGATATTGTCATTGATTCCGGAGAATTTCTCACTGGTTCCGGACATCTTCTGCCGGATACTCTGCGATTCCTCCTTCGTCTTATGAATCACAGAAATGAACTGATCTTCCATCTGTTCAATCAGGTAACGAATCTCATCCACCTCTGATTTTTCATTGATGCGATTCTCTTCTCCAATCACCTGTTCTTTGATGAAGGATTTCATCATATCCATTGGCATTAGCATTGTCTTGATTACGTTAGACATAATCAGAATAACCAGAATAATCGATATCACGGCAATCACAACAGACACACCAACCATCATATTCAAGGTTTTGACCACATTGTGGTTTGGCACTGCCACACCCAACTTCCAATCACATCCATTCAAAGCAGAGATTGCAAAATATTTTTTTTGCCCGTCATAGTCCTTTAATTTTTTGATCTGAGAAGCAGGATTCTCAATCAACGGCGCAATACCCTTTAATGTATCCAGAACCGATACCGCATTCTCTGCATCCGGTTCATAGCTTGAATTCACATGTGCAATATAGTTATCGCTTCCATCTACAAGGAAACCATAGACACCTTCCTCGTAGGAAATCTCTTTTGTTATGGAAGTGATCATATCCAGCGTCACATCTGCTCCAATCACCGCAACCACTTCACCATTATAGTATACCGGAGACGCAATCGTTGCACACATATTACCTGTGATGGCATCCAGATACGGATCTGTCACGATTGTTCCACCCGCCTCACTGGCTCCCTGATACCATCCACGAGAGGTCGGATCATATCCGTCCGGTATCCCCGCTTCCCGATCAAACTGAATAAACCGCTTATCCGGTGTCCCACAGTATAGATTCAACAGTTCCTCCCTGTTGGCAGCATGCGCATCAATTACATCCTGCACCGTCTCACTGTCCAAATCCGACGTTTTCAAGGCCTCCAGACTATCAGCCGTCCCCTCTACCATTGTCTTTTCGTTCTCCACCCATGTATTGATGGTCTCTGCATACTTGTCAGCCTGCACCTGTAATTCACTCTTCGCCTGTCGAATCTGGTTGCTTCCCGCTATAATCATAATCGTTGTTGCAGATACAACCATAATTACTGTTACGATACCAATCACAGTCAACGTAAGCCTGTCTTTAATTTTGTACATCTCTTTTTTCCTCCTGAATCACTTTCCTCATAATTATATGTTCATGAAAACATATTCCACCCGCTATATTGGATTTGCGAGTACATACTCTATTTCTCTTTTTTCCAGTTCGTTGAGATAATTCAGCGGCTTACCTGATAATTCCCTTGCTTTATCGTAAGAAATTAATGGACGCAGATTTACCTGATGATGTTCCACCGGAATATAAGAAACCTTACTCCTGTCATACACCGAGCGCAGACCATAATACAAAATCTGCTCTCCGTTTTTTGCTGAGAGTCTGGCAAGTTCAGCTACCTGACAGACTCCTAGTGTTTCGCTAAATATAATTTCTTTTTTTTCGAACAAATTATTCTCCTTATCGTTCCATTTTCCAAAAACATGCAGAATATGGCGCCAACTCGCTCCCGCCGCCAAAATCATGCAAAGCTCCCGTGATCAAGTCCTCAGCCATTCCGCACCCCGCATCAAAATGTGCCACATATGACTGATCCGACGCATTGACCGCAACCAGAACACGTTCCCCCTCGCAGGCACGTTCAAAAATGCACTGGTGATTGGTCAGTACGACCGACCGAAAACTGCCATAATTCAATGCTTTGCTATTCTTCTTTGCCTCCGACAGCTTTGCAATCCACTCCGTCAATGTATTCTCTTCCGGTTTGTCAAAGCATGCCCGAAGAGCCGGATCTCCTTCGCTCTTATGTGCCCTTGCTCCCCACTCACTGCCATAATAGATACATGGTATCCCTGGCATGCCGAATGCGAATGCGTAGATGAGCGGCAGATGCTTTTCATTACTCAGATTGCTCGCAATCCGGGTCACATCATGATTATCCACAAAGCTGAGCAGATGTTTTCCTTTATACAGCGTCCACTCTTCCGGTCCAAATTGTCTGCCCAGAGAATGACAGATTTCAAACATATTCATGGAATTGAAGCTTGAGAACAATCCCTTGTAGCATTCATAATTGGTAACTGAATGACACATCGCATCATTCGCCCATTGATTATAATCCCCGTGTAATGTCTCCCCTAACAGGAAAAAATCCTGTTTCAGGGAATCTGTGAATTGACGGAGCCTCTTTAGAAAATCATGATCCAGACAATATGCCACATCGAGCCGCAGTCCATCAATGTCAAATTCCTCAATCCAACCCTTCACTGCATGAAAGATATGCTGCACCACCTCTTCATTGCGCAGGTTTAATTTGACCAGATCATAATTCCCTTCCCAGCCTTCATACCACAGACCGTCATTATAATGAGAGTTCCCTCCAAAATCAATATGAAACCAGTCGCGATACGGAGATGCTTCCCGGTTACTCAGCACATCCTGAAATGCAAAAAAACCTCTTCCCACATGATTAAAGACCCCGTCCAAAACCACTTTGATGCCGGTCTCATGCAATTTGTCACACACCTGTTTAAAATCCTCATTCGTTCCCAATCTGCAATCAATCCTTGTATAATCTCTGGTATTGTATCCATGTGTATCCGATTCAAATACGGGAGAAAAATAGATTGCATTCGCTCCTACCTTTTCAATGTGTGGAATCCAGTCAATCACTTTCAAAATACGGTGTTCCAATTTCCCATCATTCTCAAATGGAGCTCCACAAAACCCCAATGGATAGATCTGGTAAAAAACACTTTCATAAGCCCACATAGCTTTTCCTCCTAGCCCTCAATATAATATTGTATCATTTCAATTTGCAGAAACGATATGTCTATTATAGCACAGGAAACAGACCGAGGCAAACTCAAAAATGCATGGCGACAACGTATCCGGTACACAAATGCAGCTTTTACTGCGCACTACTTTCAAATCCTCCATATGCCTTTCCCAGCTCCAGAGATTTTCCCTTGTATTCCGCCATCTCACTCACACTCATAATCTGAAAGCCCTGCTCCTTTAGTTTAGGTACCATAATCTCCACCGCCTCCGCTGTGGATTCGTAAATATCATGCATCAACACGATATCCCCATCCTTGACCTTTGTAAGAACCGCCTCCACCACCTTCTGCGCATCCCTGCTCGACCAGTCCTCTGTGTCCAGATCCCACAACACGACCGGCGCATCCAATTGCGCTAACAAATCCTCATCATATGCACCATACGGCGGACGGATCACCGTTGTACTTTCACCCGTTGCCTTCTTAACCGCACGATTGACCTTTTCCAATTGTTCTGCCACTTCATCCGCACTTATGGTCGTGAGATTTGCATGGTTATATGTATGATTGCCAATTTCACATCCGGCAGCAGAGATCGCTTTGAGCGTGTCCTGATACTGCTCTGCATTCGTTCCTACCACAAAGAATGTGGCATGAGAATAGTTTGCACTTAGAACATCTAAAATTCTTGCGGTGTTCGATGGGTTCGGTCCGTCATCAAAGGTAAGCGCAATCATTGGCGCATTGACATCGACCTCGTCCGGATCCGTAGCACCAAACGATTCAAAGCGATAGTGAGTCAGCAGTTCTCCAGTCTCTGTCAACGGTGTCTTATACTGCGCAGTATATTGGATTGCCTTATTGACGGTTGCATTGCGCTCTGCATGGAAATCCCATCCGTTCCACCGGGCATTGGGTGATGCCTGTGCCAGAAAGATTGAAAGCAGCGTAACCGTAATGACAAATCCCGGATAGAGCAGTCCGGAATCCGATCTATGCTTCTGATAAGAGGGGCCAAATAACCCCTTGCATTTTTCTTTTATTCTTTGTATCCTCGGTGTATTCATCATTGTTCTATTCCTTTATTCCAGTCTCCATACATATGTAACAGTTCTTCATCCATGCATGTGCATAAGCTTCCAAACCTGAACACAGCTAAGCATATTCCGACCGGAATCGGAAAATCAGCTTAGCTGTTTACTAGTATAACATAACAGAATCAGAATACTATCCCTTTTTCATTCAAATTTTCTTGGATTTTCGGATAAAATTTTGGACATATTTACAAGTTAACGATCAGTGTGTCATAGCCAAGACTACTGAGCTGCTGTTCTAATGTCCTCGCAGCCTCCAATGTGCTGACATTTCCAACGACAACTGCATAATAATCCTTCCACTCCCGAATCTGTGCATCATACCCCTGACTCATAACCTGATTCAACGCATACTCTGCATTTTCGTATCTGCGATACAGTCCGATCTGTACACCAAATGCCTTTTCTCCCTGACTGGTGGATACCACATTTTTGATTCCGGTCGCAATGGCATTCACCATCTCATCAAAATTCTCATCAAAAATCTGGTTATCGGCCTCTGTGTTGATAAATCCAGCCTCTACCAAAACCGCAGGCATACTGGTACGCCGCAGCACAACCAGATTCGGTCTTACGGATACTCCCAGATTCTGAAAACCTACCCCGGAGAGCTGTTCGTTGATACTTCTCGCCAACTGAGCAGGTACTCCCGAATCATTATAGACCAGAGTCTGAACGCCACTGTATGTATTGGCATTCGGACTGGCATTGCGGTGAAACGATACGAAATAATCACCTCCGCTTTCATTAGCAATTGTCGCTTTGTCAATCGGACGCTGATATACATCCGTTGTCCTTGTGAATATGACCGGAAATCCCTCCTGTTGCAGACGTTCTCCTACCGCTAATGCCAACCTCAGATTGTCATCCTTTTCCCGCCTTCCCTCAAATGTGGCACCATTATCATAACCGCCATGTCCTGCATCAATTATAATTGTCGGTTCCATAACCGACCTCCCATTTTTCTCATCTTATTATATGCATTTTTACACAAAGCGTGATGATATGGCGGACAGCTATATATATCTGCCCCCATTTTCTTTCAGCCATGCCCTTCGCTTCTGATAATCCGGCAGCACCTCCCCCACCTTGTCCCAGAAAGCCTTTGAGTGATTCATCTCGATCAGATGACAGAGCTCGTGCACGACCACATAATCCTGAATCTCCTGTGGCATCAAGACAAGATGCCAGTTATAGGAGATCGTCCTCCGGCTACTGCAGCTTCCCCATCGGGTCTTCTGGTCACCGATCCGGATTCTGGCATACTCCACACCCAGTATCGCTTTATAATACTCTGTCCGTTTCGTCAGCAGGCTTCTTGCCTGTTGCTTTAACTGCTTCACCTCATCCTCACTTCGAGTTACCCGGTTCCGGCTCTCTTCCTGCATCCGCTTCGCCTGCTTATAAATCCAGTATCGTTTCTGATTCAAAAAACGCTCGATCGTCCGCTCCGGCATCGTAAGCGGTGCCTTTACCAGAAGTTCTCCCTGCGGAGTAATGGAGATACTTAACGTCTTACGTCTTCCCCTCTGCTGAAGAACAGGGATACGTAATTCCTCTATTTCCATATAATCTGCCATAATTTCCCCCTGACATGCCATCTTATCCATCCTTTTTCAGCTCCACAACTACAATTTCCGGATAATTATTGATCCTTATCGGGATAATGCTGTTCCCCATTCCCCGGCTGATGACCATAGTCGTCCTGCCCTTCCTATGTACTCCCTCCGAAAGTGCAGGAAATATCTCAAAATCCGGATCACATTGCTTTATCCGGTTGAGCAAATGCTTCTCATGAAAACCAAAAAACTGGTTGTGCAGGTCGGATATCTGCACAATTCGAAAGCCATCCATCCCGTCCGGCAGTCTACTGTTCTCCTCACTGTACGTCGTCACAACAATATGATGATTCTGGTATAAGCAAAATACAATCAGAAGAGCTTCTATGAGAAACAAGATCGGAACGGTAAGACGGAATTTGTTCTTCCTTATCTTATGCCGAAAAAAATACATTCCAAAGAACGCACCAATTGCCCCACCGATCACGGCAAACAGAAGTAAAACCTTTTCCGGTATTCGGAATCTGCCATGTTTGGCTTTCCATTTATCCAACCCGTACAATAGCAGTGTCACGACATTGATAAAAACCAGATACATAATCAATATCATCCTGTCTTCCCCCTGAATTCCTACTCGCTCTACTATGACTCCACCTGCTTAGACCAGTATATTTCCTGCAAAATCAATCTTCCTCTAAAAATTATCTAACAATGACTTGTAGAATTCACAATAATCGCTTCGTCGCTCTGCCGTAAAGGCCATCGCTTCCCTCGGATGCCGGTTCAATTGTCCGGTAAACATATATTGCAGGTCGTATCCCCAGACAACTCCCTGCTCTTTAAGCGGAAGCATATATTTCTCAATAAAGGTCAACAGACTGTAAAGGTTGTACTTCGGATTCTTGAGAAATCCCAACAACAATTCCATAGCACAGTTACCGGCACCCCTTCCCATTCCCAGAGCGGTTGCATCCAGATAGGATACACCATAAGAGAGCGTCTCAATTGTATTGGCAAATGCCAGATTCTGATTATTATGTGCATGGAAGCCAACCTGCTTTCCGGCCTTCTGTGCTGCGGCAAGATACGTCTCAGCCAACGCAGAGGCCGACTCCGGATACAGTGAACCATAACTATCCACGAGATAAATCACATCCACACTGGTGTTTGCCAGCATATCAAGCGCTTCCTCAACCTGCTGCAGGTTTACCTGTGAAATTGCCATAATATTACAGGTAGTCTCATACCCCAGCTCGTGAAAATACTCTATCATCTCAATCGCTGCCGGAATCTGATGGATATAACAGGCAACCCGCACCATATCGATCACGCTTTCACTCTTTGGAAGAAAATCTGTCTTAAAATCGCATCTTCCCACATCTGCCATCACGGCAATCTTCATATCAGAGACATTCTCCCCGACAATCGCACGGATATCCTCCTCCTTGCAGAATTTCCATTTTCCAAATTCATTTTCCTTGAACAGATTCCGACTTGCCTTATAGCCAAACTCCATATAGTCAATTCCACTTTTGATATTGGTCTTATAGAGCTCCGTGACAAATTCATCCGTAAACTCAAAATTATTACAAAGACCTCCGTCTCTTATTGTTGCATCAAGAACCTTAATATCACTCCTGACACTCATTAAATTCCCTTTTCTCGCTGTCATTTTACACAATCTCCTATGCATTTTATTACTTTAACGCTTTAAAGCGTGTTAGCAGATATATTATAACATTGATGACCCCATACGTCAAATGCTTTCCTCAATTAACATCGCACGCAGAATTCCCGGGCCATCATATACCCGCTTTCCGGCACCGATTCCAACCCGCTTTACCTGAAACCGTTCCGGCAGAACCTCTGCGGTCTGCACTGCCGCTGCAATCGCCGCACCGGTAGGTGTAATGAATTCTCCTTTCCAATCCATGATCCGCAGCTTGATATCATTTGCCTGTAAAATATTCAAGACTGCCGGAACCGGAACCGGAAGAACTCCATGCTGACAGCGAACGGTGCCGGTTCCCTCCCGCAGCTCCGTCACAATCACTTCCTGAATCCCCAGATCATCCAGACATACTGCTGCTGCAAGGATATCCACAATCGAATCCACCGCTCCCACCTCATGAAAATGAACCTGATCCACCGGCACATTATGTGCCCTTGATTCTGCTTCTGCCAAAATCGTAAAGATACGATCTGCTGTCTGTTTTGCACGCTCAGTAAGATTGCTTTCTTCAATAATGGTACGGATCTCTTCTATCCCTCTGTGTTCATGTGTATGAGCGTGTTCCCCTGCATGTTCATGATTGTCATGCACGTGCTCCGAATGTGCATGCCTGTGACCGTGTACCAAATCATGATCCTCTGTTTCTTCCCTATTTCCATACAGATACTCCATGTCATGGTCATGATTCGCGTGCTTATCGTCCAACACCACATTAAAATCACAGGAATCAATTCCCGATTTGACCACTCTGCTGATTTCTATATGAAATCCTTGAACACGGATACTCTCCAATGCCTTTCGCAATATGTCTTCCCGTGCTCCCAAATCCAGCAGTGCCCCCACTACCATATCACCACTGATTCCCGAATAGCACTCCAAATACAATGCTTCCTTCATTTCTATCCTTTCCTTTCATCTTGATTCCTGCAAACCTTTGAGCAAACCAACCTGTTAGCATGTCCATTTTGCAAAGGTCGCAAGCCACACCTTGTATTCTTTCTCCCCGGAATGGGCGAACCGCTTCATCAGACTTCCGGCACCTCTGCCCCGATTGCCAGTCGGTTAATCTGCGTCGCCATATACCCTGCGCCATAGCCATTGTCAATATTCACAACCGCAATTCCGTTGGCACAGGAATTCAGCATTGTCAACAGAGCGGATATACCGCCAAAGCTCGCACCATATCCCACCGAAGTCGGTACCGCTATGACCGGCCGGCTCACCAGTCCACCAATTACACTGGCAAGTGCTCCTTCCATTCCTGCCACCGCCACTACACAATTGGCTGCCTCCACTTCCTCCAGCCTCGAAAGCAGCCTGTGCAGTCCACTGACACCCACATCATAGATCCGCTCTACCCTTGTTCCAAAAAATTCCGCTGTCTGCGCTGCTTCCTCTGCCACCGGAATATCGGCAGTGCCCGCTGTACAGACCGCAATACTTCCCCTATGTTCCTTATCTCCCCTCTCCATCTTCAAAATATGTGATACCGCATCGTATTGAAGATCCGGCAGCTTTCCGCTTAGAAAATGATACTGCTCCACCGAAGCTCTTGTTCCCAGTACCTCTCCATTCTCCCTGTATAACCGTTCAAATATATGCAGCAGATAATCCTCTGCCTTCCCACTACAAAATACTACTTCTGCAAATCCGGTTCTCTTCCGGCGGTCCATGTCCAACTTGGCATATCCCATATCTTCAAATCGATTCTGTTGCAGCATATCCTCCGCACGCTCCACCGAAATGGCACCACTGCTCACTCCCTCCAAGATCTGCTGTACTGTCATTGATTCCTCTCCTTCCACGCTACCATTCTGATTATCACAATTATACTTCCTTTTTCTGGCTTTGTGAACCATAACTTTTTTTGAAATATCCAAACACAAGTTTGAAGTCTGTCTTGACTTGTGTTTTTAAATTGGTTACAATCTTAATATAGAGAAATATATCCTTGTGATAGAAATACTGGAGCTGATACCTATGAAATACTTATTGATTTTAACCATGATCGCAGCGGCTGCGATGTTGATCGTATACTTTATAGCTGCTTACAACCAAAAATACATTACTTATCTTATCTTTCGTATACTGTTATCCATTGTGATACTGTTACTAGTCATCCTGCTGATCCTGTGTATTGTGAAGAAACTAACCTTTTTACCTCTGCTGGCTCTCATTATTATATTTATTCTATTGTTTAAGTTTTCCTGATGGAAGGCAGTTCTGCTTCCGGTCAAACACTTCACAGCGGGTTTAGACGAATCCAAGATTACTTGTGCCGGATTCACAACGGATCATTTATCAATGACACAAGAGACGGAATCATCGACAGGGAGCTGTGAATCAGCTCCCTGCCCTATACTCTGAATGTTCATCTGTCAACTACCCCTCTGTTCTCCGTTCATGCAGAACAAGACATCTCCTATGCCTCTGCCTGTGGTACAACAGCGTATATCCTTTTATGTTCCATAGACAGCATACATACATGCAGGATCGCCATCACAATCTTAGAGCAAATCCCTACGATATATTTGCAATCCTGTTCCACAGAGTGACTTCCCTGACGGATATAGCTGTTATGCTCCCTTTTAATGAACTCGCAGATATCTGAAACACTTCGAAACTGTTCCATGTCTGCAATTCTCAGATTCGTCTTCCACCTTGTCAGATCCTTCTCGCTAATATGCTTAATGTAGGCCCGCAGTCTGTGTTTCAACTGTCCTTCGTAAATACAATGTTCCCGCATGCTCCCCGTATATTCTTTATTATGGGGAAAGGTAAAATAATCCGCCACATAATGAATGACTTCCCCTAACCGGGTAAAATACATCGTAGACAGCTCGTCCATACTATGATATCCCTGTGTGAGATACTCGATCCCCTTCGTCACCACATCAAAGGTCGCATTGATCTCATGTCGTTTCGTCAAAAATGACGGCTTACAATCCGGTAATATACTCCCAATGTAAAAAGCTTTCTTATGTTTGTCAAAATTCTGTATGCCTGAGATATTCACGATATGCTTTGCCAGCGAAATGTGTGATTTTTTGCGCATACTGCCTCCTTTTCACTCCATAACCTTCCCACAAGTTACATAAACCTTTACATATCTATTATATTACTATTTTGAGCAAATAACAATCAAAATATTAAGAATCTTCCCCTCTGGTATAGAATGTGGTATTGTTTCCTGCCTCATCTGTTTCTGCCACAACCTGCGGTAAATCCCCGCTGACATCCGTTACATAGTAAATGGTATCCGTTTCGTTGACGGTCTTCGAGGTGCGGTTTCCTGCATAATCATAAGTATACGATTCTACAGTCACACTGCCGCCTTTCTGGATGGCGGCACGCAGCAGATGGTTCTCTTTGTCATAACTGTAAGTAACCGTTTTATCCCCTGTCTGGCTGACCAGGTTGCCGTTATCATCATAGGTATAGATGACGCTTCCTGCCGGGGATGTTTCCGTTATCAGCTGGCACAAATCAGCAAAAAACATAGGGATGCTGGATCGTTACAATTATTTTTTATTCCAATAAGTTCCGGTATTACATATACAATCTTCAAATCTGCAATCAAT
>JAFVCQ010000119.1 GCA_017479085.1 Lachnospiraceae bacterium | reverse complement strand
ACAGATAGTATAAAGAATAAATCTATCGATCTCATCATAGATATGCTGGTTAACAATGAGGTCTCCTTAGAATATGCAAAGCAGATTATGGAGGAGATCACCCATGCCGGCAATGTTCGGACATTAGATGATATGCTGGCATGTGTATATCAGAAGATAATTTTGAAGCTGGGGCAGACCAGACCGATTGCTTATGAGAAGAACACTAAGAAACCAAAAGTAATCTTCTTTTTGGGACCGACCGGAGTTGGGAAGACGACAACAATCGCCAAGCTTTCCTCAAAGCTTACATTAGAGGAAAAGAAAAAACTTGCGATTCTGACAGCCGACACCTACCGGATTGCAGCGGTAGAGCAGATTAAGACCTATGCAAGTATCTTGTCCATTCCGGTGGAGGTAGTCTATGAACCGAAGGATTTGAATAAGATATTACCAAAGTATAAGCAGTGTGACTATATACTCATTGACACAGCAGGGCGTTCCCATAAGAATGAGGAGCAGTTTGATGATCTGAGGAATCTGTTGGCAGCTTTTTCAAAATACAGTGTACAGACTTATCTCGTTCTCAGCGCAACGACGAAGTATAAGGATTTAAAGAAGATTACAGCGTTGTATGACGATATTACAGATTGTAGTCTCATTTTCACAAAGCTGGATGAAACGGATGCGGTTGGCAACATTCTCAATGTAAAACTGGATACGGGCATGGCATTATCCTATGTATCCTATGGGCAGAATGTACCGGATGATATTGAGGTTATGAATCCCCAGGTGATCGCAAAACAACTGTTAGGAGGAAATAATGGTTATGGATCAGGCAGATGAATTACGTAAGAAAGTGGAACTGTTGAAAGAACAAACCCCGACATCCCGGGTGATTGCCGTAACCAGTGGTAAGGGAGGTGTAGGAAAGACAAGTATCTCTGTCAATCTTGCTTTGCAGCTGCAACAGCAGGGGAAACGGGTGGTGGTACTGGATGCGGATTTTGGTCTGGCAAATGTGGAGGTTATGCTGGGAATCCGGCCACAGTATAATTTGGCAGATCTTATCTTTGATAATAAGTCAATTGAAGAGATCATAACAGAGGGGCCGTTGGGAATCGGATTTATTTCCGGAGGCTCCGGTGTGCAGGATCTGGTGAATCTGGATAAGGAGCGGTTAAAGGGATTAATTGCAAAGCTGGTTAAACTGGATAACATGTATGATGTGGTAATCATAGATACAGGAGCCGGAATTTCGGATTCAGTTGTGGAATTTGTGTTGAGTTCTCCGGAAATCCTTCTGGTCATTACACCCGAACCAACCTCTATTACAGATGCGTATTCGCTGTTAAAAGCGGTGAAGCGCAAAAAGGAATTTGACAGGGAACAGAAATCCATTAAAGTGATTACAAACAGGGTATAAAGTGTCCGGGAGGGACGGGAAATCTATGAAAAGATAAGAATTGTGGCATCTAAGTTTCTGAATATTCAGTTGGAATATCTGGGTTATGTTCCAATGGATAAGAAAATTGTATCAGCCGTCATCGAGCAAAAACCGATTTCACTCAGTGATCCCGGCAGCGAGCCGGCCCTTCAGTTTCAGGCAATCTGTAACCGGTTGTTACATAAATCCGACAAACGGGAAAAGCAGCAAAGCGGAATCGCAAAGGTACTGTTAAGTTTTATCAAATCAAAGAAGAATAACGGGTAAAGAGATATGGAGAATGGAATTGATATTGGTGTCAAATTAGATATAGAGAGAATGGACGACAGGCTTTCCCAGAGAGAAGGCGAAAAACAGATCTATGTTAGTCAGGTGTTAGATGAGACGGAAAATGGGAATCTTTTGGTTGCCATGCCGATTAAGGAAGGAAAGGTTATACCATTCAGTGTAGGGCAGCAACTCGTCGCAACCTTTTATACGAAGTCAGGTCTTCTTCAGGGACATGTAATCGTGGCAGGGCGCTTTAAAAAGGGGGAACTGTTCCTGATGGAGATTTCCCTGAATACCCAATTTAAGAGGGTACAAAGAAGGGAGTTCTTTCGGTATGATTGCCGGATGCCGTTGGAATACCGTCTGGTGGGTGAGGAGGAGCAGAGATTGCTTACAGAGTATGCTGATTATGATGTGAGCAAGCTGAATCCGGAATGGCGCAATGCGGCGATGATAGATCTGAGTGGTGGAGGAATGCATTTTGTGTCAACCTCGAGAGAGGCGAACGGTTCGCTTATACAGGTTCGTTTTGAAATAAAAATTGCAGAAGAGGTACAGATAGTTTGTGTTTTTGCCACGGTGCTTCGATGTAGTCAAAATGAAAATCAAAGCAGATTGTATAACACCCATATCAAATTCCAGGGAATTGATAAGAAGCTACAGGAACAGATTGTCCGGTTTATTTTTGAGGAGCAGATCAGGCAGCGTTCTAAGCAGTCAGGAAAGAAATGAGAAAATCTACGATTTTTAAACCGGATTCGGAGATGTTACTTTAAATTTTTGCACAGAAAGTCACTATGCACTTATGTGTAGAATATTTCTGATATAATCAATACATTAAAGACAATGGGGTGAAAGTATGGCATACATGAAAAAGCTGGTTGTGATTGCCATTTCGACCGGAGGTCCGAAGGCATTACACAAATTAATCCCAATGCTTGATAAGAATCTGGATGCGCCGATTGTGATTGTGCAGCATATGCCCAAGGGGTTTACAGCCTCGTTGGCGGAACGTCTGGATGAGACAAGTGAGATTGCAGTCAGTGAAGTCAAAGACGGTGAGGTGCTCCAAAAGAGCCATGTATATCTTGCAAAGGGCGGTAAGCATTTGGAGCTTGCAGAGGATAAGATGGGACGTCTTATTTTTAAGGAAAACGACAGGCCGCCAATTAACGGTCTGAGGCCTTGTGCGAATATCACATTTAAGAGTCTGAAAGACATAACAACGGACTTTATATTATGTGTGGTGTTAACCGGAATGGGGGCGGATGGATATGAAGGGATTAAGGAACTCATAGGCAAACAGAATATTTATACCATTGCACAGGACAAAGAGACATCTGTTATATATGGCATGCCAAAGGTGATCGTGGATCATGGTATGGCAGATGAGGTGTTACCATTAGATAAGATAAGCGAAGGAATACGAAAAAAAGTGGGGGTGCGATAATATGGATTTAAGCCAATATCTTGAGATTTTTATTGATGAAACACAGGAACATTTACAGACATTGAATGATCAGGTGCTTATATTAGAAGCAGAGCCGGACAACATTGATACGGTGAACGAGATCTTTCGGGCAGCTCATTCCCTGAAAGGAATGGCGGGAACAATGGGATTCAAGCGCATGCAGCGTTTGACCCATGATATGGAGAATGTGTTCTCGGAGATTCGGAATGGCAAGATGAGTGTAACACCGGATCTGGTGGATGTTGTATTCAAGTGTCTCGATGCGATTGAGGAATATCTGGGTTGTATTGTGGAGACTTCAGATGAAGGTGACAATGATAATGAGGACATTATTGGAATGCTGAATGCATGTTTAGAGGCAGAGGGAGCGCCAGAGACAGAACCACAGCAGAAGGCACCGGAGGTGAAGACGGAAGTACCGGATGATGACAAACGCAAGTTTTTACATATTGAGATTGCCGATTTCGAGAAAAATGCAATCACTGAGGCGAAGGCAAAGAATTTGAATGTATATGGTGCAACCGTATATATTGACGAGAATTGTATTCTGAAAGCGGCCCGGGCTTTTCTGGTATTTAAGGGAATTGAGGGAATCGGAGAGGTGATCAAATCCGTACCGGTGGTACAGGATATCGAGGATGAGAAATTTGAATTTGATTTTTCAATGCTGATTATCTCGGAGAAATCTTTAGAGGAAGTTAAGAAGATTATTACGAATGTATCTGAGATTAAGGAGGCAATTGTTGAGCCATATGAGATTCCGAACGACATTGAGGTTGTAAGCTCTGTACAGCCAAAGGAAGAAAAGGAGGAAGTCAAGAAAGAGGATCCTAAGAAAAAGAGCAATGCAGCGGCTAAGACGAACAGCAAGCCGGTGGCCAATCGATCCGTGCGTGTAGATATTGAGAAGTTAGACGATTTGATGAATTTGGTCAGTGAGCTGATTATTGCAAAGAATGGATTGGTGTCTGTCAGCAATCAGGAGGACAATCGAACCTCTATGCAGAGCTTTAATGAGCAGATTGAATATTTGGAGCGGATCACTACGAATCTGCACGAGTCGGTTATGAAGGTTCGGATGGTTCCGATTGAAAGCGTAGTGAATCGATTCCCTAGAATGATTCGGGATCTGTCAAAGAAATTGGGCAAAGAGATGGAGCTTATTATGACAGGTGAGGACACAGAGCTGGATCGTACTGTCATTGATGAGATCGGAGATCCTTTGATGCACATGCTGCGTAATTCAGCCGATCATGGTCTGGAGTCCACAATTGATCGTTTGAAACTGGGGAAGCCGCAGGTGGGAACCATCAAGCTGAATGCGTATCAGGATGGCAATAATGTTACCATTGAGGTAGAGGATGATGGTGCAGGTATTGATGTAGAGAAGGTAAAAGCCTCTGCGGTAAAGAAGGGACATATCACAGAGGAGCAGGCAGAGATTATGCCGGAGAAGGAAGCAATCGATCTGTTGTTCCGTCCTGCATTCTCTACGGCGGAGAAGATTTCGGATGTATCCGGTCGTGGTGTGGGTCTTGATGTTGTTAAGAATAAGATTGAGGGCTTAGGCGGTGATGTAGAGGTTTCCACGAAGCTTGGTGAGGGAACCAAATTCACAGTGCGTCTTCCGCTTACCCTTGCAATCATTCAGGCACTCATGGTTGAGATTCGCAATGAGAAATATGCGATTGCGCTGAATTCGATTGTTACGATTGAAGATGTGTTGGTAAGTGATATCAAGTATGTAAAGCAGAAAGAGGTAATCAATCTGCGAGGGACTGTGATCCCACTTGTTCGTCTGGATGAAGTCTTAGATTGTGAGCCGGCAGAGAAAGAGCCGGAGAATCTGGTGATTGTGATTGTCAAGAAAGGAGATAAGCAGGCGGGTCTTGTGATCGATAACCTGTTAGGACAGCAGGAGATTGTAATTAAGCCACTTGGCAAATATATTAATATCCATAAAATGATCAGTGGCGCTACGATTCTTGGTGATGGCGAGGTTGCTCTGATTATCGATTCAAACTCATTAGTGTAGGGGGTATATAATTATGGATGAGAATAGTACAGTTGTAAATGGTGCAAAACAATATATTGTTGTAAAATTAGATAATGAGCAGTATGGAGTGGATATCTCCTATATTGATAATATTGTCAGAATGCAGCAGATCACCCGGGTTCCGAAGGCACAGACTTTTTTTCCAGGTGTCATCAATTTACGGGGTGAGATTATTCCGGTAATGAATCTGCGTCTTAAGTTCGATCTGGAAGATAAGGAATATACCAATGCGAACCGTATTCTGATCGTGAAGCCGGAAAGCGGTGCCAAGATCGGTATTTTGGTAGATGAGGTTCGGGAGGTTGTGACATTAGAGGAAGAAAATATCGAAAATGCTGTCTATGACGAGCAGGGGGCGAATCTGATGGGAGTCGGAAAATATAAAAATACATTGATTT
>JAFVCQ010000118.1 GCA_017479085.1 Lachnospiraceae bacterium | reverse complement strand
TGCAGCAATCTCGGATACTGCCTTGTATGCCTCATCCACCTTGCCTACAGACTTCTGAAGATCGATGATGTGAATACCATTTCTCTCGGTGAAGATGTAGGGAGCCATCTTAGGGTTCCATCTTCTGGTCTGGTGTCCGAAATGTACACCTGCTTCAAGTAACTGTTTCATAGAAATAACGCTCATTTTCTTACCTCCATTTGGTTGAATCTTCCGCATTCCTTACTTGCCATATCCGCGTAAAAATATAGCGCTCTTTACTACTTATTCCCCGACGGGAACACCGATAGTAAATCAGAATGCGTGTTTTTTAGTCACAACAGATTGATTATAGCACAGAGAAACCCCTCTTGCAAGGGGTTTCTCAATTATTTTCCCGTAATCATTCGGGCTATATCGCTCTCGCTGGTTCCGGGAAGTATTTCATAGTTTCCACTTTGTATACTTGTGGCATAACCATTATCCATCAAAAACTTATCAAATGCGCTGACATCCTTCACCAGACCTGCAGCCGCCAGATCCCTGCTGACCGTATAGGAATTCGCACCCGGTTTTATTGTCAGCAGAATCGGATCATCCGAATAGGTCACCTCTTTATTTTCCATAGATTCAACGGATGTCTCTCCATGACCGGATTCCTCTGTTTCCGTTTCGTCTGTATTATGTTCTCCCTCTATCGGCTCCTCCTGCATGGGCTCTTCTTCTGTAGGGATTTCCTGTCCGGGCTCCTCCTGTCCGGACTCCTCCTGTACAGTTTCTTCTGCCATTTGTTCTTCCGGAGTCTGATGCGCTTGTTCTATCTCTTCCTGTATCTGTGTATCGTCCACTGTATTCTCTTGCTGAACAACATTCACATCATTCTCTGCTTCCTGACCTGTCAATTCCGACAGCATCAGCGAGCCGCTCTCAACCATTCCCAGTTGTCTTGCTCTCGCAATCACTTCCGCATCGCTCATGGTAGCATGAACGGTACTACCTCTCAGTCCAAGAATCAGAGCGGTAACTACCATTCCAACACCAAGTCCCCGCAAATAATATTTTAATTTCATAAACTCCTCACCATTCTAATTATTCAGATTCTTGTACAGATCTATCACCAGTTTAACTTCTCCCACACCAAGCCCCAATTCCTTGGCTATGGCAACCTTTGATTTACCCTGCCGAAACAGTTCTAATATCCGTTCATTGGAATTTGTTCCCGGTTCTTCCACGCTTTCCGTAAAACTGATTTCCATCTGTTTATCAGCCGGCTGCTGCGTAACATTTTGCACAGGTGGTGTAACATCAGAATCTGTCTTGACAGCCGTCACGTCATGCTGCTCCGAATCGCTTCTCGCGTCCTGATTCATCTGCAGGAAGGAATATACCACCGCCTCTGCTTCCTGTTTCGTCTGTTCTACTTCCTTCACGGTCTTATTGACCTCTGACACGGTATTCTTCAGATTGGTATGCTTGTCATTCAGCATATCATAGAGGAATAACACCTCTTCGTGATTTTTGTGAATATCCTGCATGACCGTATCGGAATACTCACTCACCGCCATTATCTTCTCATTGGAAATCCGCTCCAGTGAACGCTCTGTCTTCTCCACTGCATATCCAACAGCTTCTTGCACCACGTCATCCACATGTCCCTTCACCTTTTCCATCTCCTGTGATACCAATGACGCAATCTCTTCTTTTGCAAGTTCCTTCGTCTGCTCTGAAACTTCTTCTTTTTTTGCCGGAATGACGAATCCCAATATAATCAGAAGCACACCGCCCACGAGCAAACCTATCTCTAATATGTCCATGAAAACTCCGCCTTTATATCTTAATATCAAATCCCTGGTGTCCGTTGACAATTACCTGTTCCCTAGTCTCTTTCTTTTTACGCTTTTTGCCACCGTCACCATTATATTCATTATCGCCCTTGTCCCGGGCATCAAATTGTTTATTATACCACTCTGCCTCATCACTCTTGACCACTTCCTGAGAACGCTTGACTTCCTCTTGCTGAACCGTCTGTCCTATGTTCATCTGATCCATCATCGGCTTATGATCCTCATTATGCTTTATGGTCGTATAATCCTGAGTTCTGGTAATCGTTGTGATTTCAATCGATCCAAAAGCCAACTTCTCCACCTCCGCTTCGTGCGCAGCTATATCGGAAGCATCTTGACATTTCCATCCACCGCCTCAAATCTGCAATAGTGGTAATTCGTCTGAATCACTGTAGAAATATCTCCAATCACGATGGTCGTGCCCGGGAATACCTCTCCCCGCACAATCACCTTCGCCTGGCTCTGCATTCCAATCAATTCCTGCAGGCTCTGAAGTTCTTCGTTTTTCTGTGCCAATTCCACCTTTTTATCTTCAATGTCCTTCGCCAGACCCTTGATATACTTCACCTGCTCTGCAGTAAAATGCGCCCCCTTGCTCAACTTTTCTGCAAATGTAGTAAGCATCGCCTGCATTGTCTTGATCTGCTTCACAATATCTCCGATATCTCTCTGTAAAAGCATATAGTTTGCTTTTACCTTCGGATCTATTCCAACCTCAACAATCGTGGACGCTCCCATTGCAGCCCCTAATGTTTTAACCGCAATCTGTTTGTCCGCCTGAACATGCCCTCCTACAATAAATCCTCTCTTGCCCTCTACCTCTATCTCTGTCCCCGCGGTTACGGTGCTGTGAAGTATGGATTCTGTGTTAATATAGCCTTCTGCTTCCACATCGGAGTTCTCAATGAATTTGGCAACAATATTTCCCCCCGCATGCAAGCTTCCTTTGTGCATCCCATTCATACCTCGCGCGATAATGATATCGCCGCCTGCCTGAATGTATGCCCCCTCCACAACACCATTGATAATCACATTGCCCTCTGCACGGACCTCAAAACCGGATGTCACATTGCCATTTACCTGCACACTTCCGCTGTAATTGATATTACCCGTGGAAAAATCCACATTCTCCACCTCATAAACATCCGAGACAAACACGGTATCATCCACCAGAGATACATGCCCGTCTACCATGGAAGTGATTGCATTTCCTTCTTCTATTCTTTCTATATTTTTTCCATACTTTATAACACCGTGCTTAACCTCTCTGGGCGCAACTTTTTTACCTAGCACATTAATACCATGTTCTCCGGGATTACCGGTAATGACTCTTGCCAGCACATCTCCTTTTCTGCATCGCTGTATAATATTCAAATTATAATAGTCTACTTCTCCATCTTCCTTGAGGGTAGGTGCTATCTGCGTCTCAGTATTAAAATAATACTCTATTCTGTCATCCACCCCTTGTATTGGCTCTCTGCCCTTTGCAATAATCAAATCTGTCAGATAGATTCCTTCTGATTGGAAATGCTCTGACAGCACCTGCATCTGAATACCGGATACAATATTGCGATAACGCAAATCTCTCATAAACTCATCAAAAGTCAGCCTCTTTCCCGTCTCGGAAGGAGGAATAAAACGCACTGTCACTGTCATATAGTCACTGCTGATGTCAATCAGATAGGACTCTGGAATCTTCGGACATTCCCCACGCATGAGAAACATTACATTTTCCACACTGGCATCCACCAGGCGTTTCACTGCGGGCGGATCATAATAATACTTTTGCCTATCCAAATATGCAATAATGTCTGACACCTTGACAGGCGCGCCGCCATCCACAGGAGGCACTACACGGATTCCAAAGCCACCCTGTACACTTACAATTTGAAAATAACCATTTCGCATGTCTGCACCTTGTACCTTTCTACCCTCCAAGTATTCCTCACCACATTATGTATCTGCCAATACACCCATATAACTTCCCATTTTACCTCGCATTTTCTGCAAGGCTCTTGTATGAAGCTGGGAAACCCTTGATTCGGAAACCTCCAGTATATTACTGATTTCCTTCAAGGTCAGTTCCTCATAATAATACAAAGTAATTACCTTCTGCTCCTTCTCTGTCAAGAGCAGCAATGCCTCTCCCAAAACCTTCTTCAATTCTTCTTTTTCAATATTCTCTTCCGGACTCTCAAATCTGGCTGTGGTGTGCCTGCTGTAATCCTGTGACACATCACTTCCCTGCTCCATATATTCATTGAGAGATACCAGACCGGTAATCTTCATCTGAGATTGCCAATCAAGATACTCCTCATCCGATATTCCAAGTCCCTTCGCAATTTCTTCCTCTGTAGCACTTCGCCCGGTAGCCTGCTCAACCTCTCGTATCACAGCTTCTATCTTTTTCTGTTTCTGTCTGATGGTGCGCGGTATCCAGTCCATTTTGCGGATTTGATCCAATATTGCACCTCGTATTCGCAGGCTGGCATACGTTTCAAACTTGACCTCTTTGCAAAAGTCAAACTTATCAATCGCATCTATCAATCCAAAAATCCCGTAGCTCACCAGATCTTCATATTCCACATTATATCCGAGATACATGCTGAGACGCCCCGCCACAACTTTAACCAGAGGGGCATACTCCAATATAATCTTTTCTCTGACTTCAGATGATTTGGTCTTGGTATATTCTTGTAATAATTTTTTTCTTCCTGCCTCATCCATGAAGTTTACCTGCACCCTCCATTTTTATTTAGCTCATTCTTCCTTCTTGTCTTCCTGCTCTCCCTGCTCTTCCTCGCCCTTCTCAATCACTTCTCCCTCTTCCTTCGCTTTTTGGGCATTCTGAATGTCAAAGGTATCCAGCGCCCATTGAAGCAAACTGCCGAGAAAGAAAAAAACGAGCAACACAATGAGCAGCGAAAGCAGCTTTGCCCAAATAGGATAATCCTGTATAAAAGTAATAATACAGGTCACTGCCCCTGCTACCAACATTAGAATCAACGGTATGTTATTTCTATTCATACACCACCTCTGCTATATAACCTTTTCCCCCTTGCCTACAGCTCGTATCAGATAGTCTCCCGTCTCCGGAAAAAAGGTTACAGTTCTGCCGTAATTTGCGCCAGTATCGTTGGCAAGAATAGGTATCTTCAATTCTCCCAAAATCCGTATCGTCGCTTCAACATTCCGTGGTCCCACCTGTATAGCATTGGAATTATGAGAAGCAAACATAGTCGCTCCTCCTGCGATTTTGGCAGTCAATCTGGTTTTATCCGCACCAAGCTGCTCCATCTGTCTGATTAACTCCGGAATACCTGTATCAGCAAACTTGGCAAGATTCACTCTTTCTGTTCTGATAGCAGTACTGTCCGGAAGCATAATGTGCACCATTCCACCCACCTTTTTGATGGGATCTCTAAGGGCAATTCCTACACAGGAACCCAGTCCCAAGGTTGTCAAACCATTGGGACTGATGCATGTTTTTAAGTCTGCCATACCGACTTTGATTATTTCACCCATTTTAGTTCCCTTCGTACTTTTGTTCTAAACTAAAGATCCACGGATATACCTAAGGAAGTCAATATCTTCTCATAAGACTCCAAATCAGGTATCAAAATGAAATAACCGTCAATCTCAACTTCATCAAAGAACTGTGACTGAATCAATAAAAGCTTATCCTCAAAAATACCGAATTCCACTGCCGGCACACTCAATATAGCGCTCGCCATATCCACCGTCAACTGCGGCGGTGTGGGATAAATCTTAAGATTCGTCAATGTAGAAAGAGAATTCAAATAAGCGCCTGTAATGATATTGCCAATCTCCATCATGGCGGACAGCTCCATCTCAGAAAACTCTTCACCCTCTGTCGCCATCCCCATCATAAGCTTACCAATCAAATGTTTGGCACTTTCCGTTCCAAGCAAGAACATCATACTGCCGTTGATATCCCCTTCAACGCCCAGATATACACCGACCATAATCTGTTCTTCGCCGCCCATCAGACTGCCAACCTCCGAGAAATCAAGCAGCTTAACCTGTGGCACTCTCATATCGACCTTGCACTGAATCATCTGTGAAAGTGCCGTCATTGCATTTCCCGCTCCGATGTTACCTATTTCTTTGAGCACGTCAAAGTATTTATCAGAAACCTGTTGTAAGCTCATTCCGCTCATACGCCCGTCTCCTTTGCTTTATGCGTTTTCTTCCAAGGTAATCGAATTCAGATTCAACAAGGAAATCAACTCATTGTTATGTTTACCTACTCCTGTGATATAATTTGCTTTTTCGTCCTTCGAATCATAAGACATCTTGTCAATCTGATCCGCGGAAAGGGTTACTACCTCGCGAACCTCATCCACCAGAATACCGAAGCTGCCCTGTTGCTCCAATTTCAAAATGATAATACGCGTAGCTCTGGTAATCTCATCCACAGGTAATCCCATTTTCAAGCGGATGCTCATCACCGGAATAACCTCTCCACGAAGGTTGATAACACCCTTTAAATACGCCGGAACCTTGGGCACTCTGGTAATGCTCTGCATTCTGACTATATTATCCACAAAACGAATATCAATTCCATACTGCTCGTCGCCAAGGCGAATCACGATATACTGAATGGTATCCGCAGAGGACTTCACCTCTCCACCTACATTGCTCAACTCATTAATTGTCTTAAGCTGTTCCATATCGTTATCTCTCCCTTCCTTAAAGCACAGCGTTTGCATCAAAGATCAATGCCACTTCGCCATCACCAAGAATCGTAGCGCCACTGATGAACTTGCACTGTTTAATATATTTGCCCAGGGACTTAATAACGATTTCCTGCTGTCCAATCAGCTCATCGATCACCAGACCAGCCATCTTATCGCCCTTCTTCACAATGACAACCACCAAATTCTCCTCAGGAGACTTGGTGCTCTCTACATCCAGAAGCTTCGCCATACGAATCAGAGGAATGACCGTACCTCTCAAATTGATAACCTCTTCATTCTGTACAAGTCTGATCTCAGTGGGAGCAATATCCTCTATGGTCTGAATAGAGCCAAGAGAAATTGCATATTTTTCTCCGCCCACGACAACCATCAATGCCTGGATAATTGCCAGTGTCAAAGGAAGACGGATGGTCCATGTACTTCCGACACCAAGCTCTGTCTTTACCTCAACCTCACCGCTAAGTGATTCAATCTTGGATTTCACAACGTCCAAACCAACACCGCGGCCCGACACATCGGTAACCTTTTTGGCGGTAGAGAAGCTAGGCAGGAACAACAGATTAATAATATCCTTGTCTGTCATATTAGCTGCCTGCTCCGGAGTGATCACCCCTCTCTCCA
This sequence comes from Lachnospiraceae bacterium, assembly GCA_017479085.1. Lineage (GTDB taxonomy): Bacteria > Bacillota > Clostridia > Lachnospirales > Lachnospiraceae > CAG-590. Next base: position 540 of record JAFVCQ010000118.1, on the reverse strand, counting down.
GACCCTTATTCTTAACTGCCTCTACATCAATACCATTACCATCGTCTCCGACTTCGATAATGACATTGTTACCATCCTGATAAGCATTCAGGAAGATTGAACCAACGGGAGGCTTACCGCGCTGTTCACGAACCTCCGCGGACTCCAAACCATGATCGGCGGAATTACGCAGCAAGTGCATCAAAGGATCACCAATCTCATCCACCACCGTACGATCCAGCTCGGTCTCTTCACCCGTCATGTACAATTCCATCTTTTTATCCAAAGTCTTGGACAAATCTCTGATCATACGAGGGAACTTACTTACCACGCTTTCAATAGGTACCATTCGAACCTTCATAACGGACTCATGCAGGTTGGTTGTCACACTCTCAAGATATTCAATATGCTCATTAAATCCGTTGTTTGTGCTTTGTCCCTGATCGGAAGCCGATACAAGAGAGTTCTTTGCGATAATCAGCTCGCTGACCAGATTCATCAGGGAATCAAGCTTCTCAATATCCACACGAACGGTGCGGTTCTCAACCGGCTTGCCGGGTG
>JAFVCQ010000117.1 GCA_017479085.1 Lachnospiraceae bacterium | reverse complement strand
GTCGAAGGCTTAACTAAGAGACGTCGAAGAGAGCAGATATGGAACGATGAAGACTTTGTATGGAGTTCTGAAGGTACAGTTTTTACCACAAAAACCCAAGAAGGCAAGCTTTGAGAGATGTGCTGCCTGATTGGTTATTTTTACGTATGCGCAGTGCACTTAGCAGGCTATGTTCAAGCTTAATGCACTGCTGCCTGATACAGAATATGAGTGAATATAGGGGATTGGTCAAATGGTATGATAGGGGTCTCCAAAACCTTTGGTGGGAGTTCGATTCTCTCATCCCCTGCTAAAGAGTCTTGAAACTGCTGGGTTTCAGGACTTTTTGTTTTTCCCAAAGCAGTAAAAACCATTGGATGTATGTCCGTTCATGGTTGTGAAGAGCAGATGCTCGAATGTGATGAGTTCAAAATCGTTGAGTAATTGCCGGATATACTTCTCCGGGTGATGGCGCAGCACGGCTCCCTCCGGAAGCTCGAACACCCCATAGGTTCCGTACTTATGTGCATATAGCTGATAACGGGAGAGGTTCCGCTCATCGGAATTGAGCAGGAAGTCATTGACATAAAGGATTCCATCCGGCTTCAGAACTCTCCGGATTTCGGAGATTAACGTTTCCTGTTCTTCACAATCTGCGATACAGGTCAGGACGGCAAACAGGATGACGGCATCAAAAGAGCTGTCTGGGAAGTCGATTTTTGCACCGGTCTTTAACCGCAGGTCGAGGTAGGGATAAAGGGAATGTCCCCGATCGATCATGCCCTGCGAGAAATCGATGCCTGTAAGGGTATGATAGCCCTGCCGGTAAAGTTCATCCAGTGTTCTCCCGTATCCACAGCCGACATCTAAGATCGCAGCATTCATAGAGATGAGATGGGAGAATTCGTTGAACTGAAAAGGTGTGGTGAATTGTTTGGTTTTGGAAACGTGGTTCCAGTAATCATGTTGTTCCATGTTAGGATACCTCCTTGCTTTTTCGGTCATTATACTATCAGGAAAGGATAACGGATATGAGATTTCTCATACAGTGACATGCGATGAAAAAAGAATGTTTACAGGAGAACATAGCACAGGACGAGCATTTTGTCCTGCGTGACATTTTCGGATTGGATGTCCGCCCTTTTACGGAGTTACACCGTTTTGCAGCAGAGGAGGATATTCTACGGGAAGGAGAAAGGCCAAACTATCTATATTATCTGGTCAGCGGACGTGCGAAGCTGTATCTGACACACGATAATGGGCGTATCACGCTGATCAATTTTCTTGGTGCGCCATGCTTTCTTGGGGAAATGGAATTGTTAGACGAGGAGAAGTACTCCGATGGGGTAAAGGCGATCACGGAATGTGTATGTTATGCGATTCGCATCAACGAGTGCAGGGAAAGGCTTTTGAATGATACGGAGTTTTTACGATATCTTTGTCGTTTTTTAAGCAGAAAAGCGGTTGGAAACACCGCAAATTATTCACGTAACCAGTCGTATCCGTTGAAGAACAGGATGGCATCCTTCATTCTGGAGACAGCGGTAAATGGAATGTACAGGGAGCGGCATACCGAAGTTGCGGAATATCTCGGAGTCACCTACCGCCATCTGCTTTATGTGATCGCCGAACTGGTTCAGGATGGTACGTTGATCAAAACAGAAAGCGGATACCGTATTGCCGATCTGGGGAAATTAAAACGTTTATTCATTGATTTTAACTGATAAACTTGTTATAATGACGGGGTGTACTTAACCAAAGGAGGTACGGAGCCGGAATGATTCGAGGAGATAATTCAAAACGGAATATATTTATGATAGGTGGAATCTGCCTTGTGATGCTTTTTGCAGTCATGACATGGATTTTTCTCTACCTTTCAGATGCGTTCAAGCCGGAACCTGTGGTGACGGTTCATGCTGACAATGGCTATGAAGAGACTCTTCGTGTCGTTACGGACATTGATTATGAACCATTTTCTTATGTGGATGACAATGGGGATTATGCCGGTCTGGATGTAGAGCTGATTGCTGAGATCGCAAACCGGCTTCATATGAATCTGGATTTTGAACTATTGGACTGGACGAGTGCAAATGAGCGTTTTCGGAACGGGGATGCGGATGCCATATTGAATATGGAGACGGATCTTGTGACGGAAGACAGTGGTGTGATTGCAACCATTCCAACCGTGGAGAAGCAGTATGTTGTTTATGGACGGGAATCTGTTTCGTCCGTCCCTGAGTTGTATGGAAGACGGGTCGTTTCCCTTCACAGACTCCCTGAGCTGGAATTGGGTGAGGGGATTACCTATTTGGATTCCTATGCTGAGGTTTTTGAAAGCTTGAAAAGAGGAGAGTATGATTTTGCAATCTGTCCGATACAGGTGGGAAATGTATTCTTAGAGAAGATGGACATGGCGGATGTGATGCCAAGCTATGCCGTCAGTCATGTCTATGGGGCTGTTGCCCTCTTGTCGGACAATGTGGAGCTTAAGAACCGGATGGATGCGGTTATCAGTGACCTACAAAAGGAGGGACGACTCGATGAGCTCGATCGCAAATGGGTCAGCCATCGGTATCAGAGCATGACTTTGAAGGGAATGGTCGAAAGTCATCCGTGGGTTGGGGTGATCTTTTTTGCCTCTCTGCTTTTGGTGGTGTTTCTGATTCTGTTTTTGATGCTCCAAAGCAGGAATATGAGGGAGAAGGATGCGTATTCAACCCAACTGCGTGAAAAGATTGAAATTATAGACCGCCAGAAGGAGGAGCTGCTTTTGGCAAAGGAGAAGGCAGAGGAAAGCAGCAAGGCTAAGAGCGTGTTCCTTTCCAATATGTTCCATGATATCCGGACACCGATGAATGCGATTATCGGATATACCAGCCTAGCGGAGCAGGGGGATAAGGGGCTTCCGGAGATGAGAGAATATTTGGAAAAGATCAAAGGCTCAAGCCAGCACCTGCTTGCACTCATTAATGACGTGCTGGAAATGAGCAGGATCGAGAGCGGAAAAATGGAGCTGGAGGAAGTACCCGCAGACCTGGGCAAGATTATGGGTGGTCTTCAGGATATGTTTGCGACCCAGATGAAGGAGAAGGGACTTCGCTATACCGTGGATTTTAGCAGCATACGCAACCGGTTGGTATACTGTGATGAGAACAGACTGAACAGAGTCCTTCTGAATCTGGTCAGCAATGCGTTCAAGTTTACTCCGCAAGACGGTACGGTTTCGGTAGTACTGACGCAGACAGAAGATGAATCAGAGGGAACCGCAGGGTATGAGCTTACGGTTAAGGACAGCGGGATTGGAATGACGGAAGAGTTTGCTGCGAAGGTTTTCGAAGCGTTTGAGCGGGAACGCACATCGACGGTCAGCGGTATTCAGGGTACGGGGCTTGGTATGGCCATCACCAAAAGCATTGTTGACATGATGGGCGGGGATATCTCAGTACATACAGCTCCGGGAGCGGGAACAGAATTTGTTGTTCATCTTGTATTTCGACTTCGGGATGAGGTACCGGTGAAGGAGAAAAAAGAGCAGTTACAATCCGGGGAATCGCAGCTTGATTTTGGGAATATGAGGATCCTGCTCGTGGAGGATATGGAGATCAATCGGGAGATAGCGACAATGCTGTTGCAGAACAACGGATTTACAGTTGAGTCGGCAGTGAACGGACAGGAGGCTGTGAAGAAAATCTCGGTTGCAAGCCCGGGGTATTATGATGCTGTTCTCATGGACATTCAGATGCCTGTTATGAATGGATATGATGCGGCAAGGGCGATCAGGGAGCTTCCGAATCCATCTATTTCCCATATTCCGATCATTGCGATGACGGCAAATGCCTTTTCGGAAGATGTACAGAAGGCATTTGACGCGGGGATGGATGGGCATATCGCCAAGCCGATTGATGTGAATAATATGATAAGTACATTGACGGAAGTGCTTCTGTTACAGGAGCACCATCATGTGTGAATGTATGCAGGTATCCATAAGATGACAAGGAGGAACCATCAGGGTTCCATCTGATGAAATTCCTCCTCATCTAATAATTCTTCAAATTTGTCCTCGACCGCTTCCCATTCTTCATCGGATTCGATGTCGGTCAATGTAACATCATTGCCATCCGATGCATAGCGATACAGGAAGTAATCGCTGTCCTCATAGCCGTCTAAGGGAATCTGTGGCATCAGTGCCACATAGAATTGTTCCCTGATTGGGAAAATTGCGAGTATATCGCACTCAATTTCAACGTCACCATCTAAGATAAGTGAAATGGTATCTTCTGTGATATTTGCATTTTCTCTCTGATTCATACTGATTCCTCCAATTTCTACTTTCTATTATATATAATCTTTAAAAAATATGCAATCAATCTGCATCTCTTTTGTGAAATTGTACAAAAAAGTAAAAAATTATTTGCCAATTATAGTAAAAGCATGTTATAATGTTTAAAGAATTTTTTACAAATACTGACCTGTGCGATAGTCAATAATTTACAAAAATACAGACGATCCGCAAGAAACAGGTTTATAGGAGGACGAATATGTTTGGTGTATATTTCGGCAAGTACCTTGTAGGTAAGGGTGTTTTAACGAAGGAGCAGTATAATAAGATTCTATCAGACAATGAACATGCAAGGGTGAAGCTGGGACTGCTCGCGGTGGAGACCGGTGTGATGACGCCGGAGCAGGCAGAGGAAGTGAATCAGTTGCAGCAGATACAGGATAAGCGTTTTGGTGATATCGCTGTTGAGAAGGGCTATCTGACCGATGATCAGGTGGGTGCTTTGTTGAAGAAGCAAGGGGATGTATATCTGTTATTTGTGCAGGCATTGGTTGAGAATGAGATTTTAAGTCTGGACGAGATACAGCAGGAATTGAATGCCTATAAGCAGGCAGAGGGACTCTCGTCATCAGATCTTGATGCAATTAAGAGCGGTGATATTGACCAGATTGTTCCGGTCTTTGTGAAGGAAGACAGCGTTTCGCCGCGTGTCAAAGAGTATATTGCATTGGTTGCCCGTAACATGGTGCGATTTATCGATCGCCATTTCCGGCTGGAGAAGGTGGAGACGATCAACGAATATACTGCCTCTTTTGTGGCTGCACAGGAGTTGGATGGCGATTACCGTGTCTTTTCCGGTTTTTGTGGAGAGGGTCAGGGAATCAAATATATCGCAGAGGCTTTTGCAAAGGAAGAATTTGACACGGTGGATCTGGATGTGCTGGATGCTGCCTGTGAGTTTCTGAATTGTAACAATGGTTTGTATGCTTCGAAGTTAAGCAATGAGGATGTGGATCTGGATATGTTGCCTCCAATCATGAAGGAGACGGCTACGACCATTCGTTCTGATGAGAATCTGTTCAAGGTTCCGCTGTATATCAAGGACAGTGAAGTGGATTTAATCATTTGCATGGGGTCAAAATATAGTTTGGATTAAGGAATGTGAGGTAAGTTATGGCAAAGATTTTAATAGTAGACGATTCTAGAACATCAAGGAAAATTTTAAAAGGAATCTTAGAGGGTGCAGGCTATGAGATCGTTGGAGAGGCAACCAATGGGCAGGAAGGCTACGAGAAGTATGGTGAACTGAAACCGGACATGATTACAATGGACGTTACGATGCCGGTTCTGGACGGGATTGAGGCTCTGAAGAAGATTAAGGCCGATTATCCCGAGGCGAAGGTGGTTATGGTAACTGCTGCAGGACAGAAGACGAAGATGGTAGAGGCTGTACAGAATGGTGCAGATGAATTCGTATCGAAGCCGTTTGATCCGGAGCAATTGAAATCCATCATTGAAAAGGTACTTTCGTAAGATCATTTATAGAAACAAAAGAGACTTCCGTCGGGAGGTCTCTTTTCGTGTTATCAAGACAAATACACGTAAAAGAATATTTGACTCCGTTGAAGAGTTATTATATAGTAATATTTGAGAGAAAAGGGCTGTTGGCGGTCGCTGTCACATGGAAGGATACCGGAAGCGCAGCAGCAAATGATGAGCAGGAGGATGTTATGAGTAAGGTTAGGAGAATATATGTTGAGAAAAAGCCTGCATATGCGGTGAAGGCAAAGGAGCTGTATGATGAATTAACGGAATATCTGAATCTCAAGATAGATCAGGTAAGAGTGCTGATTCGTTATGACATTGAGAGCGTGTCAGCTTCGACTTATGAGAAGGCGCTTCAGACGGTGTTTGCGGAACCGCCGGTGGATTATGTCTATGAGACAACATTTCCGAGGGAAGAAGCAGAGAAAGTGTTTTCCGTTGAGGCATTGCCGGGACAATTTGACCAGAGAGCCGATTCGGCGGAACAGTGCGTTAAGCTGTTGAATGAGAAGGAGGATGCAGTCATCCGCTGTGCGACGACCTATGTGATCACCGGTGATCTGACAGAGAACGATATGGATCGTATCAAGTCATATTGTATCAATCCGGTCGATTCGAGAGAAACCGATGATGAGGTGATTCCGGCAACCTTAATCCAACAGTTTGCGGAACCGGCAGAGGTTGAGATTCTGGATGGATTTAAGGACATGGAGCAGCAGCCGCTCAGGGAATTGTATGATTCACTTGGTCTGGCAATGACCTTTAAGGATTTTCTGCATATTCAGAATTATTTTGGGAAGGAAGAAAAGAGAGATCCGTCTATGACAGAGATTCGGGTGCTGGATACATACTGGTCGGATCATTGCCGGCATACGACCTTCGCGACGGAGCTTACGAATGTAACGTTTCAGGAGGGGTATTACAGAAAGCCGATTGAGGAGAGTTACCAACAGTATCTGTCTGATCGGGAGGAATTGTATGGAAGTCAGAATGATAAGTATGTCTGTCTGATGGACATTGCTCTGATGGCAATGAAAAAGCTGCGCGCAGAGGGAAAATTAACAGAGATGGAGGTCTCAGATGAGATCAATGCATGTTCCATCGAGGTACCGGTGGAGATTGACGGGGAGCAGGTACGCTATCTGATTCAGTTTAAGAATGAAACCCACAATCATCCGACTGAGATCGAACCGTTCGGAGGAGCGGCAACCTGTCTGGGAGGCTGTATCAGGGATCCATTGTCAGGGCGCTCCTATGTCTATCAGGCAATGAGTGTCACGGGAGCAGCCGATCCGACCAGACCGCTTTCCGAAACCTTAGAGGGCAAGCTGCCACAGAGAAAGCTGGTTACAACGGCGGCACATGGTTACAGCTCCTATGGCAATCAGATTGGTCTGGCAACCGGTCTGGTAAGTGAGATCTATCATCCGAATTATCTGGCAAAGCGCATGGAGATCGGAGCGGTGGTGGCCGCTGCGCCGAAGAAGAATGTGAAACGTCTTACATCCGATCCGGGCAATGTGATTATTTTAATTGGGGGAAGAACCGGACGGGATGGAATTGGCGGTGCAACCGGTTCCTCCAAAAAGCATACCACAAAGTCCATTGATACCTGTGGTTCTGAGGTGCAGAAGGGGAATCCGCCGACGGAGCGAAAGATTCAGCGATTATTCCGGCGGGAAGAGGTTGCGAGCATCATTCGCAAGTGTAATGATTTTGGAGCCGGCGGTGTCAGTGTAGCCATTGGTGAACTTGCAGATGGACTTCGAATCGATCTGGATAAGGTACCGAAGAAGTATGCAGGCTTGGACGGAACCGAGATTGCCATCTCGGAATCACAGGAGAGAATGGCAGTGGTGGTTGACCGTGAGAATGTGGAGCAGATGCTCCGGTACTGTGAGGAGGAGAATCTGGAAGCTGTTGTCGTTGCAGAGGTCACGGTGGAAAAGAGACTGGTAATGTCATGGAGAGGAAAAGAGATTGTGAATATTGCCAGAAGCTTCATTGATACCAATGGAGCACATCAGGAAAGTGATGTCACAGTTACCATGCCAAAAGAGGATGTGGATTATCTGAACAGCAGGGTTGATTTTTCTAATGTGAAGGAGCGCTGGCTTGACGTGCTTGGAGATCTGAATGTTTGTTCCCAGAAAGGGCTGGTTGAGATGTTTGACAGCTCGATTGGCGCAGGAACGGTTGTAATGCCATATGGTGGAAAATATCAATTGACACCGGCACAGGCTATGGCAGCCAAATTGCCGCTGTCCGGGGGCAAATGTAATACGGTAACCTTGATGTCATATGGTATGGATCCGTATTTGCTTAGCTGGTCTCCTTATCACGGTGCGGTTTATTCTGTCGTACATTCGGTTGCAAGGATTGTGGCATCGGGTGGAGATTGGAGAAATATTTATTTTACATTTCAGGAGTATTTTAAGCGGCTGGGGGATGATCCGACCCGTTGGGGAGAACCGATGGCTGCACTGTTGGGAGCATATGCAGCGCAGATGGGCTTTGGTCTTGCATCGATTGGTGGAAAAGATTCCATGTCAGGCTCCTTTAACGATATTGATGTGCCTCCGACACTGTGCTCCTTTGCAGTGGATGTGGCAAAGACGACAGATATTGTGACACCGGAATTCAAGGCCGCCGGTAATGTCATCGTGAAGGTGGACGTGAAGAGAGATGCCTATGGTCTTCCGGATTATGAGGATCTGAAACAATCATATACCGCTCTGTATGAGGATATACAGGCAGGAAGGATTGAGGCGGCCTATGCCATTGGCTATGGTGGTATGGTGGAGGCTGTTTCCAAGATGGGCTTCGGCAATAAGATCGGCGCAGTGATTGAGGAAAGTGTGGTTCCGGATACAATGCTGGAGAAGGCGTATGGCTCCATCCTCTGTGAGGTCAGGGAGGAAATGGCAGGCTCCCTTACGGTTCGTGCAACGCAGGTTGGTCATACAACTGCGGAGCAGACATTTTGTTATGGTGATGTATGCATAACAATGGAGGATGCTTTGCAGGCATGGACAAACACATTGGAGAAGGTGTTCCCGACTTCTTCCCATGTGAGACAGGAAGCAGTGCCGGACAAAGTATACGATACAAAAGAGGTATATGTATGCAGACACAAGGTTGCGGTTCCGAAGGTATTTATTCCGGTATTTCCGGGGACAAACTGTGAGTATGATTCGGCGAGAGCCTTTGAGCGTGCAGGCGCTTCGGTAGAGTCTCTTGTATTTAAAAATATGACGGAACAGAACATTCTGGATTCGGTAGATGCCTTTGCAGGAGCGATCAGGCAGTCACAGATTATTATGTTTCCGGGGGGGTTCTCGGCCGGAGATGAGCCGGAAGGTTCTGCCAAGTTCTTTGCCACCGCATTCCGGAATGCGAAGCTAAAGGAGGAGATTCAGAAGCTGTTAGAGGAGAGAGATGGACTTGTGCTGGGAATCTGTAATGGATTTCAGGCATTGATCAAGCTGGGGCTGGTGCCATATGGAACGATTACCGCTCAGAAAGAGGATTCACCGACCCTGACAATGAACAGCATAGGGCGACATCAGTCTAAGATGGTATACACGAAGGTGGTTACCAATAAGAGTCCGTGGCTGTCAAAGGCTGTCCTGGGTGGTGTATATACGGTGCCGATTTCACATGGAGAGGGGCGGTTTGTGGCAGATCAGGAGTGGATTGACCGGTTGTTTGCAAATGGTCAGGTGGCGACACAGTATGTTGATCTTGAAGGCAAACCGACTATGGAGGAGGACTATAATGTGAATGGTTCCTATGCAGCCATTGAGGGAATTACCAGTCCGGACGGAAGGATTCTTGGGAAAATGGCACATTCTGAGCGTAGAGATGATGCGGTGGCAATCAATATTTATGGAGATCAGAATCAATTGATCTTTGAGTCGGGTGTGGAGTATTTTAAGTGATATAGGAAGTGGCGAGCCTGAGAAGGAGAGTAGAGATGCAGTATATTGTTACGAAGAAGGAGATGCAAGAGATCGATGGCTACACGATTGATCGAATTGGTATTCCTGCGGCTGTTCTGATGGAACGGGCAGCCTTACAGGTTGCAGAGCTGGTGGAAGAGCTGAATACAGGAAACGGTCGGATTCTGATTGCAGTGGAGGGCGGTAACAATGGAGGAGACGGTCTTGCCGCAGCACGAATTCTTTTGGAACGGGGATATGATGTGGATATCTATTACATTGCGGATATTCCCAAGACGTCAACCGAATTCTGGCTGCAACGGAATATTCTGCACCAGATGGGAGTACAGATTCATAAGCTGATACCGAACAAGCTCATACCGGATAAGAATTACAGTGTGATTGTGGATGGTATTTTTGGAATTGGATTGTCCAGACCGATTGAGGGTGTGCAGAGGAAGGTGATTGAGCTGTTGAACCGGATGGATGCGGTGCGCATAGCGATTGATATTCCGTCGGGGATTGATGCGACCACCGGAGAGATTCTGGGAATTGCATTTCAGGCAGATTATACCGTAACCTTCAGTCTGCACAAGCTTGGTATGTTCTTTTCGGACGGGATTGATTATTGTGGAAAGATCGTCTGTAAGGATGCGGGCTTCCCGCAGGTGGCAATTGGAGAAATTGCTCCAAAGATCCGGGCCTATGATTTGTCCGATCTCAGGCTTCCAAAGCGCTATGCCGGTTCGAACAAGGGAACCTATGGCAGGGTGGCGGTAATCGCAGGAAGTAAGAATATGTCCGGTGCTGCTTACCTCTGTGGGAAGGCAGCATACTCCACAGGAGCCGGACTAGTGAAGATCTATACGCATGAGAGTAACCGGGTGATCCTCCAATCCCAGTTGCCGGAGGCCGTTATGAAAACCTATGATGACTATGAGGGAGCACTCTCCTGCATTGAGGATGCGATGCATTGGGCAACCGTCATTGTGGTTGGCCCGGGACTGGGTGTGGACACAACCTCAGAACGGATGCTCTATGAGCTGTTGATGAACGCAGAGGTGCCGTTGGTCGTTGATGCAGATGCTCTGAATATCCTGTCCGATAATCGGGAATTACTGCAGAATGCCGCAATGCCCATGGTGATTACGCCGCATATGAAGGAAATGAGTCGTCTGATCCGGAAGACGGTTCCGGAAGTTGTGGAAGATCGATTGGAGATTGCGGTGCAATTTGCTAAGACGATGGATGTGACACTGGTATTAAAGGATGCCAGATCGATTGTGACAGATGGAAATGGTGAGATCTACATTAATCTATGTGGGAATAACGGGATGTCTACCGGTGGTGCAGGAGACGTTCTATCCGGGATTATTGCCGGAATGATCGCAGGAGGGCTGCCTCTGTTGGAGGCAGCAAAGATGGGAACCTATGTGCATGGTCTGGCCGGTGACCGTGCGCAGGAGGAAAAAGGGGAGTATGCGATGCTTGCATCGGATATCATCTCCTGTATTGGAGAGGTTATGCGATAAAGGAAGAACAGCGAGGTGGAATCATGAATCAGTATTATCGTATAGAGGCAGATATTGATCTGGATGCGATCCGGACGAATATAGAAACGATGCGTTCCTTTCTGCCGGAGGGAAAGAAGGTGCTTGCAGTCATTAAAGCGAACGCCTATGGACATGGGGCAGTGGAGGTTGCAGAAGCACTGGAGGCGCTTACGGATTATTACGGAGTGGCTTGTATCGATGAGGCGATAGAATTAAGGCATGCAGGGGTGGATAAGCCAATCCTGATTCTCGGAATGACGGATGAGACACTTTTTGATGCGGTGGTTCGGTATGATGTGACGCAGACCATCTTTTCTGTCTCGCAGGCGCAGGCATTGTCGAAGGCTGCAGGAGCCGCCGGAACATCTGCAAAGGTGCATATTAAGATTGATACCGGTATGAATCGGATTGGTTTTGCATGTGAAAGGGAGAGCGTTCCGGATATTACTGCTATTTGTCATATGCCCAATCTGGAGGTGGAGGGGATTTTTACCCATTATTATAAAGCGGATGAAAAGGATAAGACGACTGCAAACAGGCAGCTAACCGCCTATACGGATATGCTGAAGTGGTTGGAGGAGGCGGGTGTTACCTTTTCCATTCGTCATATCTCTAACAGTGCGGGAATTATGGAGATGCCGAATGATACCTATGATATGGTGCGTTCCGGAATTGCGACCTATGGATTATACCCTTCCGGGGAGATGGATAAGGATGCCTGTATTCTGTATCCGGCAATGACATTGAAGAGCCATATTGTACATGTCAAGACGGTGAAAGCGGGAGAGACGATCGGATATGGGGGAACCTATACCGTGACGGAAGAGAAACGGATTGCAACTGTGGGAGTCGGCTATGCGGATGGCTACCCGCGTGCCTTGTCGAATCAGGGAAGAGTGTTGGTGCATGGACAGTATGCGCCGATCGTGGGCAGGGTCTGTATGGATCAGACGATGATCGATGTCAGCCATATACCGGAGGTTTTGACAGGGGATGAGGTCGTTCTGGTGGGAAGACAGGGGGATCAATATCTGTCGGTAGAGGAACTGGCGGGAATGTCAGCCCGTTTCAATTACGAGTTTGTATGTGGTGTGAATCGCAGGGTTCCAAGAATCTTTTATCGGAATGGGCAGGTGGCGTCTGAAAAAAATTATCTGTTTGAAGATTCGGAACGCACAAAGTGAATATCGGAAGAATAAAATGGTAATACTTACAATACCTGATCGAAAAAAGGGTTCTAAGAGGAAGCGAACCGGTACATTACATAGAAAAAGGGTGTGCTTGCGGGTCAGGAATTTATTTATGGAGAGTGATACCATTGCTAGTAACGAGAGGCGATATTTATTATGCAGATTTAAGACCAGTGGTTGGTTCGGAACAGGGTGGAGTTCGGCCGGTGTTGATCATACAGAATGAGGCAGGCAACCGGCACAGCTCAACGGTGATCTGTGCGGCCATTACCAGCAGACAGAATAAGGCAAAGATACCAACCCATGTGGAGCTTGCAGCAAACCGCTGTAATATATCAAAGGATTCCATTGTACTGCTTGAGCAGGTGCGCACGATTGATAAGCAGCGACTGCGTGAAAAGGTGTGCCACCTTGATGATGATATTATGGGGAATGTGAATCAGGCATTGCGCATTAGCCTGTCGATATAAAGAGCCCCCCTGCTAATGTTGGCAGGGGGCTTTTTGCGATTCATATGTTTTTTCGCTTACTGGACGTGGGATAGTCGTTGTATGGTGGCAAGGTTGACCTCAGAGGAGAATAATGATATAGTGTGGATAGACAAGAGAAAAGTGAGGTAATTAGATTCATGGCAATGAATGGCACCGGCAGCTTGAAAGCATTATTTAATCGGAAGAATAACGAAGAACAGGTGGATGCGGTAGAGGAGGAGATTCTCTCTATCATAGAGGAAGGGCATGAGCAGGGTGTGATCCGGCAGGATGAGGCCGAACTGATCTCCAATGTGTTTGAATTTGGAGATAAGGAGGTCAGGGATGTCATGACACCCAGACAGAAGATCACAGGCATTGAGGAGAACACGGATGTAAAGGATGCCTTAGATATTATGCTGCAGAACAGCTACTCCCGATATCCCATCTATGAGGAGGATGTGGACAACATTGTGGGAATCTTACATATAAAAGAAGCCGTGGCTGCGTATCTGGAGGATAGCAGTCAGACGGTGGGCACCTTGGTGAGAAGACCATTTTATATTCATCCGACACAGAAGATCAGCAAGCTCTTTAATGAGATGCAGGCCAATAAGCTTCATATGGTGATCGTGGTGGACGAGTATGGGCAGACCGAGGGAATTGTTGCTATGGAGGATATCTTAGAGGTGATCGTGGGGGATATTCTGGATGAGCATGATGAGGAGGAAGATGATATCCTGAAGATTGCCACAGAGGATGGATATATTGTGAAGGGAAGTACCAAGCTGGAGGAGTTAGAGGATTTGTTTGGGATTGAGTTTCCGGAGGAGGATATTGATACGGTTAACGGGTTTATGCTGTATGAATATGGAAGACTTCCAAAGGAAAAGGACACCATTGAGATTCCCTATGAGGGCTTTTTATTTGAGGCGTTAGAGCGGGAGGAGCGCATGATTAAAAAGGTCAGGATTCGCAAGATACCGGAAGCAGACCGGTTGGAGGAATAATGGAATAGAAGGGGAGAAGAATGTGTTCGGTGTAATACATTCTTTTTTTGGTATTGACAAAATGGAATGAATGTATTATTGTACTAAATATATGACACAAGAAAGAAGGAATGAGATGGAATGGGAATTACAATCTGATCGACCAATCTATACACAACTGGTGGAGGAATTGAAGCGCAGAATTATTTCCGGATATTACCGGCCGGGTGAGAAGCTGCTGCCCGTGCGCGAATTGGCACAGGAGGCAAAAGTGAATCCGAATACCATGCAGAAGGCATTGGCAGAGCTGGAACGACAGAACCTTGTGTTTGCTGTCCGGACAACCGGAAGGTATATTACGGAGGATGCAGAGCTGATTGCAGAGACTAAGAAAGAATTCGCATCTTTCCATGTGCAGACATATTATAGAGAGATGCATGCATTAGGTTATGGAAAAGAGAACATGATAGAACTGTTATCTGAATATGAGGAGGAATGTAGATGAGCTTAGTGGAATGTAGAACCCTTTCAAAGAGCTATGGAAGGGGGATTGCGCTGAATCAGATTCATCTGGATCTGGAGCCGGGCAAGATTATCGGTCTGTTGGGTCCGAATGGAAGTGGCAAGACGACCTTTATTAAAATATGTGCGGGACTGTTGACACCGACTGCCGGAACGGTCACGATCGGTGGAATGCCGGTGGGGCCGGATACCAAACGGATCGTAGCATATCTGCCGGAACGAACCTATCTGAGCAAATGGACAAAGCTTCGGGAGATTCTTGATTTCTTTGAGAAGATGTATGACAATTTTCAGAAGGATGCTGCATACCGGATGTTAACAGATCTGGGAATCAATCCGGAGGACAAGCTGAATACAATGTCTAAGGGTACCAGAGAGAAGGTACAACTGATTCTCGTTATGAGCAGGAGAGCATCTCTGTATCTGTTGGACGAGCCGATGGCAGGCGTAGATCCGGCTGCAAGAGATTATATTCTCAATACGATCATTACCAATTACAATCCGGAGGGAAGCATCGTGATTTCGACGCATCTGATTTCGGATATCGAGAATATATTAGATGATGTGATCATGATCCGGCAGGGTAATATTGTATGTCATGATTCGGTAGACAATATCCGCATAACCTATGACAAATCGTTAGATCAGGTGTTTCGGGAGGTGTTTCGATGCTAGGCAAGTTATTAAAAGAAGAATTAAAAGCATATCGGTTTCAAATGGGAGTCGTTCTATTGGCCGGTTTGATCTTCACGGTTTTCCTCAAGGTGATCTGTATGATTCCATATCAGCAGGAGGAGGTGGAGATCACTGTACAGAGTCTTGGAATTGGTGTATACATAATGGTGATTTGTCTGATGGCATTTGCGGTTCAGATATTGATGATTATTCGCTTTTACAGCACAATGGTGGGAGACAGAGGATATCTGACTTGGACGCTGCCGGCTTCTTCTTATCAGCATATCGGAGCGAAGCTGCTCGGAAGTGTGATCTGGAAGCTGCTGGTGGGACTTGGGATGTTGGTGATGCTGGTCATTTTTTTTGTTGGAAAATATTGGTTCTGGATGGAGGATCTTACAGGAAGCAATATGTATGATGTATCTAATATCGATATTATCAAATGGATCATACAGAATATCATACAGGAAATATGGGGAACCATAAAGCCGGAGGATATTCTTATGATTTGTATTCAGGGATTATCTGCTTTCATCTGGTCGCTTACGGCGCTCTTAATGATCTATATGTGTATAGCGATCGGTCAGTTGTTTGGCAAGTGGAGGATCTTGATGTCAATCGGAAGCTATTTTGGGATCATGATCCTTCTGGAGATTGTGGGCACAGTGGCAATTACGGTAATGGCATGGTACAGTGACAGCAGAGCCGGCATGAAGCAGACGATGGTGCTGGGGTATCCAACCGGGGTGTGGGGAACGACGATTGGTTCTCTGCTGGGCGGTCTGGTGACTGGTTTGGTGCTGTTCTTTATCACGAACTATATTTTTAAGAAACATCTGAATCTGGAGTAAAGAAAAACACCCGCACAGCGAAGGTTTGCTGTGCGGGTATTGTTATTTGATCACTTTAAAGGTAACCGAAGTCTTATTACCGGCAGCGTCGTAAGCTGCAACGGTGTGTTTACCGGCTTTGGTGATCTTATATTGGTAGTATCCTTTGTATTTCCCTGTTTTGACCAGTTTCTTGTTGGAAAGCTTTTGTTGTTTTTTATCAATGGTAACCTTGGAAAGCTTAGTGGTATCCTTGATATAGAGAACTGCTTCCTTTTGGTAAGTCTTATTCTTCTTCACCCCTTTGACGACAGGCGCTTTGGTGTCGAGATAGAATGTGACAGAGGAGGAATTCCCGCTGAGATCGTATACGGTAAAGACATTCTTCCCCTGTTTCTTAGCGCTTTTGATCATCGAGCCGGATGTCTGATACCAGTCATAGACCTTCACG
This sequence comes from Lachnospiraceae bacterium, assembly GCA_017479085.1. GTDB lineage: Bacteria > Bacillota > Clostridia > Lachnospirales > Lachnospiraceae > CAG-590. The sequence goes on along the minus strand of JAFVCQ010000117.1, from coordinate 9,673 downwards.
GACTTGCGCTTTCCGTTGACCGTGGTGGTTGTGGTGCTGTTCTGTGGTGCTACATCAACACCGTTTAATTGCATTTTACATACACCGATATTATCTGAGAACGTAATCTTAGGAAGTGCTTTGTAATATTTGTTCTGCTGAACACCATGGATGACGGGTGCTGTCTGATCCGTCTCGATCTGTTGTTTGCCGGCAGCGGTATAAGCATACCATGCTGTGGCAGGTGGATTCACAGTATTGAATATGGCTGTATTGCCGGAAGTTTCCATGTTGGCATTGGTATCCACAATCTCATCTGCAAGCTGGATGGTCATCTGTACATAGATATCATTCGCAATGGCCTGTTCCAGATCATAGTCTCCGCTGGAAGAGGATGTTCCACCGCTGTTGATTGGACTATAGAAAATATCCTTTGTCAGTATGTCTCCGCTCTGAGAATCTGTGGCAAATTCAGAGACCGTACTGTGTGAGGTCTCCTCCTGCGTATAGTACTGCTTACCGTCCTCTAAGGTCTCCACCTTGGCATCGGGATTCACGGTCTGTCCGGTCGAGTCCACGTATTCTTTGCTCAGGCAGTTCTTCACGGTCACTGTGATCACGTCATCCGGACTCACGGTCAGAGTTTCATACAATCTCATACAGCCGGTCATCGTAAAGAACATGGTTGATAGCAACAGGATTCCAATCCATTTTTTTGTTTTCATAGGCGCCCCTCCTTAATCTACTATCGATTTATTTTAATGCAAAAAAGGAGTACGTCAACTATTGTATTGTGATGGTTTGTGTATATTGGATGGAATGGCAACGGGTTATCATAAGAAGCGATTCATGGTTTCGTTGTAGGTATAGCCGATAGAGGACAGTTTGCCGGTGAGTGTGGATGGGTCAAGCTCAAGATCGTCGCAGAGTGCGGACAAATTGGCGTACTCATCGCGTAGCTTTGTATTGATAAAACTTAACAATATGATGGGATCATTGGGAATATTTGCACTTGCCATATTGAAAAATCTCCTTATTTATATTATATTGATATCTGTTTGGATATATTATTATTTAATTCCATCTGAGCATAAATGTCAAGAACAATATAGGGAGGTTTGAAAGTGAAGAATCAGAACAGAAATACAGGAAGACAGAAAAAAGGCTCAACAACGAACAAACAGGAAGCGAGAAGGGAGGATACCATAACGGAATCTGTGGAAACCGGAAGCGAACCGAAGCAGGAAGACAATGCTGCGGAGGAAACGGTGACAGTCAGAAGGAAACAGGTTGAGGCAAAGAACATCCGGAGTGCCCGGAAGAATCCGTACAGCTTTAAGAGATTATTTCACACAGCGTTTAACCTGAGTGCAGATCAGGCAAGCTATGAAGAGATCGCAGAACGCATTGAATCCGGTGTTGTCCTGCGTGGTACGAATATGTGTATTCTGATCCTTGCGATTTTTATTGCATCCGTTGGATTGAATATGAACTCTACGGCAGTTATTATCGGTGCGATGCTGGTGTCCCCACTGATGGGTGCCATCATGGGGATGGGCTTTGCGGTTGCAATACATGATATGGATCTGTTAAAACGTTCGGCAACCATCCTGCTCTTTGAAGTGGTTGTGGCATTGGCAACTTCAACCGTTTACTTTGCGTTGACACCGATCAAGACGGCCGGCTCGGAGCTGCTCGCCAGAACCAGTCCGGCAGTGTGGGATGTCATTATTGCAGTCAGTGGTGGTCTGGCCGGCATGATCGGTACCACCAGAAAAGAGAAGTCCAACATCATTCCGGGTGTGGCGATCGCAACGGCTTTGATGCCGCCGCTCTGTACGGCGGGATATGGACTGGCTGTGGGCAATATCAGATATTTTGCAGGTGCAATGTATCTGTTCTGTATCAATGGAGTATTTATTGCGATATCTACGATGCTGATCACGGTCTTTCTGCGTCTTCCATCGAAGAATAAGGCAAATCCGGAGACCCGCAAGCAGATTCACAGAAGGCTGATCATGATTGCGGTGGTTGCAATCGTACCATCCGTATTTTTTGCAGCGGATATTGCGAAGAAGACGGTATTCGAAAATAATGTCGTGAGTTTTGTGGAAAATGAATTTCAATTTGATAACACACAGGTGGTAAAATACAGTGTGGATGAGGAAAATGATGAGCTGAATGTGGCGGTCATTGGCAGCACATTGAGCGAGGATACAATTGAGAACCTGAGTCGTGAGATGAAGAATTATCATATTGACAGCCTGATGCTGAGGGTACAGCAGACAGAGGTAAAGGCAGGTGTTACCACAGATGAGCTGGAAGCCTATGTGAAAAATCAGACCAGTCTGCTGACGGCGGAGAATGAAGAAGATTATCAGGAGCTTCAGGGGGAGCTGCTGGCGGTCAGATCGGAGCTTGCAGAATATCAGGCGAAGGAGGTTGATGCAACTGAGCTTCAGGAGGAGATCATTGCCCTGTATCCTTCCGTTACCGGGGTCTATGCAGGTTATTTGAACAGCGGGGATGCGGAGCATGAAGTGGTGATTCTGGAGGTAAAAAAGGGACTTTCCTCGAATAATATGAATAAATTGAAGGAATGGCTGGAAAAGCGTCTGGATGCTGAGAATATTATCGTGTATCAGAATATAGATGGTACGCTGTATCAGGAGCAGCCCAAAGCAGCGAACAAGGATACAGACAGCGAAGCAGATGGGCAGCAGGAAGAAAAGGATGCTGGGGATGGCAGTATAGAGACAGATTCGGAGCAGGAATAGAGTACGGATATGAATAGGAGGATGAGAGTGGACATGGAGCAATTTGACGGTTATACTTATGTGGAGGGCGGAGTCTGTGCTGCAAAGGGATTTCGGGCAAATGGATTGAACTGTGGACTGAATCCGGATAAAGAAAAGAAGGATCTGGGTATGGTGGTGAGTGACAGAGTGTGCAGTACAGCAGCGGTCTATACGACGAATAAGGTGAAGGGAGCACCAATCCTTGTCACAAAGAGACATCTGAAGGCGACAGGCGGGAAGGCAAGGGCGGTTATTGTGAATTCTAAGAATGCCAACACCTGTAATGCGGATGGGGAGGCGAAGGCAGAGAGAATGGCAGAGCTGGCAGCCGCAGAGCTTGGAATTCCGACTGATGAGGTGGTGGTTGCATCGACCGGTGTGATTGGACACATCCTGCCGATCGAACCGATCGAGAAGCATATTCGGGAGCTGACAGAGGGGCTTTCCTATGATGGCAATGCGAAAGCTGCGCAGGCGATCATGACGACGGATACCGTACAGAAAGAGGTGGCAGTGTCTTTCCGGCTGGGAGACGTGACCTGTACGTTAGGAGGCATGGCGAAGGGAAGCGGAATGATTCATCCGAATATGGCAACGACCCTGAATTTTGTTACGACAGATGTGGCAATCTCGACGGAACTGATACAGAAAGCACTGTCCGAGGTGACAAAGATCACCTATAACTGTCTGAGCATTGACGGAGATACCTCTACCAATGATATGGTATGTGTCATGGCAAACGGTATGGCAGGCAATACAGAGATTCGGACAGAACAGGAGGATTACGCATGTTTTAAGCAGGCTCTCTATATTGTCATGATGAACATGACGCGGATGTTGGCAAAGGACGGAGAGGGAGCGACTAAGCTGATCGAGTGTACCGTTTCAGAGGCGGGGGATTTGGATACTGCGATTACGGTGGCAAAGAGTGTAATTCGTTCACCGCTGTTTAAATGTGCAGTCTTTGGAGAGGATGCAAACTGGGGACGGATACTCTGTGCAGTGGGGTATGCGGAGGCAGAGTTTGATATTCATAAGGTGGATGTCGATCTGGCATCGGCGAAAGGGGTGCTGCCTGTGTGCAGAAGTGGCTCCGGAAAGGATTTTTCAGAAGAATTTGCCAAAGAAGTGCTGTCAGAGGATGAGATTCAGGTGCGAATCAGTCTGCATGAGGGAGATGTGTCTGCAACGGCATGGGGCTGTGACCTGACATATGATTATGTGAGAATTAACGGAGATTATAGGTCATAGAGTGAAGAAGGAGAGAACCGATGAGTGTACTATCAGGTCTGGAGCCGGAACGGGTATTTTACTATTTTGAGAAAATCTGTGGAATTCCGCATGGCTCTTATCATGAAAAGGCGATCAGTGATTATCTGGTAGATTTTGCAAAGGAGCATGGAAGGACTGTCTATCAGGACGACTTATACAATGTGATCATGCTGGTCGAGGCAAGTGAGGGATATGAGGGGGAGGAGCCCCTGATCTTACAGGGACATATGGATATGGTTTGTGAGAAGACCGCCGCAGCCACACTGGATATGGAAAAGGAAGGACTGTGTCTGGAGACGGATGGAACCTATGTCTATGCGAAGGATACGACGCTGGGCGGGGATGATGGAATTGCAGTTGCCTATATGCTGGCCATTGCAGAGCGTTCCGATCTGCCACATCCGCCATTGGAACTGGTCTTTACGGTCTGTGAAGAGGTGGGCATGGAGGGAGCAGATGCGATTGACCTGTCCAACCTGCGGGGGCGACGTATGTTGAATCTGGATTCGGAAGAGGAAGGAATCTTTTTAAGCAGCTGCGCAGGAGGGATCTCAACACATTCGAAGCTGCCAATACAGCGGCAAAGCTCAGAGGAAATGGATTGGTATACGCTGGAGGTCACAGGTCTGCTCGGAGGACATTCCGGTTGTGAGATACATAAGGGAAGGGCGAATGCAAATCGGATTCTGGCAAGGGTGCTGGAAGAACTCCGAAGGGAGTGTACCATCGCTTTGTACGCACTGGAGGGAGGAAAAAAGGATAATGCCATTCCCTTATACGCTGCCGCCTGTATTGGCCTGAAGACAGAGGAGGCAGGGCAGGTGATGGAGCAGATCAACCGGCTGGATGCCGAACTGAAGACGGAATATGCCGAAACAGATGCCGGAATCACGCTTGTACTGCACAGGGTACAGGGGAAGGAGCGCAGATCTGTTTTAGGGGAGGAGAGTGTATCGGCTTTGCTTGCCCTGTTGACGGAGCTTCCGGATGGTGTGCAGTCCATGAGCCGTGAGGTGGAGGGACTGGTGGAGACTTCCCTTAATCTTGGCATTGTCTGTCTATATGACGACCATCTGTTTCTTCAGCACTCGATTCGCAGCAGTGTGACAGCGAGCAAGCTGCAGATGGCAGAGCAGGTAGAGAAGCTTGTGATAAGCAGAGGAGGAACCGTAGAGCGGAAGGGTGACTATCCTGCATGGGAGTATCGGGAGCAGTCTGCAGTCCGCAACAAGGTGATTCGTCTGTATCAGGAGCTCTATGGGACAGAGCCGGTGGTGGAGGGAATCCATGCCGGTCTGGAATGTGGTCTGCTGGCAGGTAAGATCAAGGATCTGGATTGTGTGTCTATGGGGCCGGATATACTGGATATTCATACGACATCAGAACGGCTGGATATTGAATCTACCAGACGGGTATATGCATTTTTATTGGAATATTTAAAAAGAAAGGATGATGAGGATGCGGATTGGAACAGGGTATGATGTACACAAATTGGTGGAAGACAGAAAGCTGATCTTAGGTGGTGTGAACATACCATATGAAAAGGGATTGCTGGGACATTCCGATGCAGATGTGCTGACGCATGCCATCATGGATGCGCTGTTGGGTGCAGCCGCATTGGGTGATATCGGAAAGCATTTTCCGGATAGCGACGATGCCTATAAGGGGGCAAACAGTATGGAATTGCTTCGGCATGTAAAAAAGCTGCTGGATGAGAGGCAGTATGTGATCAGCAACATTGATGCGACCATTATTGCACAAAAGCCAAAGCTGGCAGCCTTTCTTCCGGATATGGTTCTTACGATCTCTGAGGCTTTGGGGCTTTCAGAGCAGCAGGTCAATATCAAGGCCACCACGGAGGAGGGACTTGGATTTACGGGCAGTGGGGAAGGAATCAGTGCTCAGGCAGTCTGTCTGCTGGAAACGGTGGCGAATTATCAGTATGATGAGATTACAGGCATGGCGGCGGGCTGTGCCGGCTGTCAGGGCTGTAAGCTGGCAGATCTTAAGAATTGACAGGAGGGAGATGTGTGCATGAAGATCTTTAATACAATGACGAGAACCAAAGAGGAATTTGTTCCAATCCGTGAGAAACAGGTTGGTATCTATGTATGCGGGCCCACAGTGTATGATTATATTCATATCGGCAATGCCCGTCCGATGATCGTGTTTGATACACTACGCAGATATCTGCTTTATAAGGGATATGATGTGAATTATGTATCGAATTTTACCGATGTGGATGATAAGATCATCAGGCGTGCCATCGAGGAGGGCGTGTCATCCTCTGAGATATCCGAGCGCTATATCCGGGAAGTGAAGAAGGATATGGAGGATCTGAATGTCATGGAGGCCACGACCCATCCGAAGGCAACCGAGGAGATCCCGGATATGATCGCTATGATCGAAACACTGATCGAAAAAGGGCATGCCTATGAGGTGAATGGCACAGTCTATTTCCGAACCAGAAGCTTTCATGAATATGGAAAGCTGTCGGGCAAGAGGATTGATGATCTGGAGGCCGGACACAGACAGATCAAGGTAGCCGGCGAGGAGGAAAAGGAGGATAGTCTGGATTTTGTGCTGTGGAAACCGAAGAAGGAGGGAGAACCATCGTGGCCGTCTCCGTGGGGAGAGGGCCGGCCGGGATGGCATCTGGAATGTTCGGTCATGTCCAAGAAATATATTGGCGATATCATTGACATTCATGCCGGCGGAGAGGATCTCATCTTTCCGCACCATGAGAATGAGATCGCACAGAGCGAGGCCGCAAATGAGGTGGAGTTCGCAAGATACTGGATGCACAATGGATTTTTGAAGATCGATGGAGAGAAAATGTCGAAGTCGTTAGGCAATTTCTTTACGATTCGGGACATTGGAGAGCGGTATCCGCTGCAGGTAATCCGTTTTTTCATGCTGAGCGCCCATTACAGAAGTCCGCTTAATTTCTCGGATACACTGGTTGAATCTGCGAAGGCATCTCTGGAACGGATTCGGAATGCGATGACACGTCTGGAGGATGCCCTGCATGAGGCAGAGGACAGGGATGCTGCACAGGAGGAGGAAGCGCTTCTCTCCAGTGTCCGGACGTATGTTACAAAGTATGAGGCCGCAATGGAGGATGACCTCAATACGGCAGATGCCATTTCCGTGATCTTTGAGCTGGTTAAGCTTGCCAACAGCAGTATCACACCGGCCAATGCCCGAAATGTCATTCGGGAGGTCTACGATACGATTGACCGCCTCTGTGATATTCTGGGACTTCAGGCGAAAGCGGAAAAAGAGATTCTGGACAGTGAGATTGAAGCTCTGATCGAGGAGCGGCAGACTGCAAGAAAAGCAAAAGATTTTGCAAGGGCAGACGAGATACGGAATCAACTGGCAGAGCAGGGAATTATATTAGAGGATACAAGAGAAGGTGTCAAGTGGAAACGAAAATAGAGACAGCGGGTTTTACCTATTTTAAGGAGCAGATGCACATTGCGCATGGAGCGCCGGAGAGCTATTCGCCATTGGCGTTGGCCTATATCGGTGACAGTATTTTTGATCTGATGGTTCGCACGATTGAGGTAAGCAAGACCAATAAGCAGGTGAATAAATATCACAGGGATGTCAGCCGGATCGTGTGTGCTCCGGCGCAGGATAAGATGATACGGGCAATCTGTGACCGGTTGACAGAGGAGGAGATGGCCGTGTACAGGCGGGGCAGGAATGCCAATTCCTATACAAAGGCGAAGAATGCGTCGAGAACGGAGTACCGCAATGCCACCGGCTTCGAGGCGGTACTAGGGTATCTGTATCTGAAGGAGGATTTTGTAAGGCTGACGGATGTGGTAAAGATGAGTCTGGAGGCGCTGGATGGGGCGATGTCATGTAGTTAATCCGGATACTACGGGGTATGGTATATGTTTATTGACTAATTCTTAACTTAATGACATTGGTTAGGCAGGACACTGCTTATTGGCAAACGACATGGTTGAATGAGCAGGAAAATGCTGCTATCAAACATGAGAAAGGATGATAGGAATTACGCATGCGATATGAAGAATATACAATAGAGGGAAGAAATGCGGTGACAGAAGCGTTTCGATCCGGTAAAACGATTGATAAGCTGTATGTCTTGGATGGCTGTCATGACGGGGCGGTCAATACGATCAAATCTCTGGCGAGAAAGCAGGATACGATTGTCACTTATGTGACAAAGGAGAGGTTGGATCAGATGTCTTCCACAGGCAAGCATCAGGGTGTGATCGCACAGGCGGCGGCCTATGAATACGCACGGGTGGAGGATATTCTGGAGGCTGCCAGACAGAAGGGAGAGGATCCTTTTCTATTTATGTTGGATGAACTGGAGGATCCGCATAATCTGGGGGCAATTATCCGTACCGCCAATCTCTGTGGGGCGCACGGAGTGATCATTCCCAAAAGGAGAGCGGTAGGCCTGACTGCAACCGTGGTGAAGGCATCTGCAGGGGCAGTCAATTATACAGCGGTAGCCAAGGTGACCAATCTGGCAAAGACGATGGAAGAACTCAAAAAGGAGGGAATCTGGTTTGTGTGCGCAGATATGGAGGGCGAAGTCATGTATCGCCAGAATCTGACCGGGCCTGTTGGTCTGGTGATCGGCAATGAGGGCAGCGGGGTGAGTCGTCTGGTGAAGGAGAAGTGTGATTATATTGCATCGATTCCGATGAAAGGAAATATCGATTCCCTCAATGCATCGGTGGCAGCGGGAGTGCTGGCATATGAGATTGTCAGACAGAGATTGGCACAATAAGGCGGGCGAGCAGTAACGACGGGACACGGCCTTTATCAAACAAATCTGTGGTTTTTCTTGCGTTTTTGTACTGGCCATGGTAGAATTTTCTCAAAGCATATGACATTTCATATAGATATTTAAGTGTAGAAGTGTATAGAATATAGAGAATCTGGGAAAATCAAATGAGTCATCTGAAATTTCAAGTGCTTTTATATCACCAATTTTTTAGAATAAGGGCAGGAGATTTCAGAGAAACTGAAAGGGACAGTTTCTTTTATGTTTGGTTTCTCCTGTAACAAAGGGAGGAATTGAATGGAATCGAGACAACCAGAGAAAGAGCAGGGGAAGCTGGAAGAACAACAGGTGGAAGACAGAAAGAAAGAACTGGAAGAACAACAGGTGAAAGACAGGAAGAAAGAAGATGAGGAACTGAGGAAACAGTACCATCCGGCATTCTGCGAGGCGATGACCGAAGAACTGGAGAGGAATCTGGATGAGATTGAATGCATGAAAGAGTACAATCTGAATTCACTGCCGAACCGGATCGATCTTCTGGTCGTAAAGAAGCATGCGGATATCGAACTGGAAAGCGGACTGGGAAAGATCTTCCGGCAGTATAATCTCGTGGAATACAGGTCACCCGGTCAGACGTTGGATGCAGAGGTGTACTATCGGAGCATGGGTTATGCTTATTTATACACAGCATATCAGGCAGAGGTTTCTTCCGTGGAGGAAGTAACGCTTTCCTTTGTCCGGGAGGGAAAGCCGGTGAGGCTGATGGAACAGTTTCGGGACTGGGGATTCGAGATTACGGAATATGAACCCGGCATATATCATATAAAGAAAAAAGACCATATGGACATGC
>JAFVCQ010000116.1 GCA_017479085.1 Lachnospiraceae bacterium | reverse complement strand
TTTATTCCATACATCAGAAGCAGGTGCCGGAGCCAGTGCCGTCATGTACAGCATCGTGGAAACGGCAAAGGCTAACGGTCTGAATGTGTTCCAGTATCTTTATATGGTGCTTCTGTATATGCCGGACTATAAGAACAAGCCTGCAGGCATCGAGAAGCTGCTGCCATGGAGTGATTTCATAAAGGAACACTGCACAGGCCTGATCGATGTGGAGAACATAACCCCGGAAAATCACATTCCCCTTCCAGTCTGATTATACCAGAAAAAAGGGGAATAGTGGAACGGTGCGTTATTCATCGCTTACTGTGGTGCCATACGTGAAGATTATGGAATTGAACCTTATATCGAAAAAACAGTATTAAAGGAAAGAGTGAAAGGTGTCAATCAAGATACACCGTTCTGCCCATCGTGTGAAGAATACCGATCCGGACAGTGAAAAGAGAACTCAGATCATCGTGGATGAGATTCCCACAAAGAAGCATATCCGCAAAGTGGAGTTTCCGATGGAATTAGCAGAGTATATAGAAGAGTTTCATAATCTGGGAAAAAATGTACTGACGGGCATGGCTGACACACCGATGGATGCAAGGACACTGGCGAACAGGATGGAGCGCGTGTTTGAGGTATATAGTGTAAAAGGCATCAATTTCCAACGCCTGAGAAAAACCTATGCAGATGGCAGGACGGATGTGGATATTTTAGCAAATGTGTTTCGTGGAACCAGTATCTTGCACTTTTGTTTTTCTTCCATTACAACAGCAGGACACAGAGTGTGGTAGACATATTGGGACTTTATCCGGAATCTCTGAAAGAAAAATTAGACATACCAAGGGAATGATACATATGGGACAGGAATCATTAGATGAACTTGAACTGAATACGATTGATGGGGAACTTCTGATGCAACGGATAGCAGGGGAACTTCTGATGCAACGGATAGCAGGGGAACTTCTGGAGATCAGAGAGTGCCTTAAGCTGTCTGTGGAGCAGATCGCGGACAAAGTGGGAATCGACCGAAATAAACTTCTCGCTGTGGAAGCGGGAAAGATGGATTTAAAATGGAGTGAATATCTAAGCCTTCTTTTCCTATTCTGGCGAAACGATACAATTTATCATCAAAGGAATGGAAAGCTTGACAAGAAGAAAATAAGAGTGCTAAAATACACATTGGTAAGTTGAAACTAATTAATATAAGCAATAACTAACAAAAACAGATTAAGAGGAATATATGAAGAAAAAATGGATGGGGCTTTTGCTGGTCTGTCTGTTGGCCTGCACCGGTTGTTCCGGGCAGGTTTCCGGACAGGAGAATACTTCGGAAATGACAGTGCAGGCAGAAGAATCACAGGAAGAGCAGGAAGAAAAGGAAGCGGTATCTGCCACAAGGGATGTATTTGCGATGGATACCTATATGACGTTAACCGCATATGGGGTCAATGCAGAGGAAGCGGTCGCACAGGCAGAGGAACGGATCGGGCAACTGGATGCGATGCTTTCCACCGGTAATGCGGAGAGCGAGGTTTCAATATTGAATCGGGATGGCAGCGGGAATCTGTCTCCGGATGCCTTTTACCTGTTAGAACAGTCCTTAGACATCTATCAAAGAACCGGAGGAGTGTTCAATCCGGCAATCTATCCGCTGATGGAAGCATGGGGGTTTCCGACGAAGGAATTCAAGGTTCCTGAGAGGGAAACGATAGAGCAGTGCCTGTCCAAACTGGATGTGGGACAGATCGTCTGTGATTCATCTACCGGGCATGTAGACTTTGAGACAGAGGGGATGAAGATCGACTTTGGTGGCATTGCAAAGGGATATACCTCATCTCAGATCATAGATATTTTCAAGGAAAATGGAATTGAAAGTGGGATCATCAATCTCGGCGGCAATGTCCAGACATTGGGAACCAAAGAGGATGGAAGCCTGTGGAGAGTTGCTATCCAGAATCCGGATGAGAATATGGATTATCTGGGTGTGTTGGAAACCAGCGACAGGGCGGTCATAACCTCTGGTGGATATGAACGGTATTTTGAGGAAGATGGAGTGATATACCATCATATTTTAGATCCCGCCACCGGCTATCCCGCAGAGAATGGTTTGACGTCGGTTACGATTGTCAGCGACAACGGTCTTCTTGCAGATGGTCTTTCCACATCCCTGTTTGTGATGGGACTCGAAAAGGCTGAGACGTTTTGGAGAGACAACAGTGGGGAGTTTGATGCGATTCTCCTGACAGAGGATAATGAACTGTATGTAACGGAAGGGATTGCGGAATCCTTTTCGACATCATATGATATGCATATAATAGAAAGGTAGTGTGATGATATGAAAGGCTGGAAAGACAAGGCGAAGCCGTGGCTGAATGTTCTGCCGACCGGTGTGCTGGCTGCCTGTATCGGTATTTCACTGAGCGGCTATGAAGCACCGGTCTACGAGGTGAAAGCGGCACAGGATACGAATGAGGAATCGACAACGGAAGAACCGACCGGTGAGGTGACGCTGGATCTGGACAATATGGAGATTACACTGCCGCCCACAACATCACATTCCGGCCCGGCGAGTGGAGCCTCTAAGACGGTGGGAAAGGCTCCGGAGGTGTCCGGATACAAAGATGGAACGTATTATGGCACCGGCACCGGCTTTGGAGGGAAAATCAGGGTTAAGGTGGTTGTGAAGGATGGGAAAATCACAGATATTACGGTGGTAGAATCTCAGGATGGTGCAGAGTATATGCGGGCAGCCTCCGCTCTGTTAAAGAATATCATCAAAACGCAGAGCACCAATGTGGATACCGTATCCGGTGCGACTTACAGCTCTGCCGGACTGATCGAGGCGGTGAGAGATGCGCTGAAGGATGCCGGACTCACAGAGAAGAACGATAAGAAGGATACGAAGAAAAAAGACAAAAAGGACAAGAAAACAGAGGATACTGACAATACAGAGACCAATCAGAATGTCACCTATAAGGATGGCACATATTACGGAACGGGCACCGGCTTCGGAGGTCCGCTGAAGGTAAAGGTGGTTGTGACAGATGGAAAGATCACAGACATTCAGGTGATCGAATCGGCAGATGATCAGGAATATATCAAGGCAGCATCTGCACTTTTGAAGGACATCATCCGCACACAGAGTACGAATGTAGATACCGTATCCGGTGCAACATACAGTTCGAAAGGGTTGATCGAAGCGGTGAAGGATGCATTAAAGGACGCCGTGTCCACGATGGAAACAGAGGACAGCAAGCCGGCGGATACGACGGAGCAGACGAACCCGGACAATACGGAACAGAACAATCAGAGTGGTGCAATACCGGAAGGAAAGGTACCATATAAGGATGGTGTGTACTATGGAACCGGCGAAGGCTATAAGGGGGATATCACAGTAGCGGTCACCATCAGCGATCATACCATTCGGTATATCCTTGTTACAGAGACATCGGATGACGAAGCATTTTTTGCACGGGCCAAAGCGGTACTTCAGGCAATCATGCAGCAGCAAAGTACGGATGTGGATGCGGTGAGCGGCGCAACCTTTAGTTCGAAAGGTCTGATCGAGGCGGTTCAGGAAGCGTTAAATGCGGCAAAGAAAGCGACCGAAGGCGGGAATGACCGGACAGATTCGGAAGTTAGCGGCCAGGATGGAAATGCCG
>JAFVCQ010000115.1 GCA_017479085.1 Lachnospiraceae bacterium | reverse complement strand
CGGACCGATCAGTCCCATGATGTAGCCTTCCGGTAATTCCATCGAGATATTGTCCAGTTGGAAATTCCCAAGTGTCTTGCTGACGTTGTGCATGTGTATCATGACGGCCCCCTTTTTCCATTCGGCAAACTGTCTATATACTGTATATGTATATATATACAGTATATGCACACGATTGTCAATACCCGATATAAAATTATTTAAATTGACGCCGCCTGCAGAAGACTATGGGATGGCTGTGTAACAGGATAAGATTTCCTGGTCTGTTTGATTAGGATACAGATAGATCAAAGCGGTTTAAATAATTCAAAATCGTTTCTTTAATGAGCTCCGGCGAGTCTTTCATGCCGTGCTCGATCCATTTCATAATAATGTTCCAGACAGCTCCCACATTAAACGCAATGATATAGGAAACCTGCTTTTCCGAGAAGGAGTGAAACAGTGTACAGTCGGCCTTGGCAACCTGGTCATGAATCATGGGAATAAAGGTATTCCATTTTTCAAGCAGGATATGCAGCATATGGTGGCCGCGCAGCAGAAGAAGGAATTCCCTGTTCTGTACGCAGAAGGAAAAAATGATATCTAAAATGTATGTAAGCTGACCGTCCGCCTCTTGTTTGAGAGACTGGACATACTGGTGCATGATACCGGTAATATAGGAATCTAAGACATCATCCTTTGACTGAAAATTGCGGTAGAAGGTCTTTCGGGCGAGATGTGCTTCCAAAATGATCTGTTTGACCGTGATCTCATGATATGTATAAACCTGCATCAACTGTAACAGTGTATGTGTAATCTCGTTTTGGGAACGGATAGCGCTGGGATGCTTGGTAGGGTTCATACAGACTCCTTTCTGACACGTTTTCTTAATTTTGTGTCACTTGTTTGAATCGGATTGTTTTTTATCCGATCATATTTTATCATAAATAAAATATGATACAAGAGGTTGCTTTTGGAGAGGAGGGGACTATGCTGCAATTTGTCTGGCTGTTTCCGCTGTTATTCCTGTTCCATGATATGGAGGAAATCATTGGTTTTGGCATATGGCTTGATCGCAATCAAAACATGCTGGAGGAGAGATATCCCAAGATCAGCAGGACATATCGGGATTACAGTACGGAGGGAATGGCATTGGCGGTTTTTGAGGAATTCATGGTGTGCATTTTTTTCTGTACATTAGCCGTGGTGATTCAGGTGAAATCCTTATGGCTGTTCTGGCTGGGGGCATTCATTGTGTATGCGCTTCATCTCGTCATACATATCGGACAGTCGATCGTGATAAAGCAATACATATCGTCTTTGATTACCAGTATCATTGCGCTGCCAGTCAGCATATGGGTGATCCTGGAAAGTATATCGGAATTGCATTGCACGATCGGAAATGTTGTGGGATACAGTGCATTGGGGATTATGGTTGTTGGAGGGAATCTAAAATTTGCGCAGTCGCTGATCGGGAGATTTACAAGATGGAAGGAGGGTTTGTGATATGATCGTGCGTGTGGTAATAGGAAGCATTTTTGGGATCGGAGTGCTTGTTGCTTTGGCATTTGTCTGGCCGATGCATTTCATGTCTCCCCTCCAGAGCGGAAAAATAGATGGAACGGATATCATAGCGGTCAGAAACCGTATCAATAATTTATTCTTTATACCGTCAGGAAAGAATTGGATTGTGGTGGATGCCGGTTCGGATGCGAAGGCAGTCATGCAGGAGATGGAGCGTCTGGGGATCGATGGCAAAAAGGTGACGGGTGTTTTTTTGACGCATACAGATTATGATCATGTGGCTTCCCTTCCGTTGTTTCCGAATGCGACAATCTATATGAGTAAATGGGAGAAGCAGATGATAGATGGTAGTACGAGAAGGCAGCTTTTGAAGAAAAACAGACTGCCAAAGTCGGCTGATTTCAATAGAATTGTTTGGCTCACAGAAGATGACAGGATCAGCATAAAGGAACATGACGTTCGGATGATATGGGCGCCTGGGCACACGAAAGGATCGGCTATCTATGTGGTAGATGAGCAATATGTATTTTCCGGAGATGCGTTCCGGGTCGTAGATGGAGACATTCGGGTTCATCCATATACAATGGACAGAGTACAGGCGGAACAAACGATTCAAAGTATAAAGGGTGAATTGCAGAGGTACGAAAAGGTGTTCACAGCACATTACGGCATTTTATAAATATACCCTATCAAATCTATCCGTTCTTCGCCTGTAAGTTCGATCTGCTCGTATAGCTTCATCATCTTGTCCCTGAAATATTCCAGATCTGCTATCGCCGGAGATGTGTCTTGCTTCCCCGCTTCACATCATTATTCTGTTAGAAATCAATATCAAATCAAGAACAAAATCCCTGTGTTTACTCACTACAGTTCCATTATTACTAAAACGTTAGATTTCAATTTTTTGTAATATTTAGCGGCCTTGAATTGTTATAAAAAAGAAGAGCTCTTTCAAAAAATGATTCCAAATTATACTACGGAAACAGGAGAGGAGTATACTATGATAAAATTAAAAAAGCCCATAGCGGTATGGTTGGCAGCGACAGCCCTGCTGCTAACAGCCGGCTGTGGAAAAGATGGGAATCTGACGCACAAGGAGCAGACAAAGACAGCTTCCTCTGCGATGATAAATAAGACAACCCTTGTCTGTGGTACAATGGCGCTGAGTGATGAGCTGAAGGATGCGGTCATTACTTTTAATAAAACGAACATGGAGTATCAGATTGTACTAAGAGATTATGGAGAGGAAGAAGATCCTGTCACAAAGATGAATGCGGATATTGCAGCGGGGAATGCTCCGGATATTATCGATCTGGTGAATATTCCGGTAGAACAGTATGCTGCAAAGGGGCTGCTTGAGGATTTAACGCCTTATTTTGAGAAAGATTCGGAGCTTGCAATCGAAGATGTGATCGATTCTGTGTTAGAGGGAATGAAGACGGATGGGAAGCTTTATTATGTAGCACCGCGCTATACCATTTGGACACTGGGCGGACATGCAAGGGATGTCGGAGATGGAAATGGCTGGAACTTTGCAGAATGTAAGAGCTTATTGGAGCAGCAGGAGGATGACGTAAGACCGTTCTATTATGAGAACAAATCCGATATCTTATACAGCATTTTGGGAAATGGACTCACGGATTTTGTGGACTGGCAGACGGGTGAATGCAGCTTTGACAGTGAGGAATTTCGGGATATTTTAGAGCTCTGTAACAAAGGTTCCGATGAAAAAACGGATTACAGCCGGGATGGAATTCGTATGATCCAGGAGGGAAAGATACTCTTTATTGAGGGACAGATAACGCTTCATGAGGTTTTTGAACAGGAAAAATTATATGGGGAAGATATCAACTATATCGGATATCCGAACAAAGAAAAAATGGGTTCTTATTTTCAGTTTGATACACGAATCGGAATGTATTCGAAGTCGAAGGGGAAGGCCGGTGCATGGGAATTTATCCGAACCTTTATGACGAAAGAATATCAGGGGAAGCAGATGAAGAACTCTGAGACACCGACCAGACAGGATTGTCTGGATATGGTGATAAGAGCGCTAACGACCACAGAGAGATATACAGATGAGTTTGGCCGGATCATTACACCACAAAGTGGCAGCATGGGATATGAGAATGGAACAGAGATTGAAATTACACCTATAACACAGAAACAGGTAGACAAATATTGTTCTCTGTTAAACCATACAAGGAAAAGTGGGGGTAGTGATTCAACTATGATGCGTATTATAATGGAAGAGGTGAAACCGTACTTTGAAGGAGAGAAGAGTCTGGAGCAGACCACAGAGATCATGCAAAAACGGATTCGAACATATGTGAATGAGAACCGATTCTGACAGGAAAACGGATATCATACTTTTAGAGTTTGGACAGTGCTCAAACGGAACGGGAAAGGAAACATACACCATCATGGATTATGAAAGAATCGTAGAGAAAAATATTGATATTGTATACCGTACAGTTCTAAGCTATTGCAAAAATACACAGGACACCGATGATATTGTCCAGAACACCTTTGCCAAGCTGCTGCAAACAGATACAGAATTTCAGGATGATGAGCATATCAGACGATGGCTGATCCGGGTTGCCATCAATGAGTGTAAAAATATGTGGAAAACCTTCTGGCGGAGGAATGTCAGATCCATAGATGAATTGGAGTGTGTCTTTGAGGACGACCGTGCAGAGCAAAGAGAGCTATTGGATGCGATTTTGAAGCTTCCTCCGAAGTATAGTGTTGTCATACAGCTCTATTACTATGAGGGGTATCATATCCGGGAGATTGCAGAACTGTTACACTTGACGGAATCGAATGTACAGGTGCGGCTGATGAGGGCGCGCAGTAAGCTGAAGGATCAGCTTAGGGAGGAGTGAATATGAAAAACAGGGAAAGAGAGAAGTATTGTGATGCGATGAATCAGATCAAAGCACCGGAGCAGCTTGTAGAGAGAGTAAAACGGCTGTCAGACCACGCGGGACACCGTTTCACTTTGTCAGCAAGATGGTGTTATCCGGTAGCGGGATTCATGTTTGTTTTGATAGCTGGCAATGTGATTGCCTATGCGGCCACCGGGAGCACATGGCTTAAAGCAATTGGGAAACAGACAACCTTTTTTTATACATCGAAGGAAGACAGGGAGCAAATGGCAGAGGAGCTGGAGGATCCGTATTACAGGGTGACCAGACCGGAACTTGCGACAGGAGAACCGCTTTTTGATGAGGATGCCTATCTGGATTCGG
>JAFVCQ010000009.1 GCA_017479085.1 Lachnospiraceae bacterium | reverse complement strand
GAACTGTTGCAAACAGCAGTGCTATTATTTTTTTCATGGCTATGTCCTTATCCTCTACAAACGATTCACGGCGATCCACCCGCCATTTCTTCTCTCATAAAAATGTGAACCATGCATACGGTAGACGCCTTTTGCACCATAGGCGACAGCACTCAAAACAGCTGTGTATGCGATGACCGCCTGATTGCCTTCTGCTTTGAACTCCGGGTTTTCGATCCCGATGGTATAATACTTCAAACGTCCGCTTGCTATATCTGCAAAGTATTCTTCCCTTGTCTGCTGTCTCCCGCTCATATGCGTGAATATCATATCCTCTGATATGATTTCCCGCAGAGTCCCGATATCCGCATCCGTCATGGCCTGACAGTATCTAGCCTGCACATAAAGGACACCTTGCTCCTCCTCATTCAGAGCAGCAAGGTCGGTCCCTGTGATAGTCACATTTGAAAATTTTCTGAAGTCATATTTCATACAGTTTCAAACCCCGGTTTCCATCCGGCAAATCCGGTAAGCGCTTCTGCGGTTCTGGTGTAGTAACGGGCACCTTTGTTCAGCTTTGCGATCTCCGCCATCTCCTCGTCCGTCAGAGTGAAGTCCAGGATATCCATGTTGTCTTTGATGTGTTTCACATTTTTGCTTCCCGGGATGACTACAAAGCCCATCTGGGTATGCCAGCGCAGGATGATCTGCGCACTGCTCTTACCATACTTTTCACCCAGTCTCGCAAAGACCGGTTCCTCGATCAGGGACTTATCGCCGTGCCCAAGCGGATACCAGCTCATGAGCCGGATGTCATACTTATCCAAAGTCCTTCTGAGCTCATCCTGGGCAAAGTAAGGATGTGCCTCCACCTGGATGAACTGCGGAACGATCTCCCATTTCGTCTGCAGCTCGTCGATGAATTCGCCCTCGAAATTGGAGATGCCGATGCTCTTTGCCTTTCCCTCCCTATAGGCCTTCTCAAGCTGACGATACCCTGCCATCCAGTTACCTGCCGGCTGGTGAATATAGAGGAGATCCACGTAGTCTGTGCCAAGCCGCTCAAGAGTCTCCTCCACCGCATTCTCATTTTCATACTCACTGGGCCAGAGCTTTGTGGAGAGGAAAATCTCTTCTCTCGGTACTCCGCTCTTTTTCATGCCGCGTCCCACGGCACGCTCATTCACATACGCATTGGCGGTATCAATCAGTCGGTAACCCATCTTTAACGCTTCCCTTACACTGTTTTCCGCCTCTGCAGGAGACAGCATGAAGGTTCCGATTCCCATGACCGGGCACCCGACTCCGTTATTCAGTGTGATATATTCCATCGTCTTTTCCTTTCTGAACTGCTGTTCAATGATCCTCTTACATCAATCCGTTTGCCTTGAGCCAGCGTTCCACGCTCTTACCGGAGCCTGCCGCATCGCTTCCCGTGATCGGAAGCCCTTTCTTTACGGTTGCTCCCGGAACCAGCTTCTTAATGTTATTCTCGCTGCTGCCCATGCCGCTTCCTTCATTGGTGCAGAGCGGAAGAATCGTCTTGCCGGAGAAGTCATAGTGCTCCAGGAAGGTCGCCACGGCCATCGGGAAGGTTCCCCAGTAGTTCGGATAAGCCAGGACAATGGTGTCGTAGTTATCAATGCTGTCAAGATAATCCGTGAGCTCCGGTCTTGCCTTCTCCCGAAGGTCCTTTTTTGCTTCCTCGATGCAGGTCATATATACGGGAGAATAAGGGTCTT
>JAFVCQ010000114.1 GCA_017479085.1 Lachnospiraceae bacterium | reverse complement strand
TTCGACGCAACGGTAATCTCACTGTCTGTTGATAGTCCCGAAAAATGAAACTCATTGCTTTCATCCACATTCCACATAGTTTTTTTTTCTAATGTGACGCCGGGTTTCGTTTTCGTTACCACAACCTTATAAATTCGATCCTGAATGCCGTTGACACTCACCGTAACATTACAATCTCCTGGCCGCCTGGCAAGGATGGTAAAATAATCCTCCCATTTTCCATTTTTCAGCTTATTTTCCCCCTGACCGAATTCCAGCCTGTCGGCATTTTCTATATAATCATCCTCTTCATCATCCGAATAGCTGAAACCTACGATCTCATGGTTGTCGCTTTCGATCGTGATTACATCATTTTTTTCAATATTAGAAATCTTAATTTCCATTTTATTTTCCGGATCCTCCCCCTTAGGAAGAGATTCCAGCGTAAGTGCATCCCCGGTTTCAGAATAAACTACCTGTGCATATGCCCTCTGCATATTCAGGTTCAACAATACCAGCATTAAAAATGCGGTTACCAGCAGACTACGATTAGAAATTCTTTCTTTCATTTCATTATCCTCCACTTCATATATACATTCAAGTGAATGTTTTTTTGATATAAAATTTTACAATTCATTGTAATATTTTGAATTATACATCCGAATAATAGTATTGTCAAGAATCTGCAAAAATACATGTTACAATATAGCAAAGTGTATTATAATCCGGCCAAATGGCAGAATGGAGATTTTCATGAATCTGGAACGCTTGTTAGAATTACGAGAAGATAATCATTTGAAACAATCTGATATCGCTAAAATACTCCACATATCCCAACAACAATACAGCTTATACGAAAGTGGTGAGCGACAAATTCCAATTGAAAAGTTATCCTTACTTGCTGATTACTTTCATGTATCAATTGATTATTTACTTAAGCGAACACAGTGTAAACATCTGATAGAGGATCAATACTTTATCGATACAGAATTAAACAAATTTATTCTCTATTATAGTAGTCTTGATGTTACAAATCGGGATATCATCTTAGGAGAAATGGCGAAATTTTATAAAGAACAGGAAGCGGCAAAGACCAAGCCGAAATAGAACTCTTTTAACGAAATATACATTTCTCAAATGTTAGTTTGAAATACGCTCATCAAATTCTATCCAAACCAGAATTTTATCATATATTCCATTTCAAAATAAATAAACAGGAGCGGGAACACGTACACAGATGTCAATTTGTCTATTTGTCATGCTCGTAATCCCTTTCTCCTGCATGTGTTTCTTATCACATTCGTAGCACAACACTCAGGCAGTGTTACAGGCGCTCTGTTCCCTTATTCTATTCTGTCAGACAACTGTTTCTCCAGAACACCTCCGAACATCCGGTACACCTCATCCGCATACCGGTCGGCATCCTTTTCATGCGTCACCAGAAGCACTGATGTTCCCTGCTCTGCCTCCTGCCTCAGCATTTCAAAGACAATCTCTGTATTCTCATCATCCAGATCACCGGTCGGTTCATCTGCAAATACAACGGCCGGCTTTCGCACCAGTGCCCTTGCAATTGCCATTCTTCTCATTTCTCCTCCGGAAAGCTCAGATGGCATAGCTTTTTCCAGCTCTGCAATGCCCATTCTCTCCAACAGGATTCTGGCATATTCCTCCGCACCTTCCCCGTCTCCATATAAAGTGAAGGGCAACAGCACATTTTCCATCACATTCAGACTGTGAATCGCACTCTGCCCCTGCGGGATAAAACCGAATAACTGATTCCGCAGTCTGGAAAGCTCCTGATCCTCCAGCTCATAGAGATTCTGCTCCCCTGCCCATACCGTTCCGGATGTCGGTGCAAGCAATCCGGAGAGCATATTCAAGAAGGTACTCTTCCCGCTGCCGGAACGTCCGGTCAGTACGGTAAGTTTTCCCTCCGCCAGCTCAAAATCCGTCTCTTTCACGGCTGTAAAAATATTCGTCCCCTTGGTCTCACGCAGAAACTGCTTACAGACTGCCTCTGTCCTTAGTATCATTTAATTGCCCTCCCTTAATATCAATCCCGTATCCAGCCGGCTGATTCGCCAGCCCGCCACTGCACAGGCCAGAGAACCGGCAATCGTCGATGCAATCAGTGAAATACATGCTACGGCTGCAATCCATGTGGCTCCCGGCAACAGGAACGGAAGTCCGAGCTGTGTCTCGATCAGTCGGCCAAATGGCAGAATGGCAACCGCCCCAATCACGATTCCGATCAGGCTTCCACAGAGGCTGATCAGGATGCCTTCCAACATCACGATACCGGAGAGTTTCCTTCTGGAAGCGCCCGTCACCCGCAGCACGGCAAACTCCTTTTTGCGCCCCTGCACACTCACCGTAAACGCAATGGCCAGAATTACCAACGCAAGGAGCCAGATTGCAAGGGTGAGACCCCCGATCATATCCGATACCCCCTGCAGGCTTCCGGATATACCGGATATCATATTTTTGGTCTGGATCGCTTCCACCTTGCGGACATGCAGATTGATATCATTTAACACATCCTCAACGGTATATCCCTCCGCAACATTGATCAAAATACAGGATATGACTCTGTCCGGATCGATATCGCCAAAATTATTTAATTTCTTATCCAGAGAAGACTGTATCAGAGTCTTGATCGTGTTCTCATTCGTATAAACGGCCGTATCCAGACTGGTTCCTGTCTTATCCAGCTTTGCAGCGACGTGTACCGTAGTCCCATAGAAGGTCAACGTATCCCCCACAAACGCATTCAGATCGTTGCCCACCACAATTTCCAGATCCTGCAAGCCTTCCTGATAGCTCTTTTTAATCCACGGCGATATGGTAAAATCCGTTTCCGGATCAAAACCAATAATCTGTACCGGAATGGAACAGCACCCTGAGCTTGCCGATGCCAGATAGAACTGTGCAGAGATCTGACCAATCCCGTCCATGGAAGCAATTTTTGTAAGATAACTGCTGTCCATGTAGAAATATCCTGT
>JAFVCQ010000113.1 GCA_017479085.1 Lachnospiraceae bacterium | reverse complement strand
TAACGGTACTTACCATAATCAATAATCTTACATACCGGTGGCTTTGCATTCGGAGCAATCTTTACCAGATCCAGTTCAGCCTCTCTGGCCAATCTCATGGCATCTCTTGATGACATAATGCCCAACTGCTCTCCGTCTGTTCCAATCAGTCTGACTTCCCTGTCACGAATCTGCTCATTAATCATTAACTCGCTAATGGTCTTATACCTCCATCTCAAATGTTCTCATTGTCTCTATCCTGCTCATGGACATAACAAAAGTGGATAGCAAAACTATCCACTTCTATTAGAAACCTATGGTTAATCTTCTTCTAATATAAAACCCGAGTCGCCTTCTGCGCTAAGGTGAGAGTGGATACTCTGCTTCGTTGTTCTGTCACACGACCTTTAAAGACTACCACATATTTGTATCTGCGTCAAGCATTTTTTTAATTTTGTTTGGCCGTAATCGGTTCAAAGACATGTTTTACCACACTCTCATCCACCTTTGTCTTTTTCTGCATTGCCTGTTTGCAGAATTCATTCTGTGCTCCGATTCGTTCCAGCCCACGCAGATCCTGCTTTGCATATTCCCGTCCGTTTGGCTGTAATATGTGTGCTTTCAGGGTATCTGCCAACTGTAATCTTAAGATACTGATCGCCTCCTGCTTCAGCTTTTCGTCCTCTACCGGAAAGGTGATCTCCACACGCTTATCCAGATTCCGCGGCATCCAGTCCGCACTTCCCATATACACATCCTCAAATCCGCCATTGTAAAAATAAAAGATTCTGGCATGCTCCAAAAAATTCCCCACAATGGAACGCACTTGAATATTCTCGGAAATTCCCGGAATTCCAACCTTCAGACAGCAGATTCCCCTGACGATCAGATCGATCTTCACGCCGGCAGCACTCGCCTTATAAAGCGCTTCGATGATCGCCGGTTCACACAGGGAATTCTTCTTGGCAATAATCCTTGCCTCCTTCCCCTTCCTGGCATTCTCCGTCTCCCGATTGATGAGTGTTAAGAACTGATCCTTCATCCAGATCGGTGCCACCATCAGTTTATTCCAGACCGGCGGCTCCGAATAGCCGGAGAGCATATTGAAGACTGCGGTTGCATCCTCCCCGATTGCATCATTACAGGTAAGCAGTCCCATATCCGTATAGAGCTTTGCCGTCACATCATTGTAATTACCGGTTCCCAGATGTACATACCGCCGAATTCCCTCTTCCTCTCTCCGCACCACCAGCGCAATCTTGGAATGTGTCTTTAACCCCACCAGACCATAGATCACATGGCAGCCTGCTTTCTCGAGCATCTTTGCCCAGCCGATATTGTTCTCCTCATCAAACCGTGCTTTCAGCTCTACCAGAACCGTGACCTGCTTGCCATTCTCTGCCGCCCTCGCAAGCGAGGCAACAATCGGTGAATTTCCGCTCACGCGGTATAAGGTCTGCTTGATCGCCAGCACATTCGGATCATTTGCCGCCTGAGAAATAAAATCCACCACGGGTGTAAATTCATAATACGGATGATGCAGCAGAATATCGCGCTCCCTGATCTGGTCAAAAATGCCTCGTTCTCTGTCGAGTCCCGGAACGGGCTGTGGCACAAATTTGGGAAGCCGGTATTCGTCAAATCCATCCAGACCATATGCTTTCATCAGGAATGTCAGATCCAACGGTCCCTTGATCTTATACACATAGTTTTCATCTACCTTCAGCTGCTCCATCAATTTCTTCTGCAGACGTCTGTCCATCGTATCCGCAACCTCCAGACGGATGACCTCTCCCCACTGCCGCTGTCTGATCTGTTTCTCCATCTCCTTCAACAAGTCGGATGCCTCATCCTCGTCGATGGTCAGATCCGCATTGCGCATAACCCGATATGGGTGTGCACTTAGAACCGTATAATTCAGGAACAACTGATCCAGATTGCGTTCGATCACCTCTTCCAGCAATATAATCGCCGTCTCTCCCTCTTCCTCTGCCGGAACCGGCACAATTCGCGGAAGAACTCCAGGCACCTGCACCGTTGCGATATCCACGACGTCCTCATGCTTCTTATCCTTGATCAACGCACCGATATTCAGAGTCCGATTCTGGATCAACGGAAACGGTCTTGACTGATCTACCGCCATCGGTGTCAATACCGGATATACATTCTTCCTAAAGTATTCATCCACATATTCTGCCTGTTTTTCGGACAGATCCTCATGGTGGCGGATCAGATGCAGACCGCATTTTTCCAGTTGTGGGAGCAGGGAACGATTGAGCGTTTTGTATTGCTCTGCCATGAATTCCTTAGCCTCCGGAAGAATTGCCTCTAGCTGTTCTCTCGGTGTCATTCCTGCAATATCCCGTTTTGTATAATCCGCATGAATCATATCGATCAAAGTCGCGATCCGAACCATGAAGAATTCATCCAGGTTGGAGGCTGTAATACTTAAGAATTTGATCCGCTCAAACAATAAAATGTTCTTATCCTTTGCCTCAGCAAGAATCCGTTTGTTAAATTGCAGCCACGAAAGTTCTCTGTTTTCCAGATATTCCGGTTTCAAAAATTTACTCTTTTCTTTCATATACTACACGCTCCTTTTTTGCTTTAAAACGGGTTTGATACCATATACCTGTGCAAAGAAATCCGCCTTGTCATCAAACAGTCCCCTCTCCAATGCCAGATCATTGAGTGTATCGATGGTAATGACTAACTGCTTTTCCTTTACCACAATGTTATAATCCTTAGCCTTCTGCTTATGGGAACGATCCATTGCATTTGCAACCTTTAATATGGCAACCAGCTTTGCGATCGTCATGTAGTCTGCCTCCCCAATCTTTCCCTTCAGTTCCTGATAATCCGGCAGCGGAATAGAATTATATTTTACAATGTTGGCAATCTCCTCCTGTTCTTTGCGCGACAGGCCGATGATTTCAGTAGACATAATAATGGCATACGAATTGTCTGTGGCATCATTCATATTGATGAACTTTCCACAATCATGCAGGATGGCGGCAATCTCAAGCTGCAGTCTTTCTTTTTCCTTTAATCCATGAATCTTCTTTGTCTTATCAAAGATCATACCGGCAATCTTTACCACATTTGCGTTGTGTTCCTTATTACAACAATATCGTTTTGCCATCTGATACACGGAGGAACGGATATCATCCATAAAATTGCGCTGGAAGGTCAGGTTCTTTGTCCTTTCCAATTCATCCACGATAATTCCCTCACACAGATCGATATTCGGTGTCCAGATCAGATCTGCCTTAGACTGCTTTAAAAAGACACCATAGATCATAGCCGCCGGCAGCAGCAGTGTTGCCCTTTCATATGGAATCTTGTAGTCTGCCGCAAGATCCGACGGATTCCGGCTGATCAGCTTGTCAAAAGCTGCATTCAATTGTTTCTCATCGAAATGATCTGTAATCTTAAGCTCCGGAACGATCTGCCTCAGACATGCGATCTCATCACCGATCGCAATAACGTTCTTCAGTGCCTTATCCCCCAGATAATACCGTTTAAACGTGTCAATCTCATTTGTGATGAATTCTTCCATGATGCGCTCTAAATGCTCCACATCCACATGAAAGGATTTCAGTCGTTCCCTCACCCGCAAAGCCCCAATGGAAATATTCTGCGTCGCCGTAAGCTTCTGGTTATTCATAAGCGAGATCTGAATACTGCCACCACCGATATCCACAATGGCCGTATTTTTCTCCACGATCTGTTCAAAATTCTCTGCCTTTACCGCAAGTCCCTTATACATCAGAAACCGGTGTTCCGCATTGCCTAAGATCTCCACCTTGATTCCGGTGCGGAGCTTCAACAGATCCAGCACCATCATGTTATTTTTGGCCTCCCTCAACGCACTCGTTGCATAAGCGCGATACTCCGTAGTCCCGTATTCCCTCATCTTCTTCGAAAAACGGATCAGAATATCACACAGATTCTCCACAGATCTTCGGGAGATATATCCATTTGCATAGGTTCCGGATCCGAGTACAAAAATATTACTGACATAATCCAGCAATCGATATCCTTTCTTTGCCGTTATTTCATAGATCTTCATTGTTACATCTGTTGAGCCCACATCAATCGCTGCAAACGTCTTATATGCCATTTACACATCCCTCCTATCATACCTACTGTGAAACAAAGCAGCCCAATATCCGGAAATCCTCTGTCTCGGCCATAATGCCCTTCAGCGCATTTTTCACTTCACAACTGCTCAAATTTCCCTCAAACTCTACAAAGAAACAATACTCCCACTGTTTTCCGGATAATGGAATGGATTCAATACTTGTCATATTGACATTATTAAAAATAAAATGTGCCAGAATATTATACAGCGTACCACAGGTATGTGGCAGCGAGAACGAAATGCTCACCCGATTGGCCCTGCGCTCATACTCTCTTTTATTGGATACGATCACAAACCGGGTGGTATTGTTATCGGATACATTGAGCTGTGGATTCAACACGGAAAGACCATACAGCTTCGCCGCCCGTTCACTGGCAATTGCCACCTGTGTCACATCTCCATCATCATGCACCTTCTTTGCGCTCAACGCGGTATTGGCCATACTGACCTGCTTCCAGTCCCTATCCTCCAGATATTCTTTTGCCTGCATCAAGCCCTGCGGATGGGAAAATACGGTTGTCACCTTCGACAGATCCGTCCCCGGAATTCCCAGCAGACATTGATTCACCCGAACCATCTGTTCCCCTACAATAGAGAGGCGGTATCGGTCTAACAGATCATAGATTCCATTGACAAAACCGGCCGATGAGTTCTCAATCGGCAGCACACCATAATCGGAAGTCCCGTCCGCTACCAGCTTTGCGACCTCATGAAACTGCTTGACATAATCGGACTGTACATCCTCTCCAAAGTATGCGATCATCGCCGCCTCCGCAAATGCACCCGGAACCCCGGCATACACCACCTTCGTAGATTCCGAGATGGCAAGCCTCTCAATCTGGGAAAACATGGTATCGATCACACCATCCTGATCTCCAATCAGGCTGTACTGATAGCGTCTGGAAACAGACATGATCTGAAGAAACAGCTCCTGTATCCCTTTTGCATTAAATTCATTACTGGCCAGAGATCCTAATCTCTCCAGTTTCTGCAATTCCCGTTCCCTGTCATAGATCGGCTTGCCGGTAGAGGACTTATATTTTGCCACCTCCATTGCCAGATCCATGCGCTTTTCAATCAATTCCACAATCTGTTGATCCACTGCATCAATTTCTTTTCTCGTTATATTCAGATCCTGTATCATATCCTTTTCTCCTCGTCTACTATTCACTGGCACGATTGCCGGAAGCCATCCTGCCATATCGTCAGAACTCATCCCATATATGATTGCATCCCATCCCGCCTGCATAACCGTCATTGGACATTCTGTAATTCCTCCAGCATGGCAAGAACCGATTTGTGTAATACCGGATGCATATAATATGGCGCAATCGCCGCAAGCGGCTCTAACACAAATGCCCTCTTGGGAATCTCCACATGTGGAATCTTCAAGTCTTCCTCCATATATATGAGGTCATCATAGAACAGAATATCGATATCCAGTGTCCGTGGCCCCCAGTGGACAAGACGCTCTCTGTGTGCCTCCCTCTCAATTCCCATCGTAGTCTCCAGAAGCTCCTGCGGCGTCCGGAGTGTCTCAAGTTCTAACGCGCCATTTAAAAATCGCTCCTGCTCTACCTCACCATAGGGTTCTGTCTCCAGATAATCCGACACCGCTGTCACCTTCGTGTCCGGCAAAGCATTTAACCGGTCAATGGCAAAATCCAGATATCCCTCACGGTCGCCCATGTTTGAACCAATTGAAAGATATACCCTATGCCAGCCTCGTCTGATCACCACAGCCACTGTATCCATAGGAATCTTGACCGGAGCCCATGGCTTCTTTACCGTTATCTCCACACTCTGCAATTGGGAAAATGTAAGCAGCAGCTTTTCTGCAATCTCCTCCGCCAGTCGTTCGATCAGTCTGTACCGCTCTGTCTCCACCAGCTTTTTGATCACCTGACAGGCTTCTCCATAGTCAAGGGATTCCTTTAGATCATCTGTCTTCCCAGCCCTTCTGGTATCTAAACATAATATGGCACTTACAAGGAATTTCTGCCCCAAAAATGCCTCTTCTTCAAACACTCCATGGTATCCAAACAACTCCAGATCCCTGATCACAATCTGATCCATTCCATTCTCCTATCTTAGGAAGCTTCCGGAAATACTATCACGTTATTTCCTTCCGATTCCTTACTATCACTTTGTCTCTGCGTCCACAGAAAACCATATACACCCTCCGGTCTTTCCGGTACGCCGTTTCCCCTGTATCCCGAACAATTCCTAGTAAATTGGCCAGCATATCAACCAATGTCATTTAGTTAAGGATTAGCCAGTGAACAGATACCGGATATGGTGTATGTTTCACAATGCAGGGATATCTGCGGACGTCGGTCCTTAATGAGCAGCCTAAGCTGCGAATTTAGTACCGTTACGTCTCACGATAGTACATTGCCAGATTGCAGGATTGCCTCGGTCATCCTAAGTCCTCTCAAATTCGTCTTCACATCATGCACCCGAAAGAACGAGCAACCAGCCATTCTTCCGATCACAGAGGTAGCCAGCGTTCCTTCCTCCCGTTCGGTCACCGGAAGATCCAGCGTCAACCCGATCATGGATTTTCTGGAGGTTCCGAGAAGAACCGGATATCCAAGCTCACACACTCTGTCAAGATGTTTCATCATCAAAAGATTCTGATTCCGATCCTTCGCAAATCCAATGCCGGGATCCAGCAGAATGTTATCCTTCGAAATCCCAGCCTCTAATGCCATATGTATGCTTTCTCTCAGATCCTCCAATACATCTTCCATGAAATCGGTGTAATGCGGATCCTTACGGTTGTGCATCAGGCAGCAGGGAATTCCTGCCCTTGCAACCACCTCTGCCATAGTGCTATCCCATTTTAGACCCCATATGTCATTGAGCAGATCAGCTCCCGCTGCGATTCCCGCCTCTGCCACATCCGATTTGTAGGTATCTATGGACACCGGAATCTCAAAACGCTCCTTGACCGCCTCTATGACCGGACAGACCCGTTCGATCTCCTCCTGTGATGTGATCCGAATATGGTTCGGTCTCGTAGATTCCCCCCCGATATCCAGAATATCTGCCCCGTCTTCGATCAGTTTCTCTGCCTGACGGAGCGCACGATCCATATCATTAAACTGTCCGCCATCCGAAAAGGAATCCGGCGTCACATTCAAAATTCCCATCATGTAAAAATGATGTTCCAAGTCAAACTCTTTTCCACCTATGATCATGTCATACCTCTTTCCAACTAATCTTTGATTATCTGATTTCTTTTCTCCGGTTCCCAATAGCACTCCTTCTGCGCCTTACAGGCAAAACAGTTCCTGCTGAGCTTATCTGCATGATAGAGCAGTTCATTCAGAGAAGCCGGCTCACCGGCTGTCTCATTTCTATGCGTGCGTATGGCTTCTGTAATCCGGTCGATCTCCTCCCGTTCAAACCCGCACTCCTCCAAAATCACGGCTGCAATTCCGGCTCCCGCTTCATGATGCGGAATCTGTCTCTCATACTGTTCCGACCTGCCAATGTCATGCAGCAGCGCCGCTGCATAGATCAGATCCTTCTTATAAGATATATGATTCTCCAAGACCTGAATATACATGATTCTGGCTACATCTAATGCATGCTCCAGACCATGCCTGCAAAAGATCCGGTTCTGTTCTGCCTCTTCAATCCTTTGCATATGATATCGGTACACCGGATGTTCCATAATCTGATTGATTCGTTCCATAGTTATTCCTGCTTATTATAAAATTCGTTATCACTTTACAAGTCAGCCGGATGCTGCAAGGGATTGAACGCCCTGACAACCTATCCGGTCTTCCGGCGACAGGTTATTTGCGGACAGTTACCTGACTCAGGTAAGAAAGAGAACCCCATGCCACGATCACTGCGCGTTTTCCCTCCTGCCCGCATCTCGCCGCCTCCTGTCCGGCCCGTTCCAATGCCTCCTCCACCGAAGAACAGTCCCTGACCGCCTGACAATATGGCAGAACCGCCTCCCGCAATACAGCGCCGGAAAGCCCCCGTTCATTCTGCGGTGTAATGGTAAAGACCTGCTCTGCCATCGGACACAGAATCTGCATCATCGTGTCATACTCTTTGTCCCTTAATACTCCTATTATAAAGAAGAATTGCGCATTTGTAAAATAGTTTTGCAGACTTTCTTTCAGAGCAATCACACCATCCACATTGTGAGCTCCATCCCGGATCAGCAGAGGATGACGGGAGAGAATCTCAAACCTACCCTCCCAGACCGCCTCCATGAGACTGTCTTCTCTCACATGTCCATCCAGCAACAGCTTCGTCTCGATCGCTGTCGCAGCATTATACACCTGATATTCTCCAAGCATCCGAATCTGGTATGATATCCCCCGATAGGAAAAGTGGGTGCCGGAAAGGGTCTGTGAGAGAATATGTATATCTTCCTTCTGTATTACTTTCAAATTGGTATTGTGGCTTCCTGCCTCTTCCTCCAATACAGCGATCACCTCCGGTGCATTCGGATAGGAAACTGCCGGACAGCTCTCTTTTATAATGCCGGCCTTTTCCCATGCAATCTGTTCGGGTGTGTCACCCAGAAACTGCATATGATCCATTCCAATGGACGCAAATACCGTACACAGCGGTTGACTCACTACATTCGTGGCATCCTGTCTACCACCCATACCCGTTTCGAGAAGCACAAGATCCACATGTTCCTCTAAAAAATACAAAAATGCAACTGCTGTCTCAATCTCAAAAGCAGTTGGCAGGGCATGCCCCTCCTGCTCCATCTGTCTGATTACCGGAAGCACCTGCGACAACAGATCCGCAAAGGTATCCTCCTCCATGTCACAGCCATCTATCTGAAACCGTTCCAGATAACCGTGCAGAGTGGGAGAAATATAACGCCCGACCTTCTTGCCCTCTGCCCGGTACATAGCCTCTAAAAACGTGCAGATACTTCCCTTTCCATTGGTTCCCGCCACATGGATCACCTTTCTTTTATCCTGTGGGTTGTCCAGACGTTCCAACAGCAGCTTCACCGAATCTAAACCCAGTACACTTCCCCTCTTTTGCACCTTATTCATATATGCAAGAGCTTCTTCGTAATTCATTGTCTGTCTACCTGATTTCTTTTTCATTGTGTTGTATGGACATCATTATAGCAGAAATATATTTTTATTACAATTCATCTATTCTTCGACCGTTTCAAAGGATACGTGCTGAATCAGCGGTGTGTCCTCATCAATGGGAAGGATCTCATAACCGTTCTCCTTCAAGGTATCGATCAGGAGCTGCAGGGATTCTACCGTGGCATGGGTGGTCTGAAGATCATGCATCAATACGATGGAATCCTGATTCTTCTTCACATCCTTCATAATGTTATTGACAAGCTGCCACGGAGATAATCCATTGGTCACTGCATCCCCATTTAACGCATTCCAATCATAGTAACGAATCCCGCGTTCATTCAGGTACGCAATATAGGTCTGAATCGGCAGTGGAGCAACCGTATTCGAGCTTCCTCCCGGAAAGCGGAAGATCGTGCTCCTCGTTCCCGTCACATCAAAGAGGAGATCATTTAACTCCGTCAACTCCGCTGCAAAGGACTCCTCTGATTGATAAAAGTCCTGATATACATGAGAAAAAGAATGTAGTCCTATCGTATGCCCTTCCTGCACAATCCTTCTATATGCATCATAATATTCCTCATCCTTACCAATGACAAAAAAAGAGGCTTTTACATTATTGGCCGCCAGAATGTCCAGAATCTCTCCGGTATAGACAGATGGCCCATCATCAAAGGTCAGATAGACCCTCTTCACCGGTTCGGAAGAACACTGTGAAGCATCCTCCTGTGTCGTCCCGGAAGGGTTCTGTGTGCTTACACCGGCACTGCCTTCGCCGGACGTTTCTCTCTTATCCGCCAGTGCCTGTCCAAGAACCGACCGGACAGAATTCTGTCCGGTCGGTGTATTCGAACCTACTAAGTCCGATTCCCCATTCGGGAGCAGCACATCCTGACGATTCTCCAGTTTCCATACAGCGTCCAGTTTCTCCTCCAACCGATTCATCTTTTGATACAAAAACATGCTTATGCCAACCAGAAGGATTGTGAGTGCCATGTATCCATACAACATCATCCTTTTATATGACATCATCTGCCTTGTCCGGTTCCGCCATTCTTTTGTCTGTCTGTTCATATTGATCACCCTTTTTCTTTTTTCCTTAGTATCTGCAAAATATCTTCTATGCCGGTTGCAATTCTTTCCAGACCGCATACACTTTATTATAGGATAAAAGGGAGTGGTAAAAATTGGAAAACCCATTGTTGGAATTCTGTCATGTAAGCTACACCTATCACACCATAGCCTGTGAGACGCTTTCGCTTAAGGATATCTCATTTTCTCTTGATAAAAATGAGTTCATTTCGTTTGTAGGCCCCAGTGGATGCGGAAAAACCACCCTGCTCAATCTGATCGCAGGACTGCTCCCTGTCACCTCCGGTACGATTCGGATTGGCGGTCAGCCGGCCGGCGAATCCAACGTCAACATCGGTTATATGCTGCAAAAAGATCACCTGTTAGAATGGCGCAGTATCTATCGGAATCTGACACTCGGTCTGGAAATTCAACACAAATTAGACAAGGCCCATCTGCAGATCATTGATGAGCTGTTAAAAACATATGGGCTGTGGGAGTTCCGGAATGCCTATCCAAGACAACTCTCGGGTGGTATGCGGCAGCGTGCGGCTCTGATCCGGACTCTCGCCCTGTCCCCTGAGATTCTGCTGTTAGATGAACCCTTCAGCGCATTAGACTACCAGACCCGATTGAATGTATCGGACGATATCGGCTCCATTATCAAAGAGAAAGGTATCAGTACGCTGCTGGTGACACATGATCTATCCGAGGCAATCTCTATGGCTGACCGTGTCATTGTGCTGACCAAACGCCCCGGCACGGTCCGGGAGATCATCCCCATTCACTTAAGCATTGCGAACCGCACGCCCAAAACGTCCAGAAATGCACCGGAATTTAACCAATATTATAATCAAATCTGGGAGGCGATCTACGATGAAAACCAAGAACGAGGGTAATACGCAGCCTGTAACCAATAAAAGAAGTTCTCCTGTCTCCGATGCACAGAGAGCATATATCAAAACCGTCAAGCAGAATCGTATACGGATTCATATATACCAGATCCTCCTCTTTGTGTGCTTCACCCTTGTGTGGGAATGGACTGCACGAAAGGGGATGATCAACGACTTCATTTTCTGCTATCCCTCTAAGCTGTTCGCCACCTTCCTTACCATGCTGAAGGATGGCTCTTTGCTGCATCATATCGGTATCACACTCTATGAGACATTAGCCGGCTTTGCGATCGTCATTGCGGGAAGCCTGCTCGTTGCAACCCTCTTCTGGTGGAATGAGACTCTGTCCCGTGTATTGGAACCCTATCTCGTCATCCTGAATTCCCTGCCAAAATCAGCCCTTGCACCGGTTCTCATCGTGTGGCTGGGAGCAAACAAGACCACGATCATCGTATGTGCATGCTCCGTTGCGATCTTCGGGAGTATCCTCAACATATACACGGGCTTTGTCAGCGTAGACGCCGATAAGCTCAAGCTGATCGAAACCCTGAAGGGAACCCGATTCCAATGTCTCCGGCTGGTCATTCTGCCAAGCAATGTGCCAAATATTCTAAGTACTATGAAGGTCAATATCGGTCTTTGTCTGGTCGGCGTTGTCATCGGAGAATTCCTTGCAGCCAGAGAAGGCCTGGGCTACCTGATCATTTACGGCTCCCAGACCTTTAAGATGAGCAATGTGCTGCTCTCCATATTCATTCTCTGTGTGATCGCCATGCTACTCTATATGCTGTTGCAGCATATTGAAAAAAAATTATCGGAGTACTTCTAGACTAGAATGAATCCTCTACAATGCTGATCACTGCAACCGGGCATGCTGATCTTGCGGATTCTGCGGAGGCAAAATTGGAATCGGTAAGCTTTCCATTTGCTTCCGCAACCCCATCCTCATCAAACGCAAACACCTCCGGACAGGTGCTGACGCACAGTCCACAACTGATACAACCCTCTTTATCTACCACTGCTTTCATTTCATACCTCCATAACATCAATACACAAATCCAGTGCAGCATCATCCGGTTTTCATCCGATACGATATAACCGGTTATGATTTATTCGCTGTACTAGTATATACTGTTTCTTTCTTTTTATGCGGTATAAAATTCTGAAATCATCTTCTTTAATGCCTCATAATCTGCCACGGCTCCCAGCTCGGATGCCGAATGCATGGCAAGGATCGGCATGCCGATATCTGCACATGGAAATGGTACATGACATGTGGCGATCGGTCCCAATGTACTCCCTCCCGGTATTCCGGTCTTGTTGATGGCAATCGTGTAAGGAATCTGTCTTGTGTGACAGAGCTGCTTTAATACGGACGCACTCTCTGCAGTCGTTCCATACTTCTGTCCGACACTTCGTTTGATGCAGAAGCCCTGTCCCATATATGCTTTATTCGTTGCGTCACTCTTTTCTTCATAGTTTGGATGATTTCCATGTGCCACATCCACTGACAACAGAAAGCTTTTTCCCAATACCTCACTCAGGCGGAACTTCTCTCCGCATAGTGTCTGTCCGATCTTATGGAGTACCATAGACAACAGCTCACTGTCTGCTCCCTGCCGGGACAGACTTCCAACCTCTTCATTGTCAAACACCACCATGACATCCACTGTGCCATCCGGAACCGTCTGTGCCTGTTCGAGCATATCCAGAATGGCTCCGACTGAAGTCAGATTATCCAGTCTTGGAGATGCGATCATGGAAGAATCCAATCCCACAATGACCGGCGTCTCCATGTTATACAGGTAAAGGTCGTAATCCAATATGGCTTCCCTTAAGATGTCCAGTGCATCTGCCACCTCCTGCAACAGATCCCCCTTTTCAGACAGCGCTGTGAGGGGGACAAGTTCCTTCGCCACATCCAGCGCACCCTTTCTGTTCAGTTCCCGATCCATATGGATCGCAAGACTCGGTATCAGGCAAAGCGGTCTGTCACTCCGGTACAGTCGTACCTGTGGTGTAAAGGGCGAATCGCCGGCAACGATCACTTTCCCCGCCACTCCAAGCGGCCGATCCAGCCACGACTTCTGATACATGCCGCCATAGATTTCCACATTCAGCTTTGTGACATGCTTTCCCCCGATTACCGGATTCGGTTTTATCTGAAAGTTCGGGTAATCACTGTGTGCCATAGCAACCCGAAACGAAGGGTATGTACCCGTCTGTCTTCCAATGCGAAACGCAAGTCCGTTTGTCCCGCACAAGTTTACATAATATTTTCCATTTTCCTCTAATTTCCAGTCCGTATCCAGATCAAGCTCCACATACTCCCGATCTGACAGGTACCGTTTCATATAGTCAATCGTATGTGCTGCAGTGACACCCTCTCTTAGTATATGAAAAAGCTTCTCCAACTATTCTTCCTCCATCACCATAAAATGTTCGACGATCATCCTCTGTGCCTGCTTGTTATAGTACAAATCCAGATACTCCGTGCCCTTCCGGCTGATCCTCGTTTCCAGCAGGATTCCCTTTTCCCGGCCTGCATCCGTCAGAAACTTTGTATGTCTGCCATCCTCATATTGCTCACCGGCAAGACCTTCAGCCTGAATCCAGCGAAAGATCTCTGCACCGGAAACCTTCTTAAACTGATCCGGATTCACAAGTGCATACAAGGCCTCCGCAATCTCCGGAGCACGGTACTTGTCTGCATAGGGAAACTGCGCTGCCTGTTCCTTCTGAATGGCAAATGGCTTCTTCTCCGCGCGCTTTCCTGCTTTTACAAGCTGTGGCTGCGTTCCGTCTCCAAAATACAGCTTTTCCTTCTTTCCATCTGTAAACGTGCGGATAGCATCCAAAAAACGTTGTCCGTACTTTGCAAATTTGTTCTCACCGACACCGGACACCTCCAACATCTCCTCTCTTGTAAGAGGAACCATCGAGCACATATTGACCAGTGTCCTATCGTTAAATACAATATAGGGCGGTACATTCTCGTTCCTGGCAATCTCCATACGGAGAGTGCGGAGTACCTCAAACAGCTCATATCCTCTGGAATTCAGATCCACGGATACCGACGTCCTCTTTCCCCTCTCTGCTGTTGTCTCTGTCTGTTTCTTCGGAATCCGTATGACCACCTTCTCCTCCCCTGATAAGACAAGACGTGCCCTTGCCCCCAGCCGGAGCAGTCCATATCGGTCTTCGGTCTGGCTCAGGTATCCATTTCCCACCAGCCATGAAATGATCTGCTTGATCTCCACTTCGCCAAGCTGCTTCAAGGCTCCATAGCTGCTATACTTCATGCAGCCATATTCCTGTATTTTCCCACGCCTGCTTTCTGCCAGTGTTCCTGCAATCACATTAATCCCATACCGTTCTCTTGCTTCCATCACACAGAGAATCACCTGTCTTGCTTCCTCTGTTCTGTCGAGCTCCTCATACTCCATCCGGCATGTGGAACAGTTGCCACAGGGCTTTCCCACCGTGTCACCAAAATAACGCAATATATAACCACGCAGACAGTCCGTTGTCGCACAGTAGTTGGTCATCGTCCTAAGCCGCATGGTATCCCGCTGTCGAATTGCCTCGATATCCTCCTGCTGCATCCCACTGTCAAACTCCTTGTGTTCTAACAGATATCGGTTGATCATCACATCCTGAGCAGAATACAGCAGGATGCACTCCGAGGGTTCCCCGTCTCTTCCCGCCCTTCCGGCTTCCTGATAATAATTTTCCATGCTCTGTGGCATGTTATAGTGAATCACATATCGGACATTGGATTTGTCAATCCCCATTCCAAACGCATTGGTTGCCACAATGACCGGTCTCCGGTCATAGATAAAATCGTCCTGATTCTCTCTTCGCTCCACGTCACCAAGCCCCGCATGGTATCTCGTCGCTTCAATGCCCGCTGCCCTCAACCGCTCACAGAGCATGTCCACATTTTTTCTTGTAGCACAATAGATGATCCCGCTGTCAGAAGCATGCTCCTTCACATAACGAACTACATAGTCCTCTTTCTGCTTCGATGTCTCTACCCCAAAATACAGATTCTGCCGGTCAAAGCCTGTCACCAGTACCCTCGGATTTTGCAGACCCAGCACACAGAGGATATCATTTTTTACCTCCTCGGTTGCGGTTGCTGTAAATGCACTGACGATCGGCCTTACTGCAAGCCTCCTTATGAATTGTACGATCTTCAGATAGCTCGGCCGGAAATCCTGTCCCCACTGGGAAATACAGTGTGCCTCGTCCACCGTGACCATTGAGATCTGCACCTGCTCCGAAAACCAGATAAATTCCCTGCTCTCAAGCCGCTCCGGTGCCACATAGACGATCTTATACCTTCCCTGCGCTGCAAGCTGCAGTGCTATGGAAATCTGTCTTTCCGTCAGGGAGCTGTTGATATAGGCGGCATGGATGCCTGCCTCATTCAAGGACTTCACCTGATCCTTCATCAGGGAGATCAGTGGGGAAATAACCACCGTGATACCAGACAGAAGCAATGCCGGAACCTGATAACAGATCGATTTCCCCGCACCGGTCGGCATGATGCCAAGCGCATCCCGCCCGGACAGAATCGTCTGTACCATGATATCCTGCCCCGGACGAAATGTGCTGTATCCAAAGTATTTTTTTAGCACTTCTAATGCTGTTGATTGATCTTCTTTTAACATATGTATAACTCCTATCAATTACTGACCATTCCAATATCCAGAACCATACAGAATTTTTTTCATTCTTTTTTAAAAACATTTGACATTTTTCACTATATCATATATAATACTAATTGCGTCACAAATAATGTGTGCATCGACCAGATGAATGAGCAGGAGTTTACATCCTGCTCATTTTGCTGTAAAACTCTATGTGCGTGTGTGATCGCACCCCTTATCCTTCCTGTCATACCCCTGTCCTCTTGCATACATCCCTCAGACAGCAATTCTCACAATCCGGTTTGGTTCTTGCAGTACAGACCTCCCTTCCATGATATACCAGACGATGGCAGAAATCATTTCCCTCCTCCGGAGGAATGATCTTCCAAAGCTCCATCTCGACCTTCTTCGGGTCTTTGATTCCATCCACCAGACCCATACGATTGGTGAGACGAATGCAATGGGTATCCGTCACAATAGCCGGTTTGCCAAACACATCTCCCATGATGAGATTCGCACTCTTCCTTCCGACACCCGGCAATGCCAGCAGGGCATCAAAATCATCCGGAACCTTACCACCATATTGATCTCGCAGTACCTTCAAACAGGCACTGATATCCCTTGCCTTACTGTGTCCCAGACCACAGGGCTTTACCATACTCTCAATCTCCTCTACCCCGGCATCTGCCAATGCTTCTACGGTTGGAAACCGCTCATACAGCCCCTCCACCACGATATTGACTCTGGCATCGGTACACTGTGCAGCCAGACGGACACTGACCAACAGCTTCCATGCCTCATTATAATCCAGCGTACAGCCCGCATCCGGATATTCCTTCTTCAGCAAGTCAATGATGGCTAATGCTCTTTGTTTTTTCGTATATCGCATCGTTATCCTCTCCTATCGTGTACTCGTTTCATCTTATTCGAAGTCATTTTGTTAAGGAACTGTCACGAAATAACTTGTGCAAAGTTCCTAAGATGTGGCTTTGCGGATCGCATGGTTGTGGCACAACGGACCTCTTCCCCGACCCAGATTGAGATTGGCAGAGATGGCTTCCGTGACGTAATCCTTTGCATATCGCACACTCTCCTCTACGGAACAGCCCTTTGCAAGAAAAGCGGCGATCGCAGAGGACAGGGTACAGCCTGTTCCATGTGTATTCTCATTGTCAATACGTTGGCCTGTGATCCAGAGCTGCTGCCCCCTTTGATAGAGCAGATCATCTGCCGTGTTTGACAGATGACCGCCTTTGATGAGAATGGCTCCCTTGTAGTATGTGGCAATCTTCTCTGCCGCTGTTACCATATCTTCTTTTTCTCTGATTGAAATTCCGCTCAGAACCCCGGCTTCACTGATATTGGGTGTGATCACATCCGCGAGGGGCAGCAGACTTTCTTTGAGTGTCTGTACGGTACGATTTTCCATCAGCGTGCTTCCGCTTGTCGCCACCATGACCGGATCTACCACAATCCGCTCCGCCTGATATGCTATGAGTTTTTCACAGATTGCAAGCATGATCTCCGGCGTTGCAATCATGCCCAGTTTGACCGCATCCGGCCGGATATCCAAAAAGACAGCATCCAACTGTGCCTTTACCATCGGAACCGAAACCGTCTCGACACGCCCGACACCGGTCGTATTCTGTGCGGTCAATGCAGTGATGACAGTCATTCCATATTCTCCCAGACACGTAATGGTTTTCAGGTCGGCCTGAATTCCGGCTCCCCCACTGGAATCCGAACCGGCTATGCTAAGAATGGTATGCATATTCTTCCTCCTTTTCTACTGTGGAAGTCCAAAAGGACGCAGACAGATCAATGTCATTTAGTTAAGCCGGACGCTGTCGGGTATGGTATATGTTTCCCATTCCGGGCACGCTTGCGCTTAGCTGCAGACGTAACGGTACTAAATTCGCAGCTTGGGCTGCTCATTAAGGACCGACGTCCGCAGATAGCCCTGCATTGTGAAACATATACCATACCCGATAGCTGTTACTGGCTAATCCTAAACTAAATAACATTGGCAGACTGATTGGTTAACTTCCCGTATATAGTGGCGCTTAGCGAGCCCGAGCCCCAAGGCGACGGGCAAGCTTAGCATAGTCGTTTACTGTGGAAGTCCAAGAAGGCAAGTCCAAATATCCGTCAGATTCTCCATGTAGGCATCACAGACCTTTTGAATGTCCATCCTTTTGTCTGCCGACCCTTCTTCATACACACCGAAAACCGTCAGTCCGGCCTTCTTTGCCGTTATCATCGAATGCAGGGAATCCTCCACCATGATCAGTCTGCTGCACGGTACTCCGATCCGCTTTGCGACCTCCTCATAATACTCCACATAGTTCTTGCTGTATCCGATCTCCGTGCAGGTATAGATTGCCTCAAAGCAGTTCCAGACACCGAGGTTTTGCAATGCTCCCCGCACATTGATCTCTTCCGAAGCAGACGCCAGAAACAGGGTATAGCCCTTCTCACACAAGGCATGGATCGTCTCTGTCATCCCCGGCTTCTCCGGCACTCTCCAATACTGTTCCCTGATAAATTCTGCCACGCCGTCAGCTAACTCCCTGTCTGACAGCGTAATCTGCGGATACAATTCCTTTACATATGCACCTGCTTCCAAAAGGCTCATGGTTGCACATCGTTTGTCCAATTCCGGCGGGGCATCTATCCCATGAATCTCTGCCAGATACCGGTTTGCAGAATTCGCCCAGATTGACATGGAATCCAGAAGAACTCCATCTACATCAAATATAATCTTTTGAATCTCTCTCATCCCTTCCACTCCTGACCCTCGCGACATTCGCCAAATTGACCATCGGGCTTGTCAGCCTGGCACATTGTCCGCGGAAAGACAACCTTTCCACCTGTGCAGCTAGATTGTCTAACCAGACAGATGCAATCTGTCAAAGCCTGCGCGCCAGATCCGAAAGTCCGGCGGCAGCCCGTTCAATATTCTCTGCTGCAAAAATAGCGGATACCACTGCCACACCATCCACACCGCTGCCCTGAAGCTGTAACAGGTTACCCGAATGGATGCCTCCGATGGCAACCACCGGAATGGAAACCGCTTCACAGATGGCTCGCAGAGTTTCAGCCGGAAGGGCACTTGCATCCTGCTTTGTGGCGGTGGAGAAAACTGCTCCCACCCCCAGATAATCCGCTCCATTTCTCTGTGCTTCTACGGCTTCCTCTACGGTATGGGCAGACACACCAATGATCTTATCCGGCCCTAATATCCTTCTTGCCTCTGTAAGGGCTTTATCATTTTGCCCAATATGTACTCCGTCTGCATCAATCTGTCCGGCAAGCTCCACCTCATCATTGACCACATATGGAATATGGTACCGGTCTGTCACTTTTTTTACCTCCAGCGCAAGCCTTGTAAACGCATCATAGGGCAGATGCTTTTCACGGATCTGAACAAAGGTCGCTCCACCTTTGACCGCCTCCTCCACTGCCTGTGCAAGAGAGCGTCCCCGCAGCCAGCCGGAATCGGTCACTGCGTATAGCCGCATGGCTTCTCTTATCTCCTGTGCTGTATATCCTCTCATTCTCCCCTCTCCTCTCATAACAATATCAAGCAGCATGGTTGCTCCGGACAATGCGGTTGTCTCCGTCCCTCTCAGTCCATGATATCCACATCTTCTCCGCGCAAGATCTTATTGATATTTCTCACTGCACACATCTTGCCACACATGGTACAGGTATCCTCCCGCTCCGGTTTGGATTCGGCCCGATATGTTCTCGCTTTCCCACCATCGATGGCAAGCTCGAACTGCTTTTCCCAGTCAAGCTCCCGTCTCGCCTCACTCATTTGATAATCCCAGTCCTTTGCCCCCGGAACCCCTTTTGCAATATCCGCTGCATGTGCGGCAATCTTGGAAGCGATAATGCCCTCCTTCACATCTGCCACGGTCGGCAGTCGTAAATGCTCCGCCGGAGTCACATAGCACAGGAACGAGGCTCCATAGGTCGCAGCAATCGCACCTCCAATGGCAGCCGTAATATGGTCATAGCCCGGAGCCACATCCGTAACCAGCGGTCCTAATACATAAAAAGGCGCTCCCTTGCAAATGGTCTGCTCAATCTCCATATTCGAACGGATCTGGTCAAGCGGCATATGTCCCGGTCCTTCAATCATAACCTGAACATTCTGATTCCATGCGCGCTGTGTGAGCTCTCCGAGGGTCACCAACTCCTCCATCTGGGAGATATCCCCCGCATCCTCAATACTTCCGGGACGGCAGGCATCACCGAGACTTAAGGTGACATCATACTCCTTGCAGATCTCCAGAATCTCATCATAATATTCATAAAATGGATTCTCATTTCCCGTAAGCTCCATCCACGCAAATATGATAGACCCTCCTCTGGACACAATGTTCATATGACGCTTTGCCCTCTTAAACCGCTCTGCGGTTGCCCGATTGATTCCGCAATGTATGGTCATAAAATCCACTCCATCCTCGGCATGCATTTTCACAATGTCGATCCACTCCCTTGCGGTAATCAATTTCAACGCTTTGTTATAATGCACCACAGCATCATAGATCGGAACCGTTCCAATTATGGCACTACACTCCGCAGTCAGTTTTCTTCGAAAGGTCTGCGTATCCCCAAAAGAGCTCAGATCCATAATGGACTCTGCTCCCAGACGGATTGCTTCCCTGACCTTCTCCATCTCTACGTCCAGATTCAGACAGTCCTTAGACGTTCCAAGATTGACATTGATCTTGGTCTTCAATCTGGTTCCAATGCCGAACGGTTTCAGGCAGGTATGATTCTTATTGGCCGGAATGACCACCTGCCCTTTGGCTGTCAGCTCCCGTATCTCTTCTGCCGGAATCTTCTCATATTCCGCCACACTCTGCATTTCCTTCGTGAGGATACCCTTTCTTGCAGCATCCATCTGTGTTGTGTAATCCATGTTTATTGTTCCTTTCTATTATTCTCTGTAAATATGAAAAACAAGTACGTGCTGTACCAATGTCATTTAGTTAAGCCGGACGCTGCCGACGTACCGGTACTAAATTCGCAGCCTGCATACAAGCTTCCCGTTTCATCAAAACAGTATGGCGAAAGTCTCCTTCCTTCATAATACAGGAAATGGATACTATGCCCCATACGATTACAC
Organism: Lachnospiraceae bacterium; assembly: GCA_017479085.1. Classification (GTDB taxonomy): domain Bacteria; phylum Bacillota; class Clostridia; order Lachnospirales; family Lachnospiraceae; genus CAG-590. The sequence continues at coordinate 11,134 of JAFVCQ010000113.1, read as the reverse complement.
TTTACCATAAAGTATCTGGAATATCAATCCAAAATAAGTTTACATAACATGCGTATCACTCAGAGTACGGATACTTTTCCATATGTGCGATTCGAAGAATAGACAAACAAAGCATCCGGAATAAAAGAAGTAGGATAAAAAAAGCAGACAGCCACAAAGGTCATCTGCTTTTTGCTATTCTTAATCTACCAGTTGATCCAGTTGTTCTTTTGACAGATCACCATTCTGGATCATAGATAACACAAACTCTGACGCATCTCCATTGTACCAGAAATCAATCAGGTGCTTATACAGCTTCTGCTTATATGCACTCTCTTTAATTAAGATCTTGTACGTGTAAATCTTCCCTTTTCTCTGAAGCTTCAGATACTTCTTCTGAACCAGCTTAGCCAGAAAGGTAGATACGGTCTGCGGCATCCAATCTTTCTTATAGGTCTCCCGCGCCCCTGCTACCACATCCGATAATACCGGCTCCTTGTCGCTATCCCAAACGGCCTTCATGACAAATTCTTCACTTTCTGTTAATTTAACCATTTCTAAACACCTCTTTTTTCTATATATTTTATTCTTAAATCAGAATCCATATCCTGGCGAATCATGCCATACACTTTGGCATATCCGCAACGTCAGAGGAAGCTTAATTCGTTCCCCCTGTTCCAATCCGCGTCTTACGCGGTACCGCATTATATTGACTTCCACTGACCTTTACCGAATCGGTCAGCTCGCCATCCACATAGATGTGTTTCCACACCTCTACATAATATCCCTTATGCTCATATGTAACACGTTCCTCACCGGCAGGCAGGTTCGCATCATAGATTGTCTCAGCCGCTCCCGGTTCGAATTCTTCAATCACCTGACTCTCAAATTCAATCCGGCGGTTTGAGGGTCGTGTCTCGTGTCCATAGATTGCAACCGAAATGACTCCGCCCCCTGCATAGGCATCTATATAAATGGGATATTCTGTATTATTTGTGAAGCGAAAGTCTTCATATCCCTCTGCAATCGCAGCATCCATCCCTTTTTTTACATAGTCAACCGTCATGGAATGCGGGTATCGTTCGTCCACCTGCAATTCTGCTTCTAATACTGCATTATATAATGTAGTGGACACCTGACAAATGCCGCCGCCCAAACCGTCTACCAGTTCGTCATTCACATACTGTCCGGCATTACCATAACCATTCTCTTCCGTAAATGGCGCAACGGTATCATACACTGAAAACTGTTGCCCCGGCAACACGACACTGTCTGCAATCTTGCCTGCTCCCACTGTCAGGTTCTGAATACGTTCCGGTGCGCGGTTGCTGTATTCGGTAGCATACCTCCCTAACAGACTGTCAATCCCATAAAAATCTTCTTCTGTATATTCCGGATGTGTCACCTCCGTAACAGCAGAAAGCTTGATGGACTTAGCCTGCCATACCTTCTCAAATTCCCCGGCTACTGCTTCCACTGTGCGGTCGGTCATTAATGACACACCGTCTTCACCGCTATATACAACGAATTCACCATCTATGCGTGCAACAGTGGCATTCTTCGCCTGTTTCATGAGATCCCATGCATCATTTGTCAACAGATCTTCAAGCTTATCCCTGTCAAACTCCTTCTTTGGAATGATCGTCACAGGCTCCCTTGAGAGATTCTGTATCTCCTTATAACGAGTCAAAATATTGCCCTTTCTTCCATAGGAAAATGCTTCCTCAACAGCTTCTTCCACATCCACATCCACCTTAATCTCTTTCAGTGGAATCGTATAGCTTCCAACAGAGCTTGTGAGAGTCAGTGTCAGGTCATCGATTCCTTTTACATACTTACTATATGTCTCTGTCGCCTGTTCCTTCGTCATGCCTCCCACGTTCACTGTATCCAGATAGATTCCCTCATAGATGATATGCTGATCATCCTGTTCTGCCGGCCCAATGTCCTCCCCCGAGGCGGCCTTCACCGGATTCGACATTCTCTGTCCCGCATCCCATGTCCAAAACAGCATGATACCCATCGCAAGCAGGATCGCTCTATATCGATACGTCTCTCTTTTTCTCTGGTACCATCTTCTCATTCCCTTTATTCCTCATCCAGCGAACTGTCATCTGACTCATCCTCATATTCCGCTTCCTGCTCAGCCAGATATTCTTCTTCGGTCTTTTCCTTGTATGTCGCATTGTCATACAACAGAGTCGCTACCTTCTGATAAATGATCTCCTGTCCAATCTCCCGGTCCGAATAGTCCTGTAGAAAATCCTCCACACTGTCATAGTCATATTCCTCATAGATATCCTCTGCAAACTGTCTGACCTCCTTGTCATTGCAGGTAATCCCTTCCTTCTGGGCAATGGCTCCGACCACCAGCTCCTGTTTGATCATGGACTGAATTCCCTCTTCGCGGTCCGCATCCGTAATTCCCAGAAGCTCCAGATAATCCTCCAGATCCATCTGCCACATAGCGGCATAAAATGCATTGTTATTGTCATATTCTTCTTCACACTGTGTATAAAGTGCATCCGGATATCCATTAAATTCAGAATGCTCTACCAGATAATCAAAGATCTCCTCCTGGGAAGCAGCCTTGTATTCCTCTTCCTTATCCTGCATCAGTTCCTCTTTGACAGACGTCTCATAGGCTTCCATCGAATCATAATCCGTATTCTCCTTCACAAAATCGTCATTATACTCCGGCAGAATCTCCTCATCAATTGTATTCAGTTTCACCTCGACGGATAACTTCTGTCCAACATCCTCTTCCTCTGCATAATCTTCTGTCAGGACAACCTCAACCGTCTTGCTGTCACCTGCCTTCATACCGATCAGGGCATCTTCCACCTCCGGATACAGAACTCCCTCACCGACCACGATCTCCTCATCCGTGCCTGAATATTCCTCTTCTATCGCTTCCTTGTCCCTGTCCGAATCCGATGCAGTATCTGTCTCCTCATCCAGACTGGCCGTATAATCTAAGTTGACCATATCTCCCAGCTCAACCCCTCTGCCTGTAATCTCCTCATAGGAAACATACTCATACAACAGTTGGTCAATCTGTTCCTGAATCTCCTCATCCGTCACATCAAAAACAATCTTGCTCGTCTCCACCCCCTTATATTCACAAACAGATACATATTGGGAGTAATCCTCATCCAAAAGATACTTTGATGTATCTGTATCCTTGCCACATCCCGCCAGTGTCATGACTGCAATCATACCAACACAGCCAAACATCGTTTTCTTTGTCATGATATACTCCTTCCATCTTTTGTTTATTTCAAATAGAAATCTATACCACTTTACCACGATTCAGAGAAAATGTAAAGAAATCTATTAAAATGTTCATTATTATTTCATTTATCGCCACACGACCTATGGGAAAGGGTGTCCTGCAGCACTGTATAGCTCATACCACTCCCTCCGGCTTAATGAGATATCCACAGCCCTGCAGATTTCCTTTAAGCGTTCCGGATCGGTTGTTCCCATCATCACCTGGATGCCCGCAGGATGCCGCAGGAACCACGCTGCCACAATCGCTGACGGTGTTACCTCATACTGTTGTGCCAGCCTTGTCAACACCGAATCAAGTTTTGAGAACCGGTCATCCGTAACAAAGGCACCCTCCGAACCATCATACAGTAGCGGAGTATAGGCCTGCACCGTAATCCTCTTCAGATGACAATAATCCAGTACCGCCAGCTCTCCCTGTATATCATATGTCCGGTCTGCATGGTTCTCCGGTTCCGGCCGGAGCCCTCCCTCCTGCATCCGGCCAAACGGAATCTGATTCACAACAATAGATTGTCTGCACACGGATTGAAGCAGCTCCAACTGAACGGAATCAAAGTTACTGACCCCGAACTGCTTGACCTTACCACTTCGCTCAAGCTGCTGAAAAACATCTGCAATATCCTCTATATCCATCAGGATATCCGGTCTGTGCAGCAAAAACAGATCAATATAATCTGTGTGCAACCGCTTCAGACTGTCCTCAACAGAGGAGATGAGATATGCTCCGGACAAATCATAAAATCCGTCACGGATGCCGCATTTCGTCTGAATCCGCATCCGTTCCCGCATCCCCTTATTCTCCGCCAGTATTCTTCCAAATATTTCCTCACTTCTGCCATCTCCATATATATCTGCATGATCAAACAACGTGACACCCAGTTCGAGGGCGGTCGAGATCAACCGCCCCGCCTCCTGTAAAGACAGCGCATCGATCCGCATGCATCCAAGCGCAATACAACTCGCATCCATGTCCGAGCTGCCAAGATTCATGGTCATTCTCCCGCCAATCCGTTTGATTCCGGTATGCTCATATCCCATCCTGTCTGCCACTTTATTTGCCATCCGAATCAGAAGATTCCGATGTGTCTGGGTTACATGAAAATAGATATTTTCAATTCTTCCGGCAAATTTTTCTGTCGAGAACTGTTCGACACTCTCTAACGCACTGGCCCGGTAATCCATTTTCCTTCGATTATACAATACCTGTTCCAATCCATAGATAAATGTGCTCTCATCCTCAAACATAAAGCCATTCTTCTCATGAAACAGCACCCCGTCAAGACATGGATCTCTTCTGGCCACTACCGGAAGACCGGAGGCAAGTGCCTCAATGTAAGTAAGCCCCTGCGTTTCACTTGTCGATGCCGATACGAACACATCTGCCAACTGATAATAATGTGTGATCTCATCCCATGGCTTTGCACCGGCAAACCGAATCTGCTTCCTGTGTTTCTTTCCTTTCGCCATGCGTTCCAATACACTGCGGTACGGACCATCTCCTACGATCAGAAAGGTGACTGCCTGTCGCCTGTCCACATAGTGATCAAAGTATTCCATCAATTCATCGATATTCTTTTCCTCAGACACCCGCCCCAGATACAGTACCACCTTGTGCTCCCTCGGGATTCCCAACATCAGCTTCAATCTGAGCTTTGCCGCTTCGCTGTCCTGTACCTGAAACCGTTTGAGATCGATACCGGTTGGAATTACATTGATATCCGGTTTCACACCATAACGACGCATGAGCCGGGCCACCTTCTCGGTGGGCACAATTAATTCCTCCGCTCCACGTACACTGAATTTGCTAAACTGTTTCACAAACTGTCTGGCCCGTTTCTCACTGGATATATATTTTTTGATATAATGTGTATAGTCCTCATAAATAGTATGATAGGTATGCACAACCGGAATAAACATCTCATGTGCCATGATCCGGCCAAACATTCCAACAGAGAATTCTGTATGTGTATGAATAATGTCCAGTTTCATTTTGTGAATCTGCATCGCAATCCTTGGATGATACACCATGCCGATTCTGCGCTCCGGAATCGGATCCCACGCCTTTGAAGGCACACGGAACACACCCTTCTCGCTCGCCGGTGCTCCGGGTGTTTTGGTCGTAATCACATAGACATTGTGTCCCTTTTTTTCCAACTCCTGCTTTAACAGAAAGACAGAATTTGCGACACCATTCAGTTCCGGATAATATGTATCCGTAAATAAACCTATATTCATACGTTCCCACTCTCCTTGATTCTCAATTCTGTTCCGTTTCCAGACGGTACGTTTCCAACCTCTCCTTGGTATTTTCCAGACATTCCTTCATCTTCGGTGACAACTCTCCGCATTTTCCATTCATCAGCATATAGTATACCTTTTCCTTTGGAAACGTATTCTTCTCCGGCTCATAATGCAGCAAAACCTCATACATATCAGCCAATGCGACCAATTGAGCTTCTGTCGGTATCTTGTCCCTTTTATAACCTTTGGGATATCCGGAACCGTCGTAGATCTCATGATGATACAGGCAGACATTCCTGCAAATCCTGCAAAAATCCGTTCCGCGGAAATCAAACAGCAGATCCACCATCTCACAGCCTAACACCGTATGCTGTTTCATCCACTCCCGCTCTAATCTGGACTGCCGGCCGACCTTGTGCAGGAGAGAATCCGGCAGCATGAGTTTACCCATATCATGCAGACCCGCTGCATCCACAATCCAGTCAATCTTCTGGGATGACATTCTGGCCCGGGGATGCAGTCTTGCATACTCCGTTGCCAGAATCCTTGTATACCCCTGCACATATCGGATATGCGCAAGGGTATCAATACTGCGGGCAACCATAATCTGATTCAGACATTCTGTCAAATGTTTAAAATGCTCTGCCTCATCAATCAACCAAATTTCTCCTTTTCCAGACACTATCTACAATGTACCACAAAATAAAGGAAAAACCAATTCTCTTTTTCACATTTATGAGGATGCCTCCATTACACCCGCTTTCATACTTTTCACATAGTCAGCTACGTAAGGAACTGCCTCTTTTCCGTACTGTGCAACCAGCTTGACAATCGCGCTTCCCACAATGGCACCATCAGAAAGTCCGGCCATCTTCTTTGCCTGCTCCGGAGTGGCAATCCCAAAGCCGACCGCAACCGGAACATCCGTTACACTCTTTACATGCTTCACCATGGAACCAATATCAGTCGTAATTTCCGAACGGACACCGGTTACGCCCAGGGAAGATACACAGTAGAGAAACCCTTCTGCCTCCTTCGCAATGGTTTCAATCCGTTTCTGTGAGGTCGGTGCGATCATCGAGATCAGGTCGATTCCATTTTTCCGGCAATCCTCTGCCAGCTCTGCCTTTTCCTCAAAAGGTACATCCGGAACGATAATTCCATCAATTCCTGCCTGCGCACAGCGTGCCAGAAACCGTCCCGTTCCATATACATATATTGGATTCATATAGGTCATAAACAGCAACGGAATGTCGATCTCCTTCCGCAGTCTTACCACCATGTCAAACAGTGCATCTGTTGTTGTTCCGGAGCTGAGGGAACGGAGATCCGCCTCCTGGATCACCGGTCCCTCAGCGATCGGATCAGAGAACGGGATCCCAATCTCAATGAGATCTGCACCGTTTTCCGCCATCGTTTTGATCAGTTCATAGCTGGTTTCCAAATCCGGATCGCCGCCCGTGATAAATGCAATAAATGCTTTTCCTTTTTCAAATGCTTTTCTGATTCTACTCATAGATTTCCACTCCTCTGTATCGTGCAATTGCGGCAACATCTTTATCTCCACGTCCGGAGACGGTTGCGACAATAATCTGCTCCTTCTTCATCTGTCCGGCTATCTTCATGACCTGCGCAATTGCATGGGCGCTTTCGATCGCGGGAATGATACCCTCCGTTCTGGAAAGGTACTCAAACGCCTGAACAGCCTCTTCATCCGTGATCGGCACATAGGTTGCGCGTCCCGTATCATTTAACCATGCATGCTCCGGTCCGATTCCCGGATAATCCAGTCCGGCCGAGATTGAATAGACCGGTGCAATCTGTCCATATTCATTCTGACAGAACAGAGACTTCATGCCATGAAAAATCCCCACGGAACCGTTGGCGATCGTTGCCGCATTCTTCGGATTGTCCACTCCAAGTCCGGCGGCCTCACATCCGATCAACTGCACATTTTCATCTTTGATATATTCATAAAAGGAGCCCATTGCATTGCTGCCGCCCCCGACACATGCCACCACTGCATCCGGAAGCTTCCCCTCTGCCTCTAAGATCTGCCGGCGGCTCTCTTTGCTGATGACACTCTGAAAATCTCTCACAATCATAGGAAACGGATGAGGTCCCATAACCGAACCCAGCACATACAAGGTATCCTCTACGCGGGATGTCCACTCCCGCATTGCCTCATTGACAGCGTCCTTCAGTGTCATGGTTCCGGTAGTCACCGGATGTACCTTTGCACCCAGCAGTTCCATACGGAATACATTCAATGCCTGTCGTTCCGTGTCCTCTTTTCCCATAAAGATCTCACATTCCATACCCATAAGGGCGGCGGCTGTTGCAGTGGCCACACCATGTTGTCCGGCACCGGTTTCAGCAATGACCCTGGTCTTGCCCATTTTCTTTGCAAGAAGTACCTGTCCCAATACATTATTGATCTTATGGGAGCCTGTGTGGTTCAGATCCTCACGCTTTAAATAGATCTTCGCACCGCCCAAGTCCTTTGTCATCTTCTCCGCATAATACAGCAGAGAAGGACGTCCTGCATAGTTTTTTAATAAATCCTCCAATTCCTTATTAAATTCCGGATCGCTCTTATAATGCGCATACGCTTCCTCCAGTTCATGTACAGCATTCATCAGCGTCTCGGGTACATACTGCCCTCCATACTCTCCAAATCTTCCTGTTTCCATAATCGCTCCTTTCCTCAATCATCACATTTTTCAAAGCAATTTTATTTTGTTGTTATATACGATTCATCCATCTGTCTCACAGCAGATACTATCTCCAATATCCTCTGTTCGTCCTTAAAACCGTTTATTTCCACAGCACTGCTCACATCCACACAGATTGGAAGCTTTTCTGCTTCTGACAGAGTATGCAGAATTGGTTTCACATTTTCCGAACCAATTCCGCCTGCCAAAATATAAGGTTTTGTGAGGTTTGGGATCAATTTGTGATCAAACACCTTACCACTCCCACCATATTCCTCTGCTGTAAAGGCATCTAACAACAGATAATCCACTGAAAGGTGTTCTGCTTCCAACACCTGTTCCATGTCCTTTACTCTTACCGCCTTAATAATTGGTGTCTTCCCTTTTCCTTTTGCTTCCAGTGCGGAGCGAAGTGTCAGAATATAGTCCTCTGTCTCATCCCCGTGAAGCTGAACCATGTCCACAACCTCATTCTCCACCAAACGCATTACAAATGAATGTTCTTCATTCACAAACACGCCAACGGAAGCAATCTCAGGCTTCAATGCTTTCTTCAACATATATGCTGTATCAAAATCTATCTTCCGTTTCTTTCCGGCAAAGACGAATCCGATCCAGTCCGGCATAGCATGATTCACATAATAGATATCTTCTATTCGTTTCAGTCCACATATTTTTATTTTCATCTTACCATTCCCTCAAATTCATTCCATTCGCTCTGACACATGAAACAAATGTATGAGCGTCACAGCCATTAGACACCTCTCAGTTCAGCCAGCTTTTGTTTTTTATCCTTTGCACGCATCAGTGCTTCTCCGACCAGAACGGCGTTTACCCGCTCTTCCTCAAAAGCTTTCACGTCTTCTCTGATCCAAATCCCACTCTCCGCCACAAATAAGGTTCCCTCCGGAGCAAAGCTTCGAAGCTTTGTGCTGTTATGAAGATCGACTGTAAAATCCTTTAGATTCCGGTTATTGACACCAATCACTCTCGCACCTGATTGGACAGCCATCTGAATTTCATTCTCATCATGCGTTTCCACCAGAGCAGTCAGTCCCAAATGATCACATATTTCGATGCATTCCTTCAAAAAATCTGCATGCATCAGTGCACAGATCAGGAGGACTGCATCCGCACCCAGAACCTTTGCCTGATATATCTGGTAGCTATCCACTGTAAAATCCTTTCGCAAGATTGGAAGCTCCACTACATCCCGGATTTCCTGCAAATACCGGTCACTGCCCAGAAAGTACTTTGGCTCAGTCAGAACTGACAGGCAGTCTGCGCCGGCCTGTTCATATTCCCTTGCTATCTCCACATAGGGAAAATGCTCTGCGATGATTCCTTTTGACGGAGATGCTTTTTTCACCTCACAGATAAAGGACATTCCCACATTTTTCAAAGTATTCTCAAAGGCAAAGTTTTCCAACCTGCTTTTTGTCTTATCTGCCAGTTCCTGCATTTGTACCAATGATATTGCCTTTTTCTCCTCCGCAACCTGTATCCGTTTATCTGCGGCAATTCTTTCTAATATATCCGCTGCCATCTCTGATCCTTCCCCTATTCATTTGTCAACGTTACAAACTGGTTCAGTACCTCCATTGCTTTGCCACTGTCGATCATATCCTCTGCAATTTTCACAGCCGCCTCTAAGGAATCTGCCTTCTTAGCAATATAGATACACGCTGCTGCGTTCAATACGACTGCATCTCTCTTCGGGCCCTGTTCCCCACTTAAAATCGCCTTTGTAATTGCTGCATTTTCCTGAGGATCACCACCAACCAAAGCATCCTTATCACATTTTTTAAATCCAAACTGTTCTGGTTCTATTGTATAGGTTTGGAACTTCCCATCACGGATCTCACAGACGGTAGTTGGTGCACTCATCGAAATCTCATCCAGACGATCCTGCCCGTATACAACCATACCATCTGTCACACCTAACTGATTCAGCACCCTTGCCATTGGTTCTACCAAAGCTTCCTCATAGACACCCATCAACTGCATACTCGCATTCGCCGGATTGGTCAACGGGCCCAGAATATTAAAAATAGTACGGATACCCAACCCTTTCCGGACAGGCGCCACATACTTCATTGCCTTGTGATATACCTGTGCAAACATAAAACTGATATTTGCTTTCTTTAATACCTCACTCATCTTCTCCGGAGCAACGGTAATGTTGACACCCAATGCCTCTAACACATCTGCCGCCCCACATTTACTGGATACACTGCGATTACCGTGTTTCGCAATCGGTATTCCGGCCGCTGCTGCGACAAAACCGCTGGTCGTGGAGATGTTGAAGGAATTCGCCTCATCTCCTCCGGTACCCACAATCTCCAATACATCTAATCCCTCATGCAGCAGCGGAGTCGCGTGATTACGCATCCCTTTCGCACTCGCAGAAATCTCCTCCACTGTCTCTCCTTTCATACGGAGTGCAGTCAGATATGCAGTCGTCTGAATCTCCGTTGCTTCGCCACTGAAGATCTCATCCATGCAGGCAAGTGCTTCATCATACGTCAAATCCTGTTTCTCTACCAGTTTCTTAATTGCTTCTGAAATCATTTTTACATCCTCCTGATCTTTCTATTGTTACATGAAAGCTATATGCTTCATTCATTATACACGAACAAGCAGACTTTATACAACTGATTTTTCATCTGTTCCCGGACCTCCTCCAAACTGCTGCATTCCATCTTGTCACCTCCCTACTTCAAAAAGTTCTCCAGCATGACCTTCCCATATTCGGTCAACACCGATTCCGGATGGAATTGGAAGCCGTATATAGCTTTCTCTCTGTGTCTTACCGCCATAACCTCACCATCCGCCGTCTGTGCGAGCACTTTAAGACAATCCGGCAGCGTGCCGGCATCTCCGGCCAGAGAATGATATCTCGCAAT
>JAFVCQ010000112.1 GCA_017479085.1 Lachnospiraceae bacterium | reverse complement strand
GTTCCACTCCGGAAGCTGCCTTTTGATCTTCTGCAGCAAAGGCCGGCTGCTGCAAACCAGATATCCCAGCCGTACTCCCGGAATGGCAAAGATCTTCGTAAATGCCCTGACCAGAATCAGATTATCAAACCGTTCTATATCGGGTAAAACGGATGTGCCTTCCCCGCAAAATTCAATAAAGCATTCATCTATCACCACACAGATTCCCTTTTCCCTGCAATGGTCTAACAGCTTCTGCATATACTCCCTGCTCATCAGGGCTCCGGTCGGATTATTGGGATTAGCAAGCAACAGCAGATCCACCTCCTCTGTCAGAACAGAGAAAAAAGCTTCATCCATGCAAAATGCATGTTCCTCTTTCAATACATGATAAAAGACATCTCCGCCGGATGCGGTTACCGCATACTCATATCCGTAAAAGGATGGCACCGGAATCACCGTCTTTCGAGGCCTGATCCCATGAACGACTGCCATGAAAAGCTCGGAGGCGCCATTTCCAAACAGAAGATCTTCCTCCGGTACGTGTAACATTCCGGCAACTGCTTTTTTCAATCTGCCCGCTGTGATATCCGGATACCTGCTGCAGGATCCGACCGCCTTATGCAGAGCTGCCTCTACCGCCTCCGGTATGCCTAATGGATTCACATTCACAGAAAAATCCATATCCACATGATTTGTGTAAATATCACCGCCATGAATCGCTTCCATTCTTCAAGCCCTCCTTGTTATGGTTGGGAAAACAGCCACAGAGCAATCCCCATTGCGAACAGACACAAGACCTCACCCATCCATGCCGTCCGATATAGCAGCCGGTTTGCCCGCCGGATATCCTCATACTCCACCGGGCGCAGGGCATCCCCAATATAGGGTTTCTTTACCGTTTTTCCAAAATAGATGGCATCTCCTGCAAGCTGTATCCCCAATGCCCCTGCACAAGCCGATTCCGTCTGCGCAGAGTTCGGACTTGCATGCTTTCTGTTATCTCTTTTATAGATGGCATATGCCCTTTTTCCCGAAACATCCCTGCCCGCAAAAAAGGCGGCAACAATCATCAGGTATGCGCTGATTCTGGCAGGAATATAATTTAACGCATCATCCAGCTTTGCAGCGGCTCTTCCAAAATAGAGATAGGTGTCATTCTTGTATCCGACCATCGAATCCATCGTATTGACCGCCTTGTATAAGAAGCCGAATACCGGACCTCCCATTGCCGTATACAGCATGGGCGCGATCACTCCGTCAGAAGTGTTCTCCGCTACTGTCTCAATCGCCGCCCTTGCCACGCCCTCCTCATCCAGACACTCCGTATCCCTGCCAACGATCCCGGAGACCGCCCTTCTTGCCTCCGCAAGTGTTCGGCTGCTCAGGCAGTCATACACCTTCATGCTCTCATCCCTCAGACATTTGGTCGCCAGAATCTGATAGGTCATAACCGATTCGATAGCAATCCCGGCATAAGGATTCAGCCGATACGCACAGAGCAGGATGGAAAAAGCCACTGCCAGCGTACTGCATAACACGATCACTACCATCCACATGCCCCTGCAAAGTTCCTGCTTCGCATTGCGCTCCTGTCCTTCTGTCAGGCCTTGCTCCAGTTTCGTGATCAGCCTTCCGATCAGACGAACCGGATGCGGCAGACCATATGGATCCCCTAAAAGCAGATCCAGCACAAAGCCTGAAAAAAATGCTGTCATATGATATTTCATTCCATAACTCCCGTAATATTTTTTTCCATACCGTTCCCTATCTCCCGAACGATCGTTACGCTTACCGAATCCCCCCGGCCACTTACCGTACAAAGATACCCCTGTCCATTGGCAGCCTGATAGTCAAAATAATCTCCACCACAATATCGGCTAAGCAGTGCCATGATCGTACCGCCATGCACGATCATTCCGACCGTCTTCGGATGATCCATTCCTGCGTCAATCACCTCCAGCATCCTCCGGAATCCCTTTTCACATCGCATACGAAAGTCCTCCCTGCTCTCCCCCTCCGGAAAGGGCAGGATGCCATTGCTGTCGATCCATGCCTGATACCGGTCATCGCCCTGTAATTCCATATAATTCCTTCCCTCAAAGATTCCAAAGTCCATCTCCTCCCATTCCGGAATTCTGACGGGCTGTAGATTGGGATACAGGATGTCCGCAGTCTGCATACACCGCTTCATCGGGCTGATAAACAGACCGTCAACCTCAGGATAGGATCGGAGACTTCGGCACATGGATAACTGGCTTTGCGTTTCTTCCAAAAGCGGTTCATCCGTCTTTCCCAGATACCTGTGTTCCCGATTCGCTCTCGTCGCTCCATGACGGAGCATCACCAGCGTTATTTGATCTTCTGTCCGATTCCACATATCACACGCTCCACTTCCTCTGCCTTAGCGGCAAGCTCCACTAAGATTCGTCCCGTCCGCTCCCTGTACTCCCGTTCGGCCGCCTCAACCGGCACGATTCCATTTCCGATCTCATCACTGATGATCACACTGTCCGGATATCTCGCTATCCATTGCAAAATCTCCTTCTCCGGACATCCTCCATCTGCTATTCTCCTCTTAATCCAGTTGTGCAAATGATGGATGACCACCACGGTATCTGTCTCCCCGTCGGGAAGCTCCCCATCCCATACCCTGTCTTTGTTGATATCGTATTTTTGAAGTACATATCTTAATTTTCCCTGTGCATATCCCCCTATGACCAGTCTCATCCTTCCCTCCTGCTTTCTATAATCTCCCTCGCAAATGCAGCAATGTCATTTAGTTAAGAATTAGCCAGTAAACAGCTACTGGGTATGGTAGCGTCCGGCTTAACTAAATGGCATTGGCAAATGCAGGCATGCTACAATTCATGTTCCATGTCATCAAATTTAGATTCCGATTGTAATCTTTCGCCACGGTATATACAGTTAACTGAATACTCCTCCCGTATTCAGTACCGCTGCCACGATCATCACACAGCCCTCACAGATCAGTACAAAATATCCTGCGGTATCCCCTGTAATGCCACCAAGCTCCCTCTTTACACGGTGGCAGTAGTAAGCATAGGTTAAACATGCAGCAGCTGTCACAACCGCTCCTGCAAATACGGACTGTGCGAGCATGAAGCAGATACAGGCAGCACCCTGCAGATATAAGGATGCTTTCACGATGTGTTTCTGCGAGCTGTCTGCAAACTGAAAAAGCATTCCCTCTTTCTTTGCGGGCAAAACAGTGACAACACTGATGCCACTTAAGCAGCGCGACAAAAAGAAAGCGCCGCACACTATTTTCAGTAACCTATCGTCCGTAATCTCAGAAAACGCTCCCAGATAGAGCAGGCCATATCCGGCAAGCATGATGACCGCAAAGGCTCCGATATGCGAATCCTTTAAGATCTCCAGTTTCCGTTCTCTCGGCTGGTAGGAATGAAATGCATCCATCGTATCCATAAAACCGTCTACATGAAATCCCCCTGTGAGGATAAGCGGGATTGCCGTCCCGATGGCAGCATAGCACAGTTGTCCGATGCCAAGCCCTGCGCACAGGCAGCTCCATAGATAGACACACCCGCCAATGACTGCTCCAATCCACGGAAAAAAGCAGAGCATATATTGCATATCCTCTTCCTTCCACTCAAATTGTGGAACCGGAAAGGTGGTATAGATGGAAAACGCAATTACCAGCGATTTTAAAATATGCATCCTGATCTTCCTTTCTGTATCTGCTTCGACCACATTCTCATGCATCATCCTATCGTACCCAACAGTCACCTGCTTCGACCTGCTTGAGAATCACCGGAATTCCGACGACCACCTCCACCACCTCATCTGCCAGAGCGGCAAGTCTCTCATTGATCTGCCCCATTGCACGGATATATGCCATCGTCCGATCATCATACACCCTGCCATCTTCAAATACATTATTACTCACAACGACCAGATGTGTCAATTCCTCCTTTAAAGCAGTGATTCCTTTTACAATCTCTGCCGTCACGAGTTCCTCTTTTTTGGGTGTCTCATTGGAAAACATCTCATTTGCAGTGAGGTTGGAGATACATTCCAGCAATGCCGTCTTTGCTCCTGTGTCCATCCGGTCTGCTGCCCTGTGAATCGCAAGCGGCTGTTCGATCGTTACAAACCCCTTTCCACTCCTAAGCTTCTGATGCCGCTTTACCTTTTCCCTGCCCCCGGGGCCAGATACCTGCATAGTTGCAATATAGTATTTCCTTGTGTTTCCGGAAAGCGCAGTGATATAGTCTTCCGCATATGCGGACTTTCCACTTCCGCTCCCTCCCAGAATCAATGTCATCATCGTCATCAAAACCTCTCATATTGCCCGATCCGTATATCTGAAAAGGTTGTCCTGTCCTGATATACGGTAAGCGCCAGATCCAAAAGGGATAGCATCATGACTGCGCCGGTTCCCTCTCCCAGCGCCATTCTCCCATCAATGACCGGCTCCAGTCCAAGCGCCTGTGTCAGCCGCTCCACTGCCGGCTCCTTTCCCTTATGGGAGGCGATCAGATATTCCCTGGTCCCCGGCACGATCCGTTCCGCCGCAAGAGCGGCCGCCATACTGATCACACCGTCCAGCACGATCGGAATGTGGAACAGTGCACCGCCAATACAGACTCCTGCAAGTCCTGCAAGATCCAGTCCTCCAACCGTGGCAAGGACAGAGAGTGCATCCGCTCCTCTCAATTGATAGGCTTCGATGGCTTCATCGATCACCCTCTGCTTATGCAGCAGTCGCTCATCGCCAAGCCCTGCGCCCCTGCCGGTCACCTCTGCCGCCTTACAGTCCAGAAGTGCGGCTGTGACTGCGCTGCTCGTCGTTGTATTGCCAATCCCCATCTCTCCGGTCGCAAGGATCTGATACCCCCTATCTCTGCATTCGGACACAATCCGGATTCCTGTTACAATTGCCTGTATCGTTTCCTGTTCCGTCATGGCAGGCTCTTTTCTGAAATTTCTGGTTCC
Source organism: Lachnospiraceae bacterium (assembly GCA_017479085.1). Classification (GTDB taxonomy): domain Bacteria; phylum Bacillota; class Clostridia; order Lachnospirales; family Lachnospiraceae; genus CAG-590. The sequence continues at coordinate 8,393 of JAFVCQ010000112.1, read as the reverse complement.
ACAGCGAATTTTATAATCCCATACGCCTGCTATCGTTTCACTGCTGTTCACACCGATGTCAATCGGAATCGTATCCGCCCCAAGCTTCGCTGCCATCCTTCCCACGGAAGAACGCTTCTCCGCCATATTTTTTACGACTGCAAGCGTGACCTCCTGACCGGACTGGCTGACTCCCTCCTCAACGATTCCATTGTCGGCACACAGGATCAGAACCGCCTTTTTGGAAATATCAATCTGCTCTGTTCCCTGAATCGCCCCAATCCGTGCCGTTATGGTTTCAAATCTGCCCATACCATCTAACGGCTTTGCCACGTTATCCCAATTTCCGAGAACCTTTTCATAGATGTCATGGTTCACCTCATCCACGGTCAGTTTCTTCCATTCCTCTCCGGTTGCATTGCGGATTGCATCCACGAGCTGCTTTGCCTGCATATCAATTCCCTCCTCGTTCTCCACCTGCGCTTCCTCTTTCCTCCAGATGTGCTTCCCTGAGCATTCCATAAATCTCCTCCATATTCAGATATTCCCGCAGCGTGTCTGCCAACCGGTCGTACTGTTTTTCTTTCAGACCCGGATAGTCCTCAAATTCTGCAGCTTCTGTCTGAATTCCCTTTTTTTCTGCCAATGCCTGTACCACTGTGCCAGCAATACTACCCTTGTCAAAGACCCCATGCAGATAGGTTCCATACACATTGCCGCTGCATAATACAACGGGTGGCTCCTGTTCCCTCGTGTTCCCTCTTGCCTGTTCTGACCAACCGGTCTGTCCCATATGTATTTCATATCCGGTATATTCCAGACCGGAGAGTGTTGAAAAGATTCCCTGAAGCGCATTGATCCTGCCCTCTGTCTGACAGCGCACCTTGTCCCGCTTCAGCTCCGTCACGACCGGAAGCAGCTCCATTCCCCGGAGATGTCCGCCCTCCTCCACATTTGCCGGATCGGTGATCCATTCACCCAGCATCTGATACCCTCCACAGATTCCCCAGACCGGAACCTCCTCTGACAGTCTTTTGACGAATGCCTCTATTCCATTCCGGCGCATCCATTTGAGATCTCCCATCGTATTCTTACTTCCGGGCAGAACGATCAGATCCGGATGATGCAGTTCCGACACGGTAGTCACATAACGAACGGATATATCCTTTCTCTGCTCAAAGACATTCAGGTCTGTAAAATTCGATATTCTCGGATAACGGATCACAGCGATATCTAAACAACCTTCTGCTTTGCGGGCAAAGCGCCCGGTCAGGCTGTCCTCATCCTCCAGTGCCAGATCCATATAAGGAACCACACCGGCTACAGGCACCTTTCCTCTCTCCTCCAGCATCCCAAGACCGGAATCCAACAGCGTACAATCTCCTCTGAATTTGTTGATGATCAGTCCCTTTACCCTTGCCCTCTCCTCCTCTGTGAGCAGCATAAGGGTTCCCAAAAGCTGTGCAAACACACCGCCTCTGTCAATGTCTCCCACCAGAAGCACCGGCGCATCCACCATCTGCGCCAGTCCCATATTGACAATATCATGCTCCCGGAGATTGATCTCTGCCGGACTTCCCGCTCCCTCTATCACAATGATATCCGCATAGTCCTCCAGTTTTCGAAACGCCCGTAGGATGTCCGGAATCAACTGCTGTTTATAGGCAAAATAATCCCGGGCATTCATATTGCCGAGAACCTCCCCGTTGACGATCACCTGTGAGCCGGTATGGCTCGTGGGTTTTAACAGAACCGGATTCATACAGACCATCGGCTGTATGCCCGCCGCCTCTGCCTGCATCACCTGTGCCCTTCCCATCTCAAGCCCTTCCTTTGTAATAAAGGAATTGAGCGCCATATTCTGTGATTTAAACGGAGCGACCCGGTATCCATCCTGCCTCATTATCCTGCAAAGTCCCGCTGCAAGAACGCTCTTTCCCACATTGGACATCGTTCCCTGAATCATGATCACCTTTGACATAACTGCTACCCTCTTACCATTTCCACTTCTTTTCCGGTTTGTCCGGCATACGCAAGAAGCTCCCTGTTTGCTGCCTCGAAGCTTCGAAACGATTCCCGACAGCAGATCACGCGCCTGCACTGATTCAGTCCTTCCTTTGCACGCTCCACGGTATGTCTTTGCACCGGTTCAAATGCCTTTGTAACGAAGACCTCGGAGGCCAGTGCCCTCGCGACCGGCACATCCAGATCATTTTCATAGAGAATCCCGGTTCGAAAAGCCTTGCCCTCACGCTGTAATCTGCGGTATGCGCTCCGTCCGCTGCCCCCTCCCGCAATGACAAAGACGTCTGCGATTCCCATTGGCGGTTCGAGCTCCATACTGCCATTCTCCTCATCAAAGCTGCCCGTCCCGATATCAAACAGCTCCCTCATATAGCCGGAGCGAAAGATCTCCTCCGGTGTACCGTATCGATTCACATATTCCCCTTTCAGACAAAGAATCTGATCTGAAATCCTCGCTGCAAGCTCCAGCTCATGCAGTGACAGAATAACGGTAAGCCCCTTTTTCTCCCTCATTTCCTGTAAAGTGGACAGAAATTCCAGCTTGTATCTCACATCCAGATAAGAGGTCGGTTCATCCAGTATCAGAATCTCCTGTTCCTGACAGATCGCCCTTGCCAGCATGACCCTCTGTCTCTGTCCGTCACTGACCCTGCGAAAGTCCTGTTCTCCGATATCGGCCACATGTACCAGATCCATAACCTCCTCCACAATCCTTTCATCCTCCTGCGACAGGATGCCAAAGCGTCCGGTATAGGGATATCTTCCCGTGGCTGTCACATCCCGGCATGTCATCATTTCCGTTTTAATTTTTTCTGTAAATAAGGCTGACATCTTCTTTGCCCGTTCCCCGCCTGTCATCTGCGAGAGTGCCTCATTTTCCATCCACACCACACCGCTTAACGGCTCCAGTTGTCCGGCAATGCTTTTTAATACCGTTGATTTTCCGGCACCATTCGGCCCGATCAGGGTTAAGATCTCTCCTTTTTTCAGGACAATTTCCATATCCTTAATCAGTGACGTTCCATTGTAGCCGACACACAGCTTTTCCGTATGAATATAGTAGTCTTTCATATCAATTTCCCTCTTTTCTGCTGCCGGTCATGATCAACAGCACGACAGGTGCCCCAAACACGGCGGTCACGGTGCTGATGCTTAACTCTGTCGGAGCAAACATGGTTCTCGCTATGAAATCGCATATCAGACAGAACATGCTGCCACCGAGAAAACTGGCCGGTATCATCCAGACCGGTCGATTGGTTCCCATAAGATGTTTGACCAGATGCGGCACGGCAATGCCGACAAACGATATTGGCCCTGCATAGGCGACAACACAGGCGGAAAGGATGCTGGAAAGCAGAATCAGCCATATGCGGAGTGCGCGGATGTTCACTCCCATGCTTTTTGCATAGGTCTCTCCCAACTGGTAAGCACCAATCGGCTTAGAGAGAACAAAAACAGCCATCACAGCCATGGATACCACAACCGCCATGACCGGGACATTGCTCCACGATATTCCGGAAAAGCTGCCCTTTGACCAATTGTGCAGATTCACAATGTCTGCATCCTCTGCAAAGGTCACTACAAAATCCGTGACTGCGGAACAGATATATCCGATCATCACCCCGCTGACCACTAACATAGACATGCTGTTTACCCTTCCGGCCATCAAAAGCACAAGTCCCATCGAAAGCAGGGCTCCCACAAAAGCCGCCGATATCAGAACTCCCGAGCTGATCCTGACCGAATTTCGGAGAAACAACACCATAACCAGCGCAACCACCAGTTTGGATCCGGATGCAATGCCAAGCACAAACGGTCCCGCGATTGGATTGTGAAAAAAGGTCTGTAACAGATATCCGGATAACGCCAATGCACCGCCCAGAATCCATACGGAAACCGCTCTCGGAAACCGTATCTCCATCAGAATCCTCTGATCCGTCCCGTCCACTTCGCCCTGCACAAACAGCTTTATGACCTCCCGAAACGGTATCGCTATGCTGCCATAGCGGATATTACACAACAGACAAAAAATGCCGCCTGCCGCAAGCAGGCACAATGCCATGATACAGCGTACCGTTCTCTTATCTCTCATGCTATCTCTTCCTTCCCATATAATATGTGTCATCACCACTTTTGATATCTTAGGGTCATTGCAGCAAAAACAGATATCGCATTCCACTATTTCTGTCGTCTCCGGATAACATGTTATGAAGATCCTCTATCATACCGCCAGCCGACATGGGCTGCTGATATAAGTCCCGCGTCGTACACCAGACATTCCCCTCCTTTACCGCTTTGAAATCCTTCAGCATGGATTCCTTTTCCAGCAATTCATCTATGGATTCGATTTCCCCGTCAATCGTGCTGTTGTAGATCAGATAATCGGCATCCTTTGCCGTCTTATAAAACTCCTCCATCTGCAGGGATACAGAGGAACGCTTTCCATCCCCCAGCTCATCAAAGATATATCTGCCGCCGGCAAGCTCTATCATTTTGGGAACATAGTCAGAAGAACTCCTCACATTGACCATTCCATTGGTTGTGATATAGAAAAAAGCCACTGTTTTTCCGGATGCAGCTTCTTCTGCCACCCGCTCCAGAATCGCCCTCTGCTCCTCAAAAAGCCTTTCTGCTTCCTCTTCCTTATCAAACAATACCCCATAAAGCTTTACCCATTCCACCCTGCCAAGCGGATGACTCTCATAGCTTGAAAAGTCGATCATGACAGGAATTTCAAAGCTTTCCAGCTTTTCCATCACCTCCGGAGAATGGGAGATCATATTATTTTCAATGGCCAGCGAACACCCCCCGGATACGATCAGCTCATAATCCGGCATACTGTATTTGCCTGCATACAGAATGCTTCCCTGTTCCATTTGCTCCCTTGCCTCCTCCCTGCACCACCCCTCCGCTTTTTGTCCTGAGAACCGGATCGTCTCTAACGCATCCAATTCGCAGACCATGTCCATCACAGCAGATGCGACCAGATAAATATGGTCTAAGGGCTGCTTCAACACCACGATATCCGCATCCACATCCTGTGGAGACTCACTGCCCTCTGGAACAAGGAGATATCTTCCCCCATCCGCTACCGTGATCAGGGCATAACCGTCCTGATAATAGTCCACTGCAAATTGTTCTGCATATATCCGTTCCATACTGCCTTCATACACTAACTGTCTGCTGATCGTCGTGTTCCGATCCTCCAGACCGGATTGTGCTGTGTCCTGCTGCGTTGCCTGTTTCACTTTGCCACAGCCCGTTAACCACAATATAACACAGAGCAGGATCAGGGAAAGGGGAAGCGACTTCTTATGCATTCTGCACCTTCTTTTTTCTTGTTCGGCTGACAACAGGTACGGCCACCAGAACGACCAGCACAACCACGGTTCCTATGATTACCACCGTGACATTCCTATCTTTCCCGCTCTTTAATGTGTCGGAGTGAAAGGTCAGCGTATATGCAATCTCATGTGGTTTACTCATTGCAACGGTATCCGCAATCACATCCACCGCCTGATCCAGTGCAAGCAGCGGAATTTCAAATACGGAGTTTCCCTCTTCATTCACAGGAAGATATGTCTGTCCATTCACGATCATATAATCATAATTCGGGCTGCTCCATTCGATCTGTGCAGTAGCTCTTGCATCTGTCACCCTGATCGCTGCCGGTGACACGACAGTTGCCTTCCCGCTTCCACCTGTGAGCGTAAGTTCCATGGTATAATCCCCATCCTTCACAGACATTTCAACCGGTGACAGATCCGGATTCTCCGTTTTCGCAGGTGATATGTCCTCTGAAGAACTCTCTGTGACAGCCTCCGCTTCCGTATCCTGTGCTTGGGTTGGTAATTCAATCTTCAGTGCATCTTCCGGTAAAGCTGCGGCCAAAAATACAAGCTTTCTGTCATACCATTTTTCTTTCCTTTTACTGTAAGCGGCACAATCGATTTCCTGATTCAGCACCGCAACCGGTACGGTATACGTATAAGCCCCTTCCTCATTTTCCACAAACGGAATATAGGTATCCTCACCGGCCTCCATGGCCTCCTCACCTGTACCCATGAACAGCTTCAGATATCCGGTACCGCTTAACGTAAGCACAGCTGTCATATCGCCACCGGCAACCTTCAATTGCGCATCCACAATCCGAAACATAGAGGAGCTGGAAGTGACCTCGATCTGGTAGGTACCGTCCTCCACGTCCTCACCATAAACAGGCACGAGATCCTCTGCGCCCTGACAGATGACCGGTGTCCATAAGACACCGGTCATCAGAATCAGAAGGCTCATTACATTGTTCATTAATCTCCTCACGATTTATCCACCATCCTATCCAATGTCATTTCGTTAAGAATTAGCCATATGTTTCACGCAGGATATTTTTCTGAAAGTGCATACGAAAAAACGTAGGCGTACCGGGGCGCAAGATGTCCAGTGGACATCTGTTATGCGCGGACCGGAGTGGAACGGAGACCGCTGAGGCTTTTTCATATGTGCTATCAGGAAAATAGATAAGTGAAACATGTGGCTAATTCGATTGGGTTATACTAGTTTGCAAGACGGTCAATTGCTTCCTGCGTATGCTCTACATAAACATCCTGAATCGAAGGGATCTGTCCAAGACCTTCGATCAGACACTCCACTTCGTATCCCTTGCCTGTAAGAATAGTCTTCCATGAATCCTCCTCGTCGCCTGCCATATCATTGTTTGCATGATCTCCCGCAACCAGCATCAATGGCTCTAAAACGACCTTCTTATACGCTCCTTTTTCCTCTAAGGCGGCTACAATATCGTCTATGGACGGTTCTGCCTCTACTGTGCCGATATAATAATTCTCATATCCGGCGTCTGTCAGCTTGTTTTGAAGTGTCGCATAGACACCATTGGAATCCGCTTCTGTACCATGTCCCATAAAGACGATCGCGGTTTCTCCATCATCATAAGAAGCTGTCTTTTCGGTAATCGCTTTGATGACTGCATCATAGTCTGCATCGCTCGTCAGCAATGGCTCGCCAAGTACAATCTGATCAAACTTGTCTTCGTAGCTCTTCAAGGCATCGGCCAAATCCGTATACTCATAGCCATTCATCAAATGGGTAGGCTGTACGACCAGAACCTTGATTCCGTCCTCCACTGCCCGGTCTAATGCCTCCTCCACATTGTCAATGACCAAATCGTCTCTCTCCTTCAAAACATCAATGATGATCTGGCTTGTAAATGCTCTGCGCACTTCGTACTCCGGAAATGCCTTTGCAATTGCAGCTTCCACCGCCCCGATCGTAATATCCCTGCTATCGTTATAGCTTGTACCAAAGCTCACTACCAGAATTGCCGCATTCTCACTGCTTACCTCCTCCGGAGCCTCTGTGTTCTCCTCTGTGTCCTGTGTCTCTACCGCTGCCTCCTGTGTCGCTGTCGTCTCTGAGCTCTGTACGGTTTCCTCACTGCTTCCACATCCTGTTATACAGAATGTTCCCATTAATGCTGTCATTAATAACGCTGCTACTCTCTTTTTCATATTTCCTCCTTTGACAGGTTTCCCTGTTATGATATTTGATTGAATACGAAAGACAGAGACACTATATTCAGACAACACAACAAAAACCCTTTCCGAATCGGTAAGGGCTTGCACACAAAAGAAACGTACCGGAAAATATTCTTTCCATACTCTTAAACGTACAACCAGTTACTCGTGGTCTGAAACAATTGTTTCTGTACAGCCGTCAGGCAGGTCTCCCGGCTTAAAGATCATCACATCCGCCATCTTCCCAGTTGCCCAGTGATATATCGGCTTCAGCTCCCTAATTACGGTGACGAGTTCGTACAGGATTTGCACCTGTTTCCCTTTTCACCAGAGCCAATCCTGTACGGATTGCTCTGACACCTGACTGCTTCCTATTCAATTCGCACCATTATAACATAACTTTACGACAAGTTCAACCTTGCGACCGTATTCGATTCAATCCGTTTCCTCCCTTTTGATCCTGTCACGCCATTCCTGCAGGTTGCCCCTTCCAGAATGACCTTTATCATAACCATGATCGTATATACCACACTTACGATCCGAACGTAATTGTGCCTGTTAATAAGCTGCATTATTATCTTGCAAATGTATTTTTTATATGTTACATTATATTAGTACAAGATTTAAGTTATAACTGATGGATAATGTGAAGTGAACAGAATGGTGATAAAGCCGAGCTTCGATCTTTTGGTATTCAGGTTACGACCTTTTCGGATTCTGCAGTTATTTCTTATTATGGAAATCTCATAACACACAGAAATGCAACCACGAAAATACAATCAGAGTCAACCTGAGATATAAGAGCTTAGAAACATTGATTTTAAAGGATTTGAGAGAGTTTCTCGAAGAAAGCGGATGATT
>JAFVCQ010000111.1 GCA_017479085.1 Lachnospiraceae bacterium | reverse complement strand
GAACCTCTCCGGTTTTGCACAGGCAGCGGGCTGTGAGTGCGCCGCTCAGACAGCATATGTGAGGGAGACAGCAGCGTATATAAAGAGGGAGAGACCGTTTCTTGCAGAGGGATTGGAGAGGCTTGGATTTACGTTATTCCCCGGAAATGCAAATTTTCTTCTTCTGTACAGCGAAGATGCGCTCTATGCCCCATTGTTGGAGAGGGGCATCCTGATCCGTGACTGTGGCAATTTCCGGGGATTATCAGAGGGATTTTACCGGATTGCCGTGAAGCGCAGGGAGGAAAACATGGCATTATTAAAAGAGATTGGAGAGATAAGATGATAGATGAGACATGGTGTCTGCTTCCGAACGAGATTGAAAAGAAAAGCTTTGCGATCATTGCAGAGGAGCTGGACAAAAGAAGGATTTCGCTTCCGGCAGAGCAGGCAATGATCACGAAGAGGGTCATACATACCAGCGCAGATTTTGAATATGCGCAGACGATGACGTATTCGGAACATGCGGTTGCGATTGCGAAGGAGCTTCTTCGAAAGGGAGCAGATATCGTAACCGATACGAATATGGCGTTGGCGGGGATCAATAAGAGGGTTCTCACACAGCTTGGAGGGCAGGTACACTGCTTTATGGCAGATGAGGATGTGGCAGACGAAGCAAAAAAAAGGGGTGTGACGAGAGCGGTTGTCAGTATGGAAAAGGCAAGGACTCTGGAAAAACCGGTACTGTTTGCGGTAGGAAATGCGCCGACTGCACTGATCCGGTTGTGTGAGATGATACAGGAGGATAGCTGGAAGCCGGCATTTATCATAGGTGTTCCGGTAGGCTTTGTGAATGTGGAGGGAGCGAAGGAGCTGGTCATGGACACGGATGTTCCTTACATTGTAAACCGTGGAAGAAAAGGTGGCAGTAATGTGGCAGCGGCGATATGCAATGCCCTTTTGTATGAAGTGACGAGGTAGGTATGCGATATGGATTCACGACAGGAAGCTGTGCGGCAGCGGCGGCGAAGGCGGCGGCATATATGCTTCTGACCGGAAGAAAAAAAACAGAGATCACGATAGAGACACCCAAAGGGATTCCTTATAAGGCACAGATTATGGATATTGACCGGACGGAACAGGAAGTGAGCTGTGCGGTTGAAAAGGACGGCGGGGATGATCCGGATGTCACGACCGGTACCCTGATCTATGCTAGGGTTTTTTATGGGGAAGGCACCGGACAGAACATAGAGATTGACGGGGGAACCGGAGTGGGAAGGGTGACAAAGGCCGGACTGGATCAGCCTGTGGGAAATGCGGCGATCAACCATGTTCCACGGGAGATGATACAAAGAGAGGTTCTGCAGATCTGTCAGCTTGTGGATTACAAAGGCAATCTGCGGATCGAAATCTCGGTGCCGGAGGGGGAACGGCGGGCAGCGCAGACCTTTAATCCGAGAATGGGGATTGTCGGCGGCATATCCATTCTGGGAACCAGTGGAATTGTGGAGCCGATGAGCAGTCAGGCGATTCTGGACACGATCAGGGTGGAACTGAATCAGAGACGGGTACAGGGCTTTGACTATGTTGCGGTATCCCCGGGCAATTATGGCCTTGATTTTATGAAACAGACGTATGGATATGATCTGGACAGAAGTGTGAAATGCAGTAATTTTATCGGGGATACGGTGGATCTGGCGGTGGAACTCGGGTTTCGAAGGCTGCTTCTCACCGGTCATATTGGAAAGCTTGTTAAGGTGGCCGGAGGGATCATGAACACGCATTCGAAAGAAGCGGATTGCAGAATGGAGCTGTTAGCTGCATTTGCAGCGAGAGAGCATATGGACAGGGAACAGATTTGCAGAATTCTGGACTGCGTTACAACGGAGGAGGCAGTCCGCATCCTAGAGGAAAATGGAAAACGACAGACGGTTATGGACTATATGGTGGAGCGAATCGGTTACTATCTGGATAAGCGGGCAAAGGGGAAACTTCAGATCGACTGTATTGTGTATGCGAATGAATTTGGAGAGCTGGCTAGGAGTAAGGAGGTCACAGAATGGTTTACTTTGTTGGAGCGGGAACAGGCGCAGCAGATCTGATCACGGTCAGGGGTATGCATTTATTAGAGCGCGCAGATGTCATTATCTATGCGGGTTCTTTAGTCAATCCGGAGCTGCTGCAATATGCAAAAAAGGAATGTGCGGTACACGACAGCGCAGGGATGACGCTGGAAGAGGTGTTGGCTGTGATCCGGAAGGCGGCGGAGGAGGAGAAGACGACTGTCCGGCTTCATACGGGAGATCCCAGCATCTATGGGGCAGTCAGAGAGCAGATGGACGAGCTGGATAGGATGGGAATTGCCTATGAAAGCTGTCCGGGTGTGAGTGCCTGCTTTGGAGCAGCGGCATCGCTGAATCTGGAATATACACTGCCGGGAGTCGCACAGTCCCTTATTATTACAAGGCTGGAGGGAAGGACAGCGGTTCCGGAGAAGGAGAGGATTGAGAGCCTTGCCACGCATCAGACCTCTATGGCGATTTACCTGAGCACCGGGATGCTTGGGGAACTCAGCAAACGGTTGATTGCCGGGGGATATGACAGGAATACTCCGGCAGCGATTGTGTATAAGGCGACGTGGCCGGAGGAAGAGGCTTATCTGTGCACAGTGGAGACCCTGTATGACACCGCAGCAGAGCATGGAATTACGAAGACGGCACTGGTATTGGTTGGAGAGGTGATCACACATCAGCATTATCAGAAATCAAGATTGTATGCATCGGACTTTTCCACCGGATTCCGGCAGGCGGGAAAAGAGGAGTAAAGACATTGATTTTGGGAGGAGAAGTAATGAATATCAGTATGATCAGCTTTACGGAAAATGGAATGGTGCTTTCCATGTACATAGCCGGAAGGATGACAGGCGAGTCCCGTGTTCATGCAGATGAGGCCTGTGTCCGGACGGGGAGAGCATCCGGATTGGAACACGGAGGTAAGGAGATGTACGAACCAAAAGCAGGCGTACAGGTTTTTACAAAATGCACGACGTGTCCGGAGCTGGTGCACAAGCATGGAATCCGGTATGTGAAACAGCCCCTTGCTGATTGGGCGAAGGAGCAGATGAACGAGGGAAATGCCCTGCTTTTTATCGGTGCCTGTGGAATTGCGGTCAGGGCGGTTGCACCGAATATCACGGACAAGCTACACGACAGTCCGGTTCTTGTGATGGATGAAAAGGGGCGTTATGTGATTCCGGTCTTGTCCGGGCATATGGGGGGCGCCAATGAACTGGCCCTTATGCTGGCGGAGAAGACAGGGGCAGAGCCGGTCATTACGACTGCAACGGATTTAAATGACCGGTTCGCAGTGGATCTGTTTGCGAAAAAAAACAGGCTTTTTATTGTGAACAGGGAGGGGATTGCAAGGGTATCCTCGAAGGTGCTGGCCGGACAGGGAATCACGATGGCGGTAGAGACCGGACATTTTAGGGAGGACGTTCCGTTGCCGGAGGGGATTACCATGGCAGCTTACCCACCGGCACAGTATGTGGATATCGTAGTCACGTCTGAAAAAAGGGAATTTGATACGGCGATATTACTCCGGCCCAGAGAATATGTCATCGGGATCGGCTGTAAGAGAGGAAAGGAGATCGAACCGGTGAGAGGGTTCATTATGCGTGCGCTGCAGGAGCTTGGCATTACAGGTACGCAGGTTGCAATGCTGGCATCCATTGACCGGAAACGTGAGGAGGCGAGTCTGTTAACATGGAGCAGACAAGAACAGATTCCGTTTGTCACCTATTCGGCAGCGGAATTACAGAAGGTGGAAGGGAATGTTAACCGGTCAGACTTTGTGAGAGAGAAGGTAGGAGTGGACAATGTGTGCGAGCGGGCAGCACTCAGGGCATGTGAAGGGCATGGGAAGCTGGTGTATGAAAAGCATGCAGAAAATGGAATGACGATCGCTGTCGCCCGAAGGGAATGGAAAGCAGGATTTCTGTGAGGAATTGATGGTTTAGCCGGACGCCATCTGGTATGATATATGTTTTTCACTGCGGGCACGCTCCCGCTTAATTGCTCACGCAGCGGTGCTAAATTCGCCGCTTTAAGTGGCTTATTAAGAACCGGCGTTCGCAAATATCCCTTCGTTGTAAAACATATATCACACCAGAAGGCTGTTTCATGGCAAAAGGTTAGGCCATGAATCAATGTAATTATGTTAAGGATTAGCCAGTGAACAGAGGGGTAAGATTGTCATCATTAGAAGAAATGGGAGGACAGAGTGGAATGAAGCATAACATATTTATCGTGGGTATGGGACCGGGCAGGGAGGACATGATGACGGGGGAAGCGTTAGCCATATTGGAACAGGTGGATGTGATCGTTGGATATACGGTGTATCTCAGGCTGTTGGGAGAGCGGTTTCAGGGAAAAGAAATGCTGTCTACGCCGATGCGGCAGGAGACAGAGCGCTGCCGGCTCGCCTTTGAAGAAGCGGAGAAGGGAAAACGGGTAGCCATTGTATGCAGTGGAGATGCGGGCGTCTATGGAATGGCATCCCTGATGTACGAGATTGGCAGAGGGTATCCGGACACAGAGCTTACCGTGATTCCGGGCATCACTGCAGCAAGCAGCGGGGCAGCTGTTCTTGGAGCACCGTTAAATCATGATTTCTGTGTGATCAGTCTGAGTGATCTGCTGACGCCTTGGGCGAAGATCGAGAAAAGACTGGTCGCAGCGGCAGAGGGAGATTTTGCAATTGCGATCTATATTCCGGCCAGCCATAAGAGGAAGGATCATCTGATGCGGGCCTGTGATATCCTGCTCTCCCATATCGAAGGAGAACGGGCCTGTGGGTATGTGGAAAATATTGGAAGGGAAGGGACGAGGGCTGTCACCTGTACGTTACGGGAATTAAGGGATGCACAGGTAAATATGTTTACCACGGTATTTGTAGGAAATGCGGGAAGTGAGATCATAGATGGCAGGCTGATCACGAAACGGGGGTATCAAATTGAAGGAAATACTGATATTTGCAGGAACAACGGAAGGTAGAAGATTGTCAGAATGTCTGGCGGTATCCGGAATCGCACATACGGTCTGTGTGGCAACGGAATATGGGGAGACAATGCTAAAGGAACATCCGTACATGAAGGTACATCGTGGGAGAATGGATCGGGAGGAGATCCGGACATTTTTACAAAATGGAAGCTTTGAGGCGGTGGTCGATGCCACACATCCCTATGCAGACTTGATCACGGACAATATCCGGATGGCCATGCAGGGGATGAAACTTCCGTATCTGCGCCTGAGAAGAGAGGAGAGTGCGGATTCAACATATGAAGGTGTCATTCGTTTTCAGACCAATGAAGCCTGTGCCGGTGCGCTTGAGAAGACAGAGGGTAACATCCTGCTGACGACGGGAAGTAAGGAATTGTCAAAATACTGTTCGGTGGAAGAGGTAAGGAACAGACTCTATGTCAGGGTGCTTCCGGGCACAGAGAGCCTTTCGCTTTGTATGGAACAGGGAATCACAGGAAAACAGATCATTGCCATGCAGGGACCGTTTACGGCAGAGATGAATGAAGCGGTGATCCACCAGTATGGGATATCCGTTCTTGTCACGAAGGAAAGTGGAAGCTCCGGCGGTTACGCGGAAAAACTCGAAGCGGCACAAAAAGCAGGGATTCCGGTATTTGTGATCGGACACCCGCAGGAGGCTGGCTATTCCTTTGGCGAGCTGTGCAGACGACTAGAGAAGCTCTGTGGACAGAGGATTCGGGCAGAGGGCACCTTCCGGATTCTGCTTGCAGGTGTCGGTATGGGTCATCCGGACAGTCTCACGTGTGAAGTGCGGGATGCGATCGCACAAGCGGATATTCTGCTTGGCGCAGAGAGGATGCTTAAGCCTTATAAACCGCGACTGGAAAAACAACCATACTATCAGGCAGAACAGATCCTTCCATACCTGAAGAAAATGCAGGAGGCAGGTTTGGAAAATCGTACGGTGGTCATTCTGTTTTCCGGTGACAGTGGTTTTTACAGTGGCTGTCAGAGGCTCTATCATGCTCTGCGTGAGGAAGCAGACAACGGACGGTTGAACGCATCGATTCGCATACTGCCGGGCATATCCTCAGTTGCTCATCTTGCTGCCTCTATTGGAGAAAGCTATCAGGATGCAGCAATTTACAGCATGCATGGAAAAGAGGTAAAAAACCTTGCAAGAAGGATACAGAGGGAAGAAAAGACCTATCTGTTAATGTCCGGAGTAAGGGATGTCAATCGTCTGGGACAGATTCTGACGGAGGCACGCATGACGGAATGTGAGGTGGTGGCAGGGTATCAGATGTCATACCGGGAGCAACAGATCCGGAGGCTGACTCCGGAGGAGTGTGCTGCACTTCAGGAGGAAGGTCTTTACACCTGTTTGGTCAGGAATCCGGCTGTCGGCCCAAAGAGACTGACACATGGTATTCCGGATCGGGAGTTTATCCGGAATCGGGTTCCCATGACGAAGGAAGAAGTCCGGGAAGTCAGTATATGCAAATTGAGGCTGCATGAGGGGGCAGTGGTCTGTGATATTGGAAGTGGGACCGGTTCGATTGCAGTTGAACTGGCCTGCCTTTCAGATGCCATACAGGTCTATGCGATCGAACGTAATCGTGAGGCTGTTTCGCTCATTGAGCAGAATAAGAAAGCATTGCAATTGGAGAATATAACAATCTTAGAGGCAGAGGCGCCGGAGGGACTGTCAGGGCTGACAAAACCGACGCATGCTTTTATCGGAGGAAGCGGGGGCAGATTGAAGGACATACTGCGGACTTTATATCATATGAATCCGGATATGAGAGTGGTCATGAATGCTATCAGTATGGAAACAATCTGTGAGATGAAAGAGATCTTATCCCTGTATCCCGTAAAAAATGAAGAAATCGTACAGATACAGGTCAGCAGGTCAAAGAAAGCAGGATTCTATCATCTGATGCAGGCGGAAAATCCGGTGTGGATCTGTGCATTTGATTTTTGTCCTTCTGTATGGGAGACATATATGGAGAACGAATATGAAATTAAGACGAATTATGATTGCTGCACCGAAAAGCGGAAGCGGTAAGACAACAGTTACCTGTGCGTTGGTACAGGCATTGAAAAACAGAGGGCCACAGGTAGTGGCTTATAAATGTGGGCCGGATTATATTGATCCGATGTTCCATGAAAAGGTTATCGGAATCCCATCTAAGAATCTGGATACGTTCTTTACCGGAGAGGAGGGGACAAGAGAGCTTTTTCGAAAAGGGAGAACCGGACAGGACTTTGCAGTGTTAGAAGGTGTCATGGGGCTTTTTGACGGTCTTGGAGGCGTCCGGAAAGAGGGTTCCTCCTATCATCTTGCGCAGGTTACGAAAACACCTGTTGTTCTGGTGGTGGATGCAAAGGGAATGGGACGCTCGGTAATTCCGCTCATTGCCGGATTTCTTGCATATGACAGAGAAAAGCTGATTCAGGGAGTCATATTAAACAGAACGTCAAGCGCATATTATGAAACGATAAAGCCCTTGATGGAACAGGAATTGCAGATCCGTGTGCTGGGATATCTTCCGGACTGTAAGGCGATGCAGATGGAAAGCCGGCATCTGGGACTTGTACTGCCGGAGGAGATGACAGATCGAAAGGAGCATTTACAGAGGATAACAGAGGAGTTTGTAAAAACGGTTTCCGTGGAAGGAATTATACAGATTGCCGGGCAAAACAGCGAAATGGGAGAAGGTGACAGGAGACCTGTGTCCAGACCGGAACCCCATGGCAGGACAGGGGGATGTGCTCACGAGAAAAAGCCTGTGATTGCAGTGGCAAGGGATGAGGCATTTTGTTTTTATTATGAAGACAATCTGCGTATGCTGGAGGTATATGGCGCCGGAATACGATATTTTTCTCCCATACACGATACCCGGGTGCCGGAGGGCTGTCATGCTCTTTTATTCGGAGGCGGGTATCCGGAATTATATGGGAAAGCACTGAGCAGTAATGTCCGTATGCTTCAGTCGGTGAAGCAGGCATTTGATCAGGGAATGCCTGTTGTGGCAGAATGTGGAGGGTTTATGTATCTGCATGCTGCCATCATTGAGAAAAACGGAGAACGCTATGCGATGGCGGGGGTGATTCCGGCAGAGTGTTCCAATACGGGAAGACTGGTACGTTTTGGGTATGTTGAGATAGAAGAGAAGCAGAGTCTGTTTTTGCCGCAGGGCGAACGAATCAGGGGACATGAGTTCCATTACTATGACAGTACAGACAATGGAGACAGTTGCTATGCGATCAAACCTGTAACAGGGCGGGAATATTCGTGTGTGATCGAGGGCAGGAATTACTGGCTCGGATTTCCACATCTCTACTATCCCTCGAATCCATCTTTTGCGAAAGCATTTGTGAAAATGGCAAAGGAGTATGCAGCAAACAACAATTCACTGTTTATTGGATTATATTGTAATGTTAGTGAGAGGGAATTTCGTTGACAATTTGATGGAATGGGATATAATAAGAGTAGAGTTGGTGCGGATAGCAGCGTGCCCGGAATGGGAAACATATACCATACCCGGTAGAGTCCGGCTTAACTAAATGACATTGCGTGAAACATATGGCTAATTCAGTTGGATGATACTTGGAATATCAGGAGGGATTACTATGAACAATGTATGGAAACATGCGAATTGGAAGAAAACAGGTATTTTTGCAGCGGGTGTTCTGTTTGGAACAGCCGGTATTAAGATTCTATCCAGCAAAGATGCAAAGAAATTGTATACGCGTTGCACGGCGGCAGTTTTACGGGCAAAGGATTGTGTGGTAAAGACTGCTACAACGGTTCAGGAAAATGCAGAAGATATCTATGCGGAAGCACAGCAGATCAACGAGGAACGTGCTGTGGAAGAGCTGGAAGTAGCAGATTTTGAGGAGTCCGCAGATGAGGACGCAGAACAGGAAGAATCCACACTTTAGATGTAAAGAGAGATGATCAGGTATGAGATTTATAATCCGACATGACATAAGAGGAAGACTTCGGATCCATGTGCAGCAGAAGCAGATGTCGTATCGGCAGGCAGATATCCTCCAGTATTACCTTTCGGAGCAGCAGTTTGTAACGTCTGTTAAGGTACAGCATCGGACACAGGATGTTACGGTCTGCTATGTAGGACAGAGGGAGCAGATGATAGAGCTTCTCAGACGCTTTCGCTACGACAGGGCGGAGGTTCCGGATGCTTTTTTGGAAAATTCGGGAAGGGAACTGAATGAGCAGTACAAAGAACAACTGATCACAAAGGTGATCCTTCGATATGGCAATAAGCTGTTTTTACCTTATCCGGTTCGGGCGGGGATTACGCTGATGAAATCCATCAAGTATATCGGCCTGGGTTTGCGGACGCTGGCACAGAGGAAGATAGAGGT
Source organism: Lachnospiraceae bacterium (assembly GCA_017479085.1). GTDB lineage: Bacteria > Bacillota > Clostridia > Lachnospirales > Lachnospiraceae > CAG-590. The sequence continues at coordinate 2,255 of JAFVCQ010000111.1, read as the reverse complement.
TCCGGTGTTAGACGCAACTGCGATCGGGGCATCCCTGATCCGGGGGGATATGGATACAGCAGGTTCGATTATGTTCCTGCTGGGAGTGGGAGAGATTCTGGAGGAATGGACTCATAAGAAATCGGTAGACGATCTGGCCAGAAGTATGTCTTTGAATGTCAGTAAGGTGTGGCTTTTGAGAGAGGGACAACAGATCAGGGTTTCTATGACAGAGGTGAACGCCGGGGATGCAGTGGTCGTTCATATGGGCAATGTGATTCCGTTTGACGGTGTGGTGATCGAAGGAGAAGCTACGGTCAATCAGGCATCGATGACCGGCGAATCGGTTCCTGTACATAAATTTACAGGAGGCTATGTGTATGCAGGTACGGTATTGGAGGAAGGAGAGCTGACCATCCGGGTCAAAGAGGCAGGAGGCTCCAGCCGATTCGAGCGGATTGTGACGATGATAGAAGAGTCGGAGCGGCTTAAGTCCTCTCTGGAGGGAAAGGCAGAGCATCTGGCAGACCGATTGGTACCATATACCTTGCTCGGAACGGCGCTTACCTATCTGTTCAGCAGGAACGTTACGAAGGCATTATCGGTATTGATGGTAGATTTCTCCTGTGCGTTAAAGCTTGCCATGCCGATTGCCGTCCTGTCTGCGATACGGGAATCCAGTCTGCACAACATAACGGTAAAAGGCGGCAAATTCTTAGAAGCCATGGCCGGAGCGGATACAATCATATTTGACAAGACGGGAACCCTGACCAAAGCCCAGCCGACCGTGGCACAGGTGATATCCTTTAATGGAGAGGAACCGGATGAGCTGCTTCGCATTGCGGCATGTATGGAAGAGCATTTTCCACATTCTATGGCAAGAGCTGTGGTCGATGCAGCGGCTGCAAAGAATCTGGAGCATGAGGAGGTTCACTCCAAGGTGGAATACATTGTGGCACATGGGATCTCTACAATGATCGAAGGGAAGAAGGTGATCATTGGAAGTCATCACTTTGTGTTTGAGGATGAGGGCTGCCGGATTCCGGACGGAATGCAGGAGAAGTTTGACGCGCTTCCTATTCTGTACTCCCATTTGTACATGGCAGTGGAACAGGAGCTTGTGGCTGTGATTTGTATTGAGGATCCGTTGCGGGAAGAGGCAGCGGCAGTAGTGAATTCTCTAAAGCTTGCAGGTATCCATAAGGTTGTCATGATGACGGGAGACAGTGACCGGACTGCCCGTTCGATTGCAGAGCGTGTTGGTGTGGATGAATATTATTCAGAGGTGCTGCCGGAGGATAAGGCGCACTTTGTGGAAGAGGAGAAGGCGGTCGGGCATAAGGTTGTCATGATTGGAGATGGAATTAATGATTCTCCTGCACTTTCCGCAGCGGATGTGGGAATCGCCATCAGTGACGGTGCGGAACTGGCCAGAGAGATTGCGGATGTTACGATTGGTGCAGATGATCTGTATGAGATCGTGACCCTCAAAGCGATTAGTAATGGCCTGATGAAGCGAATCCACAAGAATTATAGAATGATCGTGGGCTTTAATACCGGATTGATTGTTGCCGGTGTGGCAGGAGTGATCCAGCCGACAACTTCTGCACTGTTGCATAATACCTCTACGCTGGTGATCAGCATGAACAGTATGAAGAATATAATCTGACAAAGAGGCGGACTGGCGGCAAAAGAGGAAGTAGATTCTGTGTTCCGTTTTTAGAATCATGGGTATTGAAGATTTGAAGATAGTATGGTAATATAATGGCGCAATGTTAGCTACAACTAACATGGCGCCATTATTTTATTGGTATGCGTTATACATCAAGCAGGATGTTATATTTGTCAGGATGAACTATACTCGCAAACGAAACGAATATGCTAAGCTCGTCTGTCGTCCTGTGGGCTCGGCTTCTTGGACTTTCAGAGTAAACAACAGGAGGAAAAGTGACCAATGAAAAAAATACTGATTATTGAGGATGACCATCTGGCGGCTGAACTGGAGAGGGACTATCTTGAGGCAGCAGATTTTGAAGTGGAGATATGTTCAGATGGTATAAATGGAAGGCAGATGGCTTTAAGCGGAGATTATGATCTGCTGGTATTGGATGTTATGCTGCCGGGAATGAATGGTTTTGATATCTGTCGCGAAGTGAGAAAAACGATGAATCTTCCGGTTGTCATGGTGACTGCCAGAGGTGAGGATGTAGATAAAATACGTGGTCTTGGACTCGGGGCGGATGACTATCTGACCAAGCCGTTCAGCCCTTCCGAAT
>JAFVCQ010000110.1 GCA_017479085.1 Lachnospiraceae bacterium | reverse complement strand
GTACAGGATAAGGATTATTTCGTGATCACCACAAACGTGGATCATCAGTTTCAGAGGGCAGGATTCGATAAGAAACGGCTTTTTTATACACAGGGAGATTACGGACTGTTCCAGAGTGTTGATCCGGCCATCCGGAAAACCTATGATAATGAAGAATGGGTCATGAAGGCAATGGAAGCCCAGGGGTTTGCCAGGAATGAAGAAGGGATCTTTGATCTTCCTGAGGAAGGCAGCATTTCCATGAGGATCCCGACGGAGCTGATCCCGAAATGCCCGGATGACGGCTCAGATGTGACAATGAATCTCCGCGCTGACGATTCCTTTGTAGAGGATGAAGGCTGGCACAGGGCCAGCGCTGCCTATGCTGATTTCCTCCGCCGGGACGAACGGCTGCACGTGCTCTTCCTGGAGATCGGGATCGGAATGAACACACCGGTTATCTGCAAATATCCGTTCTGGCAGATGACGAATGATAACCCGAAGGCAGTTTATGCATGCTTGAATTTCAATGAAGCATACTGCCCGGTGCAGATCGAAAAGCAGTCTGTCTGCATTAATGGCGACAGCGGAGACGTAATAAAACAGCTCCTGCAGTAGATGCAGTCAATGCGGAAAATGCAAAACCGGCGATAGGCCGACATATTGAAATCATGAAGGCTTTGCGGAGCCGGACATCAGAAAAATACCTGGTGTCCGGCTCTGCTTTTTTAAGTGCGCTATGTAAATCAATCCGAATGGAAAAGTGTCCTAATTTACCGGAATTTGCAGTTAAAAGTCAAGTTGAAAAGGAACTAATCCCTTTATTAAACCAAAACTATTGAAAAAACGGACTTGGTAAGGTATAGTAAATGTAGTTAGCGAAGCCTAACCAAAGAGTGTACTTTTCACTGAGCGGGATTCGATTGATTTCGGACCTGCTCTTTTCGCAATGGGAGGATCAGAATGAAGCGGACAGTAGGGTTATCTCTTGGAATGAGTTTTATTATGCTGGTGCTGGTACTGATTGCACCTCATCTGGCATCGCCAAAGCTGGTGTTGCGCTTCCTTCCAAAAGATGTCTACGAAGCTGGCAGGGATCATCCTGCGCCGTCTGTGCCGAAGCAGCTGCTGTGCCATCTGCTGCTGGCAATGGCTGCAGTATATATGGTCTGGGCTTATAAGGATGTGGCAGGAGGCATTAAGAGAGAACGGCTTTCTTTTGGTGAGGCATATAAGCGTTTGCTGACCTTCCTGCTTGTGGAAAAGACGTTTGATATTGTCTGTCTGGATCAGATCCTGTGTATGAGCACAGACTATTATCAGCGCTGCTATCCGGAAACGAAAGGATGCAGCGGATGGAAAAACCGGTCCTGGAACAATAAGAATCAGGCGCTGAGACTGGTGTTGTACCCGGTATTGTGTGCTGCTCAGGCATATATACTGACGAGAAAAGGGAATATGAAAGACATCTTCTTGAACGGTTCTCCTTTGTTGGCGGAGACAAGGTGAGCGGGACAAGGAATCTGACCGGCGCTTATTAC
>JAFVCQ010000109.1 GCA_017479085.1 Lachnospiraceae bacterium | reverse complement strand
GAAAGCCCCCTGTGACACCGTGTACAACAAAAAGGAGCAATATTCCTGCGCTAAGAACCGCATTCCACTTTCTCATTGTCCGCTCCCTCCCGCAATATTTAACGTAAGCATCTCTGTATCTGTGTCCTGACACAGCGTCTGTGCATGATATGCCTCTGCCGCCTCCTTCGACATCACAATGACATCATACCTGCCGGCCTCTGCCTTTGACAGCATGAGAACTGCATCCTCCTGCCTGACGGTCATCTGATTCTCGGGAAGCCTCGACTGATAACTCTGCGCCATCCCAAGCCCTCCATGATCCCCCTTTGCCACACAACAGCTAATGTCTTCAAAGATCCACGAAATCTCCCTTCCCTCAAAGAAATCAATCCATGTCTGCAATGCTTCCTCATCCCTATGTCTGTTCCGGTTCACGAAGACCAGATACTCACCGGAAGGCTGTTCCACAATGACAGAGGCACTGCTGAGCGCATCCACACTGTTTTTCCCAAGCCATACAGCCGGATATCCGGAGTACAGAAGCGGAATGCCAAGCATACAGAACAGTGTTGTAAGGATGATCACCACGTGTTTCCATATCTTCATACATACACCCTGCCTAATCTGTCTCCGCTTCCCTGAGGGCCGCAGTCACAGCCTCCTTAAACTCATTGTAATTGATGGTAGCTCCGGAGATGGCATCGATCCCATCCAGTTCCCCATTACCGATCAGCATGGTCGCATATTGTTCACATGCTGCAACCGCTTTCTGCGCCTTGTTGTAATAGTCCCTGTTCGCAATCTCGCCATCCGCTTTTCCATAATCTTCGTCCTTTAATTTACCATCCGTCTCATAGGTCTGAAAGGTACAGTCCACAATCTTATTCTCTTTGATCGTAATACTCACTACTCCATACCCATTTCCGTCTTCCGAGTCTCCGTCCTCATTCTCATAGACGGTACTCTTGCCCTCATAGGTTCCATCCGCATAATTTTTACTACCGTCGCAGCCTGTCATGCCCGCTGCCAGTGACAGCATCATACAGGCGGCCGCCAGTCTCTTTCCCTTTCTCATATCTTCCCTCCTTTCCAATGTCATTACGTTAAAGATTTGCCAGTAACCAGCTACCGGATATGGTATATGTTTCACAATGCAGGGCTATCTGCGGACGTCGGTTCTTAATGAGCAGCCCAAGCTGCGAATTTAGTACCGTTACGTCTGCAGCTAAGCGCGATACCTGAACACTTGGCGAGGTTGTTTCGAGCCTAGTGTGAAGTTATGCTGTGCAGCGTGCCCGGCATGGGAAACATATACCATACCCGGTAGCGTCCGGCATAACTTAATGACATTGCCATCCTTTCAGTTGAGTTTTATATGACCTGTGAAATTCTCATTGATCGTCTCGTGATCCAGACGTCCGTTCCTCAATACCAGAGTTCTCTGCGCCACTTCCGCAACCTCCGGATCATGTGTTACGACAATCAATGTTGTTCCTTCCTCATGAAGCTTCCGAAACAGTTCCACAACAATCTCTTCATTGGCCTCGTCCAGATTACCGGTCGGCTCATCTGCCAGAATGATCTCCGGATAATTGATCAACGCTCTCGCAACACACACTCTCTGCTGCTCTCCTCCGGAAAGCTGACTCGGAAGATGCTTTGCGCGATCCGCCAGTCCTACCCGTTCCAAAGCCTCCATTGCCTCTTTCTCATCCGGAATGCTGTGATAATACTGTGCTACCATAACATTTTCCAATGCGGTCAGATAACTCACCAGATGAAACTGCTGGAAGATCAGTCCAATCTTATCCCTTCGGATGGTTGTCAGACTTTTCGCACTTTCCTTTGCCAGATCCATACCGTCCAACAGAACCTCACCCTCTGTCGGCTTATCCATACAGCCAATGATGTTCATCATCGTGCTTTTTCCGGAACCGGACGGACCCATGATCGCAACCCATTCCCCTTTCTCTACGTTCAGACTGACATGATCGAGAGCGTGAAGCTCCCCATATATTTTTGATACATTTTTTAACTCTAAAAGACTCATTCCTACTCTCCTTTTAATACCAACGCCGGATCCACATTTGTCGCACTTCGAATCGGAAGAAGGCACGCAACCCCCGTCACAATCACGGAAACGATCACTGTAACAGGCAGCAGCAGCACCCGGAACGATATCGAACTGTTAAATACACTGACACTGACCGCCTGTGCAAACACAAAACCCAGAACCGAACCAAGCAGTCCGCCAATTCCGCCAAGCATCAGACCTTCGCCCATGAATTCCATGATAATGCTCCCATTTGAAGCCCCCAGAGCTTTCCGCAGACCAATCTCCTTGCGTCGTTCTGCAACCACTGCCGTCATCGTCGTGGCCACACAGATCATGGTAAGGGCCAGCACCACAATCGTCACCAAAAGCACCAATGCCTGCAGCTTGCCAAGTACCGTCGTCTCTGACTGCGTAACCCGTTTGACCAGTCTGGCATTGATGCCGGGCACATGTTCACTGATCTGCGCAGCATAGTCTGACAGACTGTCCGAGTCCGTCGAAATACTCAGCTCACAGATATCCAGAACCGTATCCTGTCCGGTCAGTTCTTCCATATCCTCAAGGGACATATAGATGTACTCCTCTTCCGAACCGCCTGTATCCAGAATACCGGTCACGGTAAAATCCAGTGTATCATCAAGGGCTGCTTCTTCCTGCTCTGTCTCCGGTGTATAAGTCACTGTCACCTTATCTCCCACCCGAAGCCGGAAGGTCTCCGCTACCCCTGCTCCGACCATGAGCTCTCCGCTCTGCGACGGCCATTCTCCTGAAACAGACCAGAACGGACTGGATTTTTTGGCACCCTCCATGTCAGTTCCCGCCGCCATGATGGATCTCTCATGGATCCGTACGGATTCATAACGGTACGGAGCCACACCCACGAGTTCCTCTGCATGAATATAGGAAAGGCCTTGCTCCACATCCTGTTCGGTAAAGTCCTCCTCTGCTGCCATGAAGATCATATTGGCTCCATAGCTACGAAACTGCGCCCCCATCTGCCGCGGCACATCATAATATATGGTTACAAGTCCGGATAAGATCGTGGCTCCGATCATAATTGCCAGCAGGGCAACCAACATTCGGGATCGTCTTCGCATAAGCGAGGCCGTGATCATCCGGAAATACATTTTTCTCTTTTTCATATTTCGCTCCTATCTTCCATGCAACACCTCAGCCGGGCGAAGCCTTAACAACATCCGGATAGCAGGAACACTCCCCGCAAGCGTGACAAGGATAACCAAAACTATCACAATCGGAATCACCATCGGCCTGATGGTAATTGCAGAACCAAAAACCGTACGTCCAATAATCTGCGCAAATCCGATACCGGCAAAGAAGCCTGCCACACCGCCCACAATTGCGGTGATGAAGATCTCTGTCAGCACCAGTGCCGTAACCGAACCGTTCTGTGCACCGATTGCCTTCATCAGTCCGATCTCACTGCTCCGTTCCATCACACTTGCCGTTACCAGATTACAGATTCCAAGAGCTGCTCCCACCAGACTTAAGATTGTGATCAGAATCATCAGAAGCTTTGT
>JAFVCQ010000108.1 GCA_017479085.1 Lachnospiraceae bacterium | reverse complement strand
TCCTTAATGAGCAGCCCAAGCTGCGAATTTAGTACCGTTACGTCTGCAGCTAAGCGGATAGCTGAGACCTTAGCGAACAACGTGAGCTTAGTTCGAAGCTATGCAAAGCTAGCGTGCCCGGAATGGGAAACATATACCATATCCGGCAGCGTCCGGTCTGACTAAATAACATTGGACATGAACAGTAACACCATTATCGCTGGAACAACTGAAGCAATCCCTCCGGTCTTGCATTCGACTTCATCAGCATCTGCAATGCACTCTGGCTGAGCACCTGCTGCTGGGTATATTCCGTAATCTCCTCCGCCATGTCTGTGTCCTGAATTCTGGAAACTGCACTGGTCAAATTCTCACTCGCAGTTTCCAAATTATTCACGGTATGATCGAGCCGGTTCTGATATGCTCCAAGTGCAGAACGAATACCGGAGATCTCTGCGATCGCATCATCGATCCTGCCGACGGCATCCGTTGCATACCCATGTGTGTAAATATTGATGTTACCAATATCCAACGCATCTGCTGTTGTCTTTCCAATGTTAATGTTCAACGTCTGCCCTTCATTATCCCCGATCTGTAATACCATCGGACCCGCAGACAGTACGGTAACATCGACATCATCTGCACTGCTGCCCGGTTCCACATCATATACCATCTTGAATCCGTTGCGATCTGTTACGGTAATCCGGTTTCCCTGCGTCTCCATGGTAGCGGAATCTCTGAAGCCAACCCTCTGTCCGCTCTCTGTCCGAAAGTCTGCCGTTGCATTCGTTCCGTATTCCGTGCGATTCTCGTCAATCCCCAACAGACTGTTCAGTGCAGTATTGCCGGTTACATGAATGGACTGCTTGCTCCCATACTCCTGCGTTCGCAGTTCTCCACTGTCTGTATCATAATCAATGCCAATCTTGCTGGCGGCATCCCGAATCGCTCCATTGACCTCATCCTTCGTCATGCCCTCCGAGATAAAAATCTCAAAATCATTGATCTTCAATGTACCTGCCTGTTCCTTTGTAATCGCACCAGTCAGTGCATCGATTCCAAGCGTCATACTCGCCTGTGTTGCATCCCCTGTGACGGAAATACCATACACACCCGGATCAATATCTCCTGCCACCTCTATCACGGATACCGTGTCCTTATTCGTATAGCCCTTCTTATTCAATTCTCCGTTCAACAGCTTGCGTCCGTTAAATTCTGTCGTCTCCGAGATACGGTCAATCTCCTCCTTGAGCTGGTCGATCTCCGCCTGCATGGCATCCCGATCCTCTTCGGTATATGTCTCATTCGCCGCACGTACTGCCAGCTCCCGCATTCTTGCCAGAATGGAGTGTACCTCATCCAAAGCACCTTCTGCTGTCTGGATCAGGGAGATTCCGTCATTGGAGTTGTGCACGGCCCGTTCTAACCCCCGAAGCTGCGCCTGCATTCTCTGGGAGATTGCTTTCCCTGCAGCGTCATCGGAGGATTTGTTAATCTTGTAACCGGAAGATAGACGTTCCATTGACTTGGTCAGATTATTGTTGATCGTGTTCAAATTGTTGTTGGCCGTATATGCCAATGCGTTATGATTCAATCTCATGTATATCACCTCAATCTATGATTCAGCAGTCGAACATCCTTTTCCAAACTACCGTGCTTCTATGATTACCCTATATGCCTCGGCATCCGGGTAAGGAACAACCGGATCTCCTTCTCCGGCAGTCATCAAGGTTAACTAATATAGTTATCGGCGGCAACTCCGGTTAACTTAATAGCTGTCAAGAGCTGCTTCGCCACTTTATAGAGTCGGGACACCGCAACCTCCCCGCCTTCCTGCCCTGATGCATACTGCATCGGTTTTGTGCCATCCAGACGCAGATCCCTTACCTCTATTCCTGCTTTGGCAAAGACCGATCGCAGCGTCAGTTCATTTGTCTCCAAGACCTTCTGCCCGCTCTCCTCCTCCGTGACTACATAACCCTCCAGTTGATTCCCGGTCACATGAATACAGGCCTCCAGTTCTCCGTAGTTCGGCGTATCCATTGTCGCCGTAATCTCACCTGCATGACTGCCATCCTGTAAAATGGACACCTTCATAATGCTGACCTGATCCCCGATCACCAGCGGAATCTGGAAGACATCCTCCTCCACCGCCCGCATGGCAATTGGCATTCCGGCATTCAGATACTTGAGGGCCTGAATATCCATGGCAGTAATGGTTCCGTCCTCCTCCTTCTCATGAATCGCTTCTGAAAAGGCAGAACGAATATGTTCCAATCCATAGATCACATCGGATTTGTGTTCCAGATTCTCCAGCATACGATCCTCCCGTGCCGTGATGCGATCCCGCTTTTCCTTTGGCAGGCGAAGCTTGAGATCGCGGATCATACCATAAATACCGTCCTCTCCGTACATCACCTGATGTGCCGCCATAATATTGGTGACGGTCTTTGGCATGTCATTCGCCTCCAGCATCATCTCCACATCCTCCTCACAGGATAAAGCCTTCCGCATCGTATCTGCCAGTTCCTCCGTCAACTCTGTCTCGCCCTCTCCGTTATCCCCTGCCCGAAGAATTGCGTTAAGCTCCTCCAGACTCATGTTCTGATAATCCATGGTCTTAAGATTCTGCAAGGTCTCCGGCCGGATATGCCGCAGCATACTGCCAACCAAGGTCTGATTATATGCCGTTTCAATCTGTTCTAAAATACTGCTTTCCCCTGCACCAACCTCTACACGCTCTCCGAAGTTCTCATGTACAGCTACATCGATTCCTCTCGCCCGCCGACTCTTATCTGCCGCAAACAGATTGCCAAGCGTCACCTCCTGTCCATTGCGGATCACTGCTCCAATATCCTTGCCATGGGATTTCTCCACCTTGTCCAACAGACGATAGATGCCGATAAAGCTTTGACGCTCATCCTCCCGTATTGCATTGGTGCGATCCATCTGATACAGAAACTCGCTAAACCGCTGTTCGTCCGTCACGCCCAGTATCTCCTTCTGTTGCATGATCTCCTCATTCAGACCGTCAATCGTCATATGCAACGGATTCTTATTCTCGCGAATGAGATTCAGGACAATCTGCGGAGTCAGGGTCTCAAACATCTGCTGTACCTTCGCATCCGTTGCCTTTACACTTGCAATATTCGTCTGGTTTAGTTCCATCTCGTTGTAGGCCAAAATACGGACAGCCCGTTGATTGGACTCGTTCCGATCCAGATTCAGATCCTTTAAGATCGCATCCACATTCTGAAATGCATCCGTCATGGAATCCCCCATGTCCCTTCTGGGTCTTGTCATCATCGTCTCATAAGCCCTGCCGGCCATATCCGTCTTGATACGGGATGCAGTCTCATAGAATGCCGCTACCGTGATGGAAGGGCGTTTTACCACCTCACCCAGCGCATACTCCGGCATCCGCTTCAGACTGTCCGTTTCCTTCAAAGTCTCTTTGAGCAGATCCAGCCCTTCCGGAATATCATGCAGATCAAGGGTCGATGCCACATTCTCATAATAGAGGTTCTCCTGTTGACGCAGGGCATCTACGATCTGGGACAACGGTCTTGCATCGATATGGATATCCTGCCTTACCAGTCTGGAAGCCGCCTCCAGTGTCATGGACAGACGAATCTCCTCTAACTGTCTTCTGGCTGTCACCGCAGAGGGATTGGCAGACAGGGACTCCCCCCCGGGCTGATATCCCTCCTGTGCAGCTCCACTCAGGGAAAGACTGGCACCCTCCACCCCTTTGTTGACCGGGGTCCGCATCCGACGTACCTCCACACTTCGCACCGAGCTGTTATACAGATAGGAAACCGTAAGTGGTTTGCCCTGCAGCACTGCCTGATCCACCGAACGGACTGTAATCCCCTGCAGCTTTTCCACCAACTGCTTTGCGCGATCCTGCAGGGTGCTTCCACTGAATCTTGCCTGCTCCGGCGGATTGCCCAGCATCACCTGTTCATTCATATTCTCCTCAAGCTGGGACTCCGGAATCCCTCTCTGATTCAACGCATGCACCGACATATAAAAGCGCAGGGAATCCACCGTGACCGGCAGTTCATATTGCAGCATGAAGCGGGCACCTGACAGGCTCTGTTCCGTCACCGACATTCCCGCTGCCTCAATGATCCCTGTAACCTGGGGATATATGTCATTCCAGACCTGTTCATGGATGGATACAGGCTGTGAAGGACTCTGCTCATTCACACTGTTTTTTGCAGTCTCCAGATTCGCAACGGTGAAATCCATGCCATTTTTCACCATATAAATAAGCTGTTCATCGGTAACAAGGTCGCCATTGCCACCAATCATGGAATCCGAACCTCCTCCGGCCTCTGCCACATTCGGCAAAATGTCAGAGGCCGGCGTCTGAACCAGATACCCCTCACTGTTCAGGCGGCTGACCACAGCCGGCTCTGCTGTCTCTAATGCCGAATCGATTTCCTGACCGGATCCCTTGTGGCTCCCCGCCATCAGGCTCGCCCGCACTCTGCCCAGAGTCTCTTTTACAATCTCACCGATCTGCTGATTCACTTCGTCCTGATGCTCCCCTGACCGGATTGTGATCACCATCCCCATCAGATCGGAAAGGGTTGCATTCGTGACATCGATCTGCATCATCCTAAGCTTGGCAATCTCATCCGGTGAAATATTCTGTAAGATCTCCTTCTGGTTTTCCTTTGCCTCCACATCCCCGGACACGCCTCCCAGATTCTCCTGTATCATCTCTGAAAATTGCTCCGTGCCCGGCATCAACTGCGCTCCCCCGGCCGGCTCTGGCCCCGTTTTCTGTTCCTTCGGCTCAAATCCCACGATCTTCAAAGAGACCTGATTCCGGTCCGCCTGTTGTATCTTCAGATAAATCGTATCGCCTTCCTGCGCCTGATCCAGTTCCTGCGTCGCCTTTGTATGAATCTGAATCCCGTTGATATCCAGAATCGGCTCCCTGCCCGCCTGTACCAGCCTGCATGCCAGCAGATCTCCAACACTGCTGCCATTTAAAATATTGCTGCTCTCTCTCCCGGCCTGTCCACCACCGGAAATGCCTGCACCATCAAACAGGCTGTTGTCATATCCAAACTGCCGGTTGTTATTTCCAATCTGATAATTCATATGGTCACCTCAATTCCGTCATACTGTCTGTATAATATGTCGGAAAAATAAATCAATTTCTTTACCAATGTCATTCAGTTAAGCATTAGCCAGTGAACAGCTACCGGATATGGTATATGTTTCACGATGCAGGGATATCTGCAGACGTCGGTCCTTAATGAGCAGCCTAAGCTGCGAATTTAGTACCGTTACGTCTGCAGCTAAGCGGATAGCTGAGACCTTAGCGAACAACGTGAGCTTAGTTCGAAGCTATGCAAAGCTAGCGTGCCCGGAATGGGAAACATATAGTAAGAACCTGACAGCATACGATACTGTCAGGTTCCTGTATTACTCTGAAACTCCAAGAAGTCGAGCCCAAAGGGCGCAGAATGAACTTAGTACACCACCGTTTACTTTGTAATCTTCTTCGCTTTTTCCCTTTTGGCCTTTTCCTCAACCTTCGAAGCCTTCTGGGCTGCCTTGGCCCGTTCCTCCTGCTCGTACTCCTTCTGGATCTCCCTCTGTTTCTGACGAAGCTTCGCTGTAAAGCCCTTCTTCTTCGGCTCTTCCGCGGCTGCTTTCTTTTTCCCACGGATGCTCTTGACTCCCACGATATAGATTCCGCTCACCATTGCCTTGACCTCGCCCTTCGTTGGCAGCTCATCAAAAATACCATCATCACAGATCAGATTCAGGATCTGCGGCCCTACCTTCGCCTTGACTATGGGCATCTTTGCATTCTGGTATCGCTTTGGAGTCTGTTCCATTACCATTTTCGGTAGCCCGGCCTCCTTGAGCTTCATCATCTTCTTATCAATAATCAGCATGGATGTCTGCTGTGCCGCCGCCATCATCTGTTCCTTCTGTGCCATCTGCTTTTTTTGCATTTTACTGCCCGCAATGTACAGACCGACCAGAATCACTGCGATCACAGCTATCACGATCAGTGTAATCACAAATCGTCTCATTTATTTCCTCCTTCTTCCTTGTCCGGCTGCAATTGGCCGAATTCTTTTTTTATGGTATCCTCAATGATACTCCTCACATAAGATCCCGCCTTCTTGCGCTGTTCTACGGGCAGATCCTTCAGATAAAACGGCTCACCGTATATGACCTTGACCTTTCCCTTGCGGATGTGAAAGCCCGGTCTTGCCTCCAGAAGCTGATCCGTGTCGATCAACGTGACCGGCACCACCGGACAGTGCGCCTTCTCCGCCATCTTCAGGCTTCCCTCCTTAAAGGGCAGCAGCTCCTGTGTCTGATTCCGATGCCCCTCCGGACAGATCACCATCGAATGTCCCTCCTGAAGCAACCGGACGCCATCCTTGATCATCTGCATACCGGAGCGCAGATCCTCCCTGTCCAGATACAGACAACAGATATTGTCCATCCACCAGCTCAAAAACGGAATCCGCCGGATCTCCTTCTTCGACACAAAGCCCGGACGCTTTGTCGAAGTGGTATGAATCACCAGAATATCAAAATAGCTTCGATGGTTCGACACGAACAGAACCGGCTCCTTCGGAATATGCTCCGCTCCCTTTACCTCAATCTGCGCCTGTGTCTGAAACAGTTCCCAGCGAAATGCCCAATATACAATTGCATTGCCAATCCGGTACCTCAGCTCCGGATTCCATCTGCCAATCAGCAGAAGAATCAGGTGCACCGGTATCATGACCACCAAAAACAGAAACAAGAATCCTAGTACCAATACCGTTCTCATACCCATTCCCTATCAAACAATCCCGCCCGGGTTCTCTCTGCAATCCCGCTGATTGTTCTGTATTCCTTTCATTCCTCTACTTGCTCGTCCCCGGGTTGATATCTTCCATACAGGTTTGCCATCTCAAACAATCTCTGCTCAATCTGTGTACTCATCTCCTCCTGACGGAATCTCCATGCCCAGTTTCCCTCTCCGACACCCGGTGTATTCAGACGCGCCCAGGAATCCAGTCCCAGCACATCCTGCATCGGAATGATCGCCATATTGGCAACCGAAGACAGACAGGATCGGATCAGAATCCAGTTGATATCACTTCCATCGGTGCTGTAATATCTTCTGAGCTTATCCCGGGAGGTTTCATAGCACTTCTGATACCAGCCAACCGTGGTGTCATTGTCATGCGTTCCCGTATAGCACACACAGTTGCGGATATAATTATGCGGCAGGAAGCTGTTCTCCTGCGGATTCTCAAAGGCAAATTGTAAGATCCTCATGCCCGGAAATCCAAACCGGTCCCGCAGATCAATCGCCGACTGGTCAATCTGTCCCAGATCCTCTGCAATGATCGGCATATGCTCCCCAAGCACCTTCTCAAGACAGGTAAAGAAATCCACACCCGGCGCTTTTTTCCATTTTCCATTCAATGCAGTCTCATCCCCATACGGAACTGCCCAGAACTTATCAAAGCCTCTGAAGTGGTCAATGCGCAGAAAATCCGTAAGCTCTAACTGATGGCGGATCCGCCTGATCCACCACTCATATCCGGTCTTGGTATGCTCACTCCATTTGTAAAGCGGATTCCCCCAGAGCTGTCCCTTCTCTGAGAAATAATCCGGTGGTACACCCGCAACCGTCTTCGGATACCCCTTGGCATCCATATCAAACAGCTTCTTGTTGCTCCATACATCCACACTATCCCATGCCACAAAGATCGGAACATCCCCTACGATCTTGATGCCCTTGTCATTGGCATAGCGCCGCAGCGCAGTCCACTGTCTGTAAAACAGATACTGGATAAACCGGTAATACTCCACTTCATCTGCAAGCTTCTCCATCCATTCGGCCTTGCGCTTATCCGTCGGCTTTTTCAGGGAATCCTCCCACATGTACCACGGAGCTCCGTCAAAATAATCCTTCCCCGCCATAAACAATGCATAATCATCCAGCCAGTCCGAATCCTTGCAGAACTGCTCATACGCTTTCCGGAATTCTTCACTGGTGGAATACGCATCGTTAATATCCGGATTCTGAAACCGCTCAAATGCCTTTTTTAACAATCCGGTCTTAAACCCGATCAGCTGTCCATATTCGATTCGGCAGGCATCCCACTGCGGCATTCCCCAGAAATCCTCATCCCATAACAGTCCGGCCGTCCGCAGCTCATCCAAACTGATGATCAACGGCTGCCCGGCAAAGGATGAAAACGGCTGATACGGTGAATCCCCAAACCCTGTATGTCCAAGCGGCAGCACCTGCCACAGATTCATCCCCGACCGTTCCAAAAAATCCACAAACGCATAGGCTCCCCATCCCAGATCTCCAATTCCATAATGTCCCGGAAACGAGGTTGGATGCGCCAGTATGCCGGCATATTTGTCATAATCCATGCCCAATTTTGAATTATCCGCCATCGCTATATCTCCTCCATCCCATTTTTATCCATCGAAACGGTGCAGATTATTTCGCACCGTTCATTACGTTCTATTCATGAACCTCTATTATACTTTGAAACCACCTAAAATACAAGCATTTTCTTTTACTCCATTTTGCAAAACCTTTTATTGTAGAATGGAAATTTTTTGAGTATAATACAAATATATACAGTCTGAATCAGGCAGGCTGTAAGCAAGGAGGTTTTACATGAATCAATATATTCTTTCCTGCTGCTCCACAGCAGATTTATCCAGAGAGCACTTTGAAGAGCGACAGATCCACTTCATACCCTTTCATTTTATGCTGGACAATGTAATGTATGACGATGATCTGGGACAATCGATTGCGTTTGATGATTTTTACGACCGGATGGCAAACGGTTCCGAAACCAAAACCTCTCAGGTCAATGCAGAGGAATTCACAAGCTACTTCCGTCCCTTTTTGCAGCAGGGACAGGACATACTGCACCTGACCCTGTCCTCCGGCATTTCCGGTGTATATAACTCCGCCTGTATCGCAAGGGATCTGTTATCTGAGGAATTTCCGGACCGCAGGATCTATGTGGTAGATTCGCTGGCGGCCTCCTCCGGCTATGGCCTGCTGATGGATGCCATCGCCGACCGAAGGGATGAGGGCATGGAGCTTGACACGCTATACCAATGGGTACAGGATCACCTGCTTGCGTTGAATCACTGGTTCTTCTCGGCTGATCTGACCTTCTATATTAAGGGCGGCCGCATCTCAAAGACAGCCGGAACCATCGGCAATCTTCTGAATATCTGTCCGCTGTTGGATGTCAATGATGAGGGAAAATTAATCGTAAGAGCAAAGGTGCGCACCAAACGCAAGGTCATCAAAGAGATGGTTGCAAGGATGGAGGAGCTTGCCCGGGACGGTCTTGCCTACAATGGCAAATGCTACATCAGCCAGTCTGCCTGTTACGAGGATGCAAGGGCAGTCGCTGATCTGGTCGAGTCCAAATTCCCGAATCTGGACGGCAGGGTAGAGATCAACCATATCGGAACAACGATCGGAAGCCATACCGGGCCGGGAACCGTTGCCCTGTTCTTCTGGGGAGCAGAGCGGGGACACTGAAGCCCTTAGGAACTTTCGCGAAGGCAATGTCATTTCGTTCAACCGGGCGCTACCGGACAGGGTATATGTCTTATCCGGTAGCTGTTTCGGAACTGTTCCTTACCGGTGAATCCTAAACCAGATGACATTATTCGCGAAATGGTTCATTTATACAACGACGCTCGGCATCGTCGTTTCCTTTGAAGCTTACTGCAAATATGTCTTCAATTTATCTGTCATATCGAGCTTCTCCCACGGGAGATCCACATCGGTTCGTCCAAAATGTCCATAGGCCGCTGTCTGTTTGTAGATTGGGCGGCGCAGATCGAGCATCTTAATGATGCCTGCCGGACGCAGATCAAAATTCTCCCGAATGATCTCCACAATCTTCAATTCATCCAGCTTGCCGGTTCCAAAGGTATCCACCCGCACCGAGGTCGGACGTGCCACACCAATGGCATAAGAAAGCTGAATCTCGCACTTGTCGGCCAGACCGGCAGCCACGATATTCTTTGCGACATACCTTGCGGCATAGGCAGCAGAACGATCCACCTTCGTACAGTCCTTACCGGAAAATGCACCACCGCCATGACGGGCATATCCGCCATAGGTATCCACAATGATCTTGCGGCCTGTCAGTCCGGAATCCCCGTTCGGCCCGCCAATCACAAAGCGTCCGGTAGGATTGATATAGAAACGGGTATCTGCATCCACGAGTTCGGCCGGAAGGACTGCATCAAACACATACTGCTTGATATCCTTATGAATCTGTTCCTGAGTCACCTCTGCATCATGCTGGGTGGAGAGCACCACGGCCTCCAGCTGCACCGGTTTCCCATTCTCATCATACTCCACCGAAACCTGGGTCTTGCCATCCGGTCTTAGATACGGGAGGGTTCCATTCTTGCGCACCTCCGTCAGCCTTCTCGCCAGCTTGTGTGCCAGACTGATCGGATACGGCATATACTCCTCCGTCTCATTGGTCGCATATCCGAACATCATCCCCTGATCGCCTGCACCGATCGCCTCGATATCCGCATCGCTCATCTGGTTCTCCTTCGCCTCTAATGCCTTGTCCACACCCATAGCGATGTCACTGGACTGCTCATCAATGGCCGTGATCACACCACAGGTATCACAGTCAAAACCATACTTTGCCCGGTCATAGCCGATCTCCCGAATCGTCTCTCTCACGATCTTCTGGATATCCACATAGGCATTCGTGGAGATCTCTCCCATGACCAGTACCAGACCCGTTGTAATGGATGTTTCGCAGGCCACACGGCTGTTTGGATCCTGTTCCATCAATGCGTCTAATACCGCATCGGAGATCTGGTCGCAGATCTTATCCGGATGTCCTTCTGTTACCGACTCGGATGTAAATAATAATTTTTCCATGTCAATCTTGTCCTCCTGTTATATAAAAAATGTGCTACAACAAAAGAAACCTTCAAATTCAAGGATTTGAAGGTAGATATCGCTGTATATTCAAATCCTCTTATTGATCGATGCGTTATCGCTCGCCTCAGGCCGGCACCTTCCAGTTACGGGGTTGCCGTGGTTTCTCAGTCCCTTCTGACTCCACCACTCTGAATAAGAGAAGTTCCCTTTGCAGTTCCCTAACAGCATACACCATATCCCGTCACAGGTCAAGAACCGATTGACTTTAGCTGACACTTTTCTTATAATAAGAGAATATGGCAAAGAAGGGAGCGAATACAGAATGAACATAACACCGATGATGCTGCACAAGGTCTTACCCGGCATGGTGATAGCAGAAGATGTCTACAAGGATTCCCAGTTGGTTGTAAGAAAGGGAACCATCGTGAATGATGATGTTCTGAAGCTGCTGCATCGCTCCTCCGTTGTTTCTGTATCCATTCATGACCAAACCGATACAACAAAGGACACAACAAAAGAAGCGCCAAAGTCTTCCTCTGACGCTCCGTCTTCCACTTACTACGACCGGCTGCGCAACAGTGAATCCTTTATCAAATTCGAAGAGAACTTCAAACAGACAACCGACGAATTCAGTTACAAATTAAATGACATTGCAACGCGCAATGAGGCAGTCGATGTGGATGAATTATTTCAATCTGCCAACGAGGTGATGGCCGGCACTACCAACACCTACCATATGATGGATATCCTAAGCAACATCCGCTATTTTGATGACTGTACCTATGCTCATTCCCTGAACGTGGCACTCTTGGCGAATATTCTGGGACGCTGGCTACATCTCGATGAAGATACCCTGAAGATCCTGACCGTAGCGGGTATGCTGCATGACATTGGCAAGGTATTGATCCCTTCCGAGCTGATCAAGAAGCCGGGACGTCTTACCGACGAGGAATTTGCGATCATCAAACAGCATCCCGTGAAGGGATATAAGCTTTTGAAATCGAAGAATATCGATGAAAACGTCGCTCAGGCTGCCCTGCTGCATCATGAAAAATGCGATGGCAGCGGCTATCCATACGGATTAAAGGGGGATCGGATCCCGAATCTGGCAAAGCTGATCACGATCATTGATATCTATGAGGCAATGACCGCCAATCGAAGCTATCACAAGGGTATCTGCCCCTTTGAGGTGATCAGGCTCTACGAGGATGAGGGCTATGCCAAGTATGATCCGCGTTATCTGATTCCATTTTTACATGGGATCTCGGACACTTATCTACACACGACGATCCTTCTGAATGACGGACGACAGGGCGAGGTGGTTCTGACAAACCAGTCAGCCATCTCCCGCCCCGGTATTCTGGTGAATGGGGAATACATAGATCTGTCCCGCCATCCCGAATTGAATATTGTAACTATTCTTTGACAATGACCAGCTTGTCGCCCACATCAATCCGGTCCTGATCCAATCCATTGATCTGCTTCAACCGCTCGACGGTCGTGTAATACTGCTTGGCGATGCCCCACAGGGTATCGTCTTTTTTTACAATGTATCCCACTACCCCCGGAAGGGATTTCTTGCGCTGCTGGTTGATCGGCTCTACGCGCATATCCAGTACCGCCCTCGCCGGTTCATTCGAAAAGGCCAGCACCTCCAAGGATACCTCCGCCTTGATCTCAATCTGACTCTCATTTAATTGCAGCGCATTGATCTGATCGAGAAACGGAATGATCGAGTAGGTAATATCCTCCTTCATTCCGGTCACCTCGATCTCGTGGGAAAATGGAATCTCAAAGGTCGCCGAGAACAACGCTCCATTTTCTTCTTTGTTCATGTAGGTGACCTGTGTTCCCAGCACACCCTCTACCAGAATTCCCTTTGGTGTGCGCTCTGTCTCCTCAATCGACACCGAGCCCTCCACATGACAGATCTGCAGAATCGTCTGCTGCTTTGGCATGGTAACGGTCTCGGAAATCTTTGTCTTGGCACAATTGCGCATCAGAAGATGCTGTACCGAGAAGTTCTTCCATTCCGGATAGATCTCCATATCAGTCGAATAGGCATACCTTACCAGTTCAAACTCCTCTCTGCCATACAGCTTAAGCTCCACTGTAAAATCCAATGTGATATCCAGCAGACGGTCTTCTCCGCTCTCATCCTGCACCACCGTGATATGATCCTGATCCAGACTGAAAAAGCTGCCCGATATCATGTCCTCACTGCACACCGGTTCCTCCAGCCGCTGTTCAAATGGCACCTCCAGCGTAAAGAACTGGATCGGCATTTCCTCCTCCTCTGCCCGATATACCAGAAAGACACTCAGATTGCCGCTGGCCGTCAGATAGCCATCCCCGGATTTCATCTGTGTATTTGTCACCGCAGCGCTTTTCCAGAGTACCTGATAGATATTTGGCTTGTTGTCCGGAATCTCCACCTGCTCTGTCACCTGCATTTTTTCCTTCTGCTGAAGCTTTAATCCCATCATGGCCAGGGGGCCGCTCAGCACCTCAATCCCGCTGTTCTCCTCAATCCCGGTGACTGCCTGAAAACTCTCATTTTCCTTCACCTGATAATCGATTCCGACCAGTGCCTTCAGACTGAGTTTGCGGGAATGTAACACCGTTACCATCAGGTCATTGAGACTTACATGTACCTCTATGTAATCGCCCTCACCGGTTCCATCCGCATTGATATATTCCACAAAGGGAACCTTTCCCCGGATGCTGTCAAACACATTGTTCTCTTTGTCCGCACTGTAAAAGATCTGGTAATTCAGATTCCCCTTGATCTGAAACCGATCCACCATAGCCTGTGTCTCCTCCACC
>JAFVCQ010000107.1 GCA_017479085.1 Lachnospiraceae bacterium | reverse complement strand
TTATCTGGATATCCTGAATCCGTTGTATATCACGACCTTTGCAAAGTCGATTGGCATATCCTTGGCGGTTACAGTAATCTGTCTGTTGATCGCATATCCGTTTGCATATTTTGTGGCACAAAAGAAGGTGGTTCAGAAGAAGGTATTGATGGCAATGGTTATGATTCCGTTCTGTGTCAGTATGATCATCCGAATCTTTTCCTGGACGAATATCCTACGGGCAGAGGGTGTGATCAATCATGTGCTGATGGCTGTCGGGCTGATCAAGGAGCCGTTAAAGCTGGTCTATAACCAAACTGGGGCCATGATCGGACTCGTCTATATGCTGCTTCCTTTTATGATATTGCCCTTGTACAGTTCAATTGAGAAATTGGATCCGATGTTGCTGGAGGCAGCTTCGGATCTGGGGGCGAGACCGTTGAAATCCTTTTTACAGATTACACTTCCGCTTACTAAGGCGGGAATCTTTGCTGGCAGTGTTATGGTATTTATTCCGTCTATGGGACTGTATTTTATTACAGATTTAATGGGGGGAAGCAAAACATTGGTAATCGGCAATCTGATTAAAAATCAATTCATTACCGCTAGAAATTGGCCGCTGGGAGCAGCGATGTCTGTCATCCTGATGTTAATTACTTTCGGTATGCTGAAAGGATATCAGGCAGCAGGAGGCAGTATGGACGATCTGAGTGGAATATAGGAAAAACACATGGTGGCATTTGTCGTATAGAAAGTATAACAAGGATAATGGTAAATTGGAATGTTAGTAACAACAGATCTGGAAGATAGAGATGATATAAGGAATGGTGTGTCATATGGAGAAGAAACAGAAAGCAAAACATGGAGTTCAGAATTTGGTGATCGGTCTGGTATTTATCTTCTTGTATATTCCGATTTTCGTTGTAATCCTGTTCTCATTCAATACATCGGAGATGAACATTGTCTTTGAAGGCTTTACCCTGCAGTGGTATGGATCATTTTTTAAAAATAGGACCTTAATGGAATCCCTGCAGAATACTTTGATAATTGCCGCGGTATCTACGATTGTATCGGTTGTGATCGGCACCTTGGGGGCGGTGGGTATGAGTCGGTATGAGTTCAAGGGTAGGAAGCTGGTAGATATGCTGCTGTATGTCCCGATTGTGATACCGGAGATCGTGTTGGGAGTTGCTATGCTGTCCATATTTTCAATCCTGAATATGCCAATGGGATTGCTTACTATGACTTTAGCACACATTACCTTTTGCATTCCGTTTGTGGTTATTTCTGTGCGGGCAAGTTTGGCGGGTATGGATAAGAGCTTAGAGGAAGCGTCGATGGATCTGGGTGCCAGCCATGTGAAGACTTTTCTGACGGTAACACTACCTCTGATCATGCCCGGAGTGATATCGGGAGCAACCTTATCTCTATCTTTATCCATTGATGATGTGATCATCAGCTTCTTCGTCAGTGGTCCGGGCAGTACCACATTGCCACTTAAGATTTTAGAGATGGTTAAACATGGGGTATCACCGGAGGTTAATGCGTTATCTACGATCATAACTCTGATCATTATTGTAGCAATCAGTCTGAATACGCAGTCACAGATCCGAAAGCTGCGAAGAAATGAGGAGGGAAAGACCGCATGATAGCAGATTATTGTATCAAAGGTAATGCAATATATACAGGATTAGATTCTGGTATAGGTGAGCCAGAGGAGAGTCTCTTGTACAGTGGCTGTGTGCTGATTAACGGTGACCGGATTCTGGATGTTTGCAGCGACTGGGATGCGAAGCGATACATTGGAGAGAATACAGTTGTTATAGATGCCGGAGACCGATTGGTCATGCCGGGATTTATAGATGCTCATACACATTTCTTCTCTGGCGCGATTGCTGCAAGTGAACATGTATGTACAGAAATAGCGGATTCTACTTCTGAGGAGGAATGTGTACGGATTCTGACCGCATATGCCGGATCCCACCCCGAGGAGACACGGATTCGCGGGCGCGGATGGTTTGTAACGAATTGGGGAGATGCGCCGCTTCCAACGAAGGATAGTCTGGATGAGGTATTTCCGAATATTCCGGTCTATCTTCAGGCGGCAGATGTTCACAGCTATTGGTTGAATTCGGCGGCATTAGAGGAATGTGGCATCACCAAGGAGATGGCGAAGGACAATGCCAATATTCTTCTGCTTCCCAATGGAGAGCTGCAGGGTATGCTGTTGGAAATCGAGGCATGTAAGCCGGCTGATGAGAAATACCATGCATTTACACGGGAGGAACGTCTGGAGATATATCGGAACTTTATGGAGTTATCGGCTTCCTATGGAGTAACTTCTTTGAGTGAAATGATGCCCTATGAATATGATCCTAAGACCTATGAGAGATATTGGGAGCTTCGGATCCTGGAGGAGCTTGGAAGCCTGACAGCAAGGGTTCATATCTATACCAAGCTGTATGATACGGATGATTTCACGACAGCTCTGGAATGGAAGCGGTCACTGGATTCAGACTATGTGAAAATATCCGGTGTCAAGGGTTTTATTGATGGAGTGGCAGAGACCTATACTGGTCTGTTATTAGAGCCTTATACCGACCGGCCGGATACTTGTGGACTTCATGTACCATTTCGTTCACAAAGAGAATTGAGTCATGCAGTCACTCTGGCGAATCAGGCAGGACTTCCGGTCAGAATCCACTGTATTGCAGACGGGTCTGTCCGAATGGCACTTAATGCCTTTGAGGAAGCATACTTTCGAACGCAAACTATATTACCTAACACGATTGAACATATTGAGACCATTCATCCGGATGATATGGAACGATTCCGTTCTCTGCATGTGATTCCATCTATGCAGCCAATTCATCTGCTGTTAGATGCGGATGGAAAGATTATCAGAGTCGGAAATGAACGGATCAAATGGGAATGGCCGACAAAGACAATGCTTGACATCTGTGGAACGCTGGCAATCGGAACGGATTACCCGGTTGTATCCTTAAATCCGTTTGACAATATTTATGCAGCGGTCACACGGAAAAATTATGACGGAAGTAATGCCAGCCATAATGCATGGGAACGGCTATCGGTAGCCGAGGCATTAAAGGGCTATACCTCGGATGCGGCAAAAGCATACAATCGGGGACACGAGATAGGAAGTCTTAAGGCTGGCATGTTTGCAGATGTGATTATTCTTGATCGGAATCTATTCTCAACTCCGGAAGAGGAGATACCGAATTGTAAGGTTGAGATGACAATGGTTGGTGGAAGAGTGGTATATCTCAGCAGCGAGTCTTGAATATAACGAGAGGAGATATGTGATATGAGACGAGTGAAGGTGGCAGCT
>JAFVCQ010000106.1 GCA_017479085.1 Lachnospiraceae bacterium | reverse complement strand
GTTCTATTTGTTGATGAAGTAGACAGTGCAACAAACAACCAGGTGTTCCTTGATTTTCTTGCCCAGCTAAGGGATGGTTACATTAGCAGAGATACGGATGGTGTTCCAACTTTTCAATCTGTAATACTTGCCGGAGTAACAGATGTCAAACATCTTAAGAGAAAAATACGTGAGGAGGAAGTTGCCAAGGAAAACAGTCCTTGGAATATCGCTGCCGATTTTACAATCGACATGAGTTTATCGGAGACTGGGATAAAGAAAATGCTTGACGAATATGAAGCAGATCACAGGACAGGTATGGATACGGCTGTGATAGCAAAGCAGATTCATGATTATACAAATGGCTATCCGTTCCTTGTGAGTCGAATCTGTGAGTTGATAGATAAACAATTAATTCCGGATACATTAGATAACCTTTCTGGTGTATGGAGTACCAACGGTGTAGAGCAAGCTGTAAAAATGATCATAACCGAAAAAAATACCTTGTTTGATTCTCTGATGGGAAAGATACGGGATTATGATAAGTTTCGTATGCAGATGAAATATATGCTTTTCAGGGGGGAAACAATAGATTACCTCCCTGACAATAAAGAGCAGGAACAGTTAATGATGTATGGCTTTATTGTAAATAACCATAATACTGTTGCTGTCGCAAACAAGATTTTTGAGATGAGGCTCTATAGATACTTTGTGGGTGAAAGCAGTTTTGCTCAGGAAATGCGTAGAGAAGCATTAAAGAATAAGCCTGAATTTATTAAAGATGGAGAGTTGAATATCCCACTTATCATGGACAGATTTATAGAATCTCAGAAGATCATCAGAAATATGAACGATGAAGTGGCTGAGAAAAAGTTTATTGAAGAAGAAGGACGAGAGAGATTTCTCACATATATTTCGCCGATTATCAATGGTGTAGGGACATATAGCGTTGAGGAGCGAACATCTGACCTAAGACGCATGGATGTCGTGATTCATTATAATGGAAAGCGGTACATTATTGAATTAAAGATATGGCATGGAGAAAGATATAATGCGAAAGGCGAAAAACAAATAATAGGCTATCTTGATTTCTATGGATTGACAACCGGATATATGCTCAGTTTTAACTTTAATAAATCTAAGAAACCTGGAGTTGAAGAAGTTCATATAGGTGACAAGGTGCTTTATGAAGGAATTGTGTGATTTGGCAAACAGTATGCCCTTAAGCTTTGCGATGGTGCGTGGTAAAGCCAGATAAACGAAAGAGCAGGAGAATGAGATGTCCTGATTTTACGAATCTCGTGAATAAGGAAATGGGATAAGGATTGCAGATATCTACTCTACCCGTGAAAAAATTGTGAACTTTTTTGTTCGCATGGTTGACAGATATTATTTTGAAAGATATAATCCGTATAATAGCATATATTTAAGATTGGTTTGAAGTATTTACGAATATTATATAGAAAAAACAGGTGTCGAATAATGCTTGATAAGGTTGCGATGGCTGAGAGTGATATGGATATAGCGTAGGTTATCTGTTATGGAGTGGTGATGTTAGAATACAAGTTCAAGCCAGAGGACCATTATTTGAATGAGAAGAGAATATGACTATAAGAGATCGTATATTTGATAAATTAACAGAATTGAATATGACGCAAAAGGAATTTTCAAAGAGAACCGGAATCCCTGAGACAACTATCAGTGATTGGAAAAAGAAGAAGACAAATCCTACTGCTGAGAAGATATTGATTATATGTAAGGTTCTGGATGTGACACCGGAATGGCTGCTCAGTGGAGTGGAAACACATGGAACAAGAAGTAATCCGGCTGTGATATACGCTGTTGAGGCGGAGACCGAAGCGGGAGAATTATTAACTGCATTTAATTCCTTTGATGCGATAAGACAGGCCAGATTACTTGGCTATGCCCAGGCACTTAAGAATATGAGTTCTAAGAAATGATTTTTGAGGTAATACGTTCCTGTCAGAGTGTCCCTGCTTATACCCTTTGCAGGTGATTGTATAAAAATAAACAGTTTATTATAGAACAAAACAGTGGTTGCAGGGATGGAACGAATTCCTGTAAAGAGAGGAGTGAGTGAATGTCCAGACTCATAACCGACTTAGCGATTATGCTGCTGACGGCGGGTGTCGTAGCAGTCATTTTCAGAAAATTTAAACAGCCGATTGTTCTTGGATATATTCTTGCAGGCTTTCTGGTTGGGCCTTATATGTCATATTTCTTTACCGTCACAGATCAGGAGTCAATTGATGTGTGGAGTGAGATTGGTATCATTATTCTGATGTTCAGTCTTGGACTGGAATTCAATCTGCATAAGTTATTGAGCATTGGGAAGACCGCGGTGATCACAGCACTCACGGAGGTGCTTGGAATGCTTGTGATCGGGTACCTCACCGGTCATGTTATGGGGTGGAGTACGATGGACAGCTTATTTCTTGGAGGCATGCTCTCTATGAGCTCCACGACCATCATCATCAAGACATTTGATGAGCTTGAGGTTCAGAAGAAGGATTTTGCGCAGCTTGTATTTGGTATATTGGTCGTAGAGGATATTGCCGGTATTTTTATGATGATCCTGCTGTCAACTGTGGCGGTGGGGCAGAATGTTTCGGGAAGCGCACTGATGATCCGGATGCTTGAGCTTGCAATGTATCTGTTTTTCTGGCTGATATTGGGAATCTATCTGCTTCCGACCATACTACGGAAGACCGCGCTGTTTTTTAATGACGAGATCATGATTCTGGTATCACTCGGGCTCTGCTTTGGAATGGTGTTACTGGCAGAGGCGTTGGGTTTTTCGTCTGCGCTGGGTGCCTTTTTAGCGGGCTCGCTGTTAGCAGGAACGGTTCATGCAGAACGGGTGGAACATCTGACAAGCGGGATTAAGGATCTGTTTGGAGCTGTGTTTTTTTTGTCAGTGGGAATGATGATCAGCCCGCAGATGATCATACAATATATGGTTCCGATCCTGATCATTACGATTGTGACGATCGTTGGGAAAATCGCGATATCCGCGCTTGGGGTGCTTCTGTCGGGACAGAATTTAAAGAAGGCAGTCCGTTGTGGATGCTCCCTTGGTCAGATTGGAGAATTTGCCTTTATCATAGCCGCGTTGGGAATGTCACTTGGGGAGATCGCAGATTATATCTATCCAATCGTTGTGTCGGTATCCGTGATCACGACGCTTACCACTCCGGCGTTTGTAAAGCATGCAGATAAGCTGTATGCATGGATTGCAAAGCTTCTTCCGGACAAAATGCTCACAAAGCTGGAACGCTACACAACGGATAACAGTGAAGCAGATCAGGATAGCGACTGGACGCAGTATATGCGACGTTTTGTAAGGAGAACAGTTTTTTTTGGTATTCTGATGATTGGGGTAGCCCTGTTTATAGGCTATGGATTCTATCCGGTTCTTGAGACAACAGAATTGAGTGTGTGGGTCAAGAAGGCGATTACCGTATTGTTTACCATTGCAGGGGAGGCACTCTTTATAAGGCCGATGATGGATCTGCACTCGTCGGAGTTTACAGCGTTATGGGTCAAAAATAAACAGTACCATCTGCCGTTGGTGACGCTCAATGGTCTGCGGTTCATGCTGATCGTGATGAATGTATTTATTCCCGTGCAAAGATTGCTGGATATCGATTCGGTATGGTTACTGCCGGTTATCGTGCTGACGATTATTCTGATTTACAGAACCGGATGGATGGCATCCACCTATCTCTCGGTCGAGACAAGATTCATTGCAAACATGAATGAGCGCAGTCTGGAAAACACGGGTGCAGAGGGGCCGGAATGGCCGGATGATGAGTTGTTTGTCTGGGTGCATGAAAGCAATGCAGTGTTAACGGTGAGAAGCCTGAAGCGGTTTCATGTAAATGTGATTCAGATCCTAAGAGGTTCAAAGCAGTTTAATCTGCCGTCGGGTATGTTTCAGATTCACAAGAAAGACCGGCTCTGTCTGCTCGGAAAAAAAGAGAATCTGAACTCGCTGAGTATCCGTATGGACTGTCCTATGGGGGATGATCTGATGCCCCTGCACCAATTTATAGAACAGCAGACGGATGAAGATATGAAGCTGTATACCTATGTGATTCCAAACGATTCAGAATTGCAGGGGAAAACGATTAAGCTCAGCAATCTGCGTGACAAATACGGCTGTCTGATCCTTGGATTGCAGAGAAACCGGCTTCCTGTTCTGCAGCCGGATGTCAACATGACTCTTCAGGCAGGGGATTGTATCTGGGTGATTGGTTCCAAACAAATGTGTCATTCTGAAAAGGATAGAAATAAGGATGGTTAAAATGGGTGGTCTGTTGAGGTCATTGTGCAGTTGGCATAGCTTGCGCAATGCAGGAGAAATATGCTAATATGGAGGAAAAGAATGCAGGAGGAGCACACGTGACCAGGGAATCGTTCGGATGTAAGGATATTGATAGGATTAGGAGGTTATGATATGTATGACAATGGTACGATATTAATAGGAAAATCCGGTGAGGAAAAGGTCTGTATATACCCCAAAATGGCAAACCGGCATGGTCTGATTGCGGGAGCCACCGGAACCGGTAAAACGATCACACTGAAGGTGCTTGCGGAGTCGTTCAGCGAGTGTGGAGTACCCGTTTTCTTTGCAGATGTCAAGGGAGATCTGGCAGCAGTGTGTAATGCGGGTGAGGCAGATGACAATGTGCAGAGGAAAATAGAAGAGCTGGGACTGAAGGAGGAAGGCTTCTCGTTCCGCTCCTTCCCGGCGGTATTCTGGGATGTCTATGCGGAGTATGGGCTTCCGCTCCGAACCACGATCTCGGAGATGGGGCCTCTGCTTCTGGGACGGATTATGCATCTGAACGATACGCAGACGGATGTGCTCAAGATCGTATTTAAGATCGCAGATGATGAGAATCTGCTGTTGATCGACACGAAGGATCTGCGCGCCATGCTTCAGTATGTGGCAGAGCATGCCGCAGAGTATTCCATGCAATACGGGAACATGGCTAAACAGAGCATTGCGGCGATCACCAGATCGCTGGTGTCGCTCGAAGCCGAGGGAGGAGAGCAGTTCTTTGGGGAACCGGCTCTGGATATCAAGGATTGGATCTGTACGGACTGTAATGGAAAAGGTATGATTCAGGTGTTGGACTGCCGCAGACTGATTCAGAATCCTACCATGTATGCCACCTTTTTGTTGTGGATGCTGTCAGAGCTCTTTGAGACTCTGCCCGAGGCCGGGGATCTGGAAAAACCCCGTATGATTTTCTTTTTTGATGAGGCACACCTGTTGTTTGATCATGCACCCAATGCATTAAAGACAAAGATTGAGCAGGTTGTAAAATTAATCCGTTCAAAAGGAGTCGGTATCTATTTTGTGACACAGAAGCCTTCGGATATTCCTGACGGTGTGCTGTCCCAGCTTGGGAATAAAATACAGCATGCCCTGCGTGCCTATACACCGGCTGAACAGAAGGCAGTGAAAGCGGCAGCACAATCTTACCGGGCGAATCCGGATTTTGATACCTATGATACGATGTTAGAGCTGGGGATTGGTGAAGCACTGGTGTCGGTACTGGATGAACAGGGGATTCCCACAGTGGTCAAGCGATGTAATATGTTACCGCCACAGAGCCGGATCGGTGCCCTTGACGATGGACAAAGGCAGAGAGAGATCCAAAACAGTCCGCTCTATGTTCGTTATGCGGAGGCGGTGGATCGGGATTCGGCCTATGAATTCCTGACCAGACAGGCAAAGCAGGAAGCGGAGGATAAGCAGAAGGCGGCTGATGAGGCCGCAGCGATAAAAGAACGACAGAAGGAGGAAGCGGCAGCCGAGAAACAGCGGCAGAAGGAAGAAGCGGCGGCTGAGAAACAGCGCCAGAAGGAGGAAGCAGCTGCGCAGAGAGCCGCCGCCGCAAAGAACAAATCAGCCAAAAAAGTCGTTAACAATGCGGCAAGATCTGCGGCGGGAACGGTTGGACGGGAGCTTGGAAATCAGCTTGGAAAATCAATCGGCGGAAGCTTTGGCAAGAAGCTGGGCGGCAATGTAGGCGCTTCGCTGGGGAGAGGTCTGCTCAGCACATTTTTAAAATAAAAGAATGGCCGTGATTCTGGAATCCGGGTTTCTTCTGTAAAAAGCTTCCATCATTTTTATCGGTATTTCACACACACTAAGAACGAGGTGATGGAAATGCAGATCTGAAACAATGATGAGATTCCGGTGGGACTCAGCATGGCATTTGCTGAGAATCTTCATGCTATGGAACAGTTCAGCAGTA
The DNA here is from genome assembly GCA_017479085.1 of Lachnospiraceae bacterium. Lineage (GTDB taxonomy): Bacteria > Bacillota > Clostridia > Lachnospirales > Lachnospiraceae > CAG-590. The sequence goes on along the minus strand of JAFVCQ010000106.1, from coordinate 511 downwards.
TGGAGGAGGCCGAACAGAGGGAGTTTATCAGACGATCCAGACAGGTAGAATCCAAACAGGAGATGCGGGCTCTGGTTGCCGGTCTGGATCGCATGGTTTGATATTTCACAGTACCCCTCATGAACATACCCTGAAGGAGAGCGCTTCGGGGTATTTTTAAGTTATGATATTACCACAAAAGGGGATTTTTGTGGTATACTGCCATTATGGAAATCCAATCAGTCATCGCCCTTTGGGCTCGACCTCTTGGACTTTCCAAGGAAAGAACAGGCAGGTATCCGCAATCAAATACAAAGAAAGGTAAGCAGGCATTATGAGAGATGGTTTTATCAAGGTGGCAGCAGCGTCACCGAAGCTGCGGGTGGCAGACAGCATCTATAACGGTGAACGGATATTGGAAGACATACAAAGGGCGGCAGGAATGGGAGTGAAGCTTCTGGTCTTTCCGGAGCTGTGCATCTCCGGTTATACCTGCGGAGACCTGTTTTTACAGGATACGCTCCTTCGGGGC
>JAFVCQ010000105.1 GCA_017479085.1 Lachnospiraceae bacterium | reverse complement strand
ATCTGGAGGGAACCATATTAGAGGGGATTGGCGTTGCTATTTGTATACTGATCGGATTGCCAATCAGCAGGCTCGTGGGATATCGTCTTGGAATGAAGGCAGGCTTCCATCTCCTGCCGGTGGTGCCGATCGCAACAGCCTTTCTGTTTGATCTGTATTTTGCGATGGAGGAAAACTGTAAGATCATCGCGAATCTGACACCAATCAGTGCCATACGGGGCGAATACCGGATACGAAAAGAGAAACTGAAAATAAGAAGAAAGAGCATATTTGGGAAACTCTTTGGAATAGAGGGGGATTATGCCTATAAGAGTATCATGCGCAATCCGCTCCGGTTCTATAAAACGGTGTCAGCGATGGGAATCGGTATTGCCGCAACGATCACCACAATGGGTTTTGTCAGTACCATGAATGGGATGCTCAAGGATTTTGACGAACTGTTTAAGTATTATAAGGTATTTGTTGCAGACACCCTGCCGCCATGGGGAACAATTGAAGAGGTGCAAAGCCTCCTTCCCGGGATGGATCTGTTACAGGCTATTGCAGATATGAAAGAGGTGGATGCAGCAAAACAGGTCTATTCTTGTCAAATGCTCCTTGTGAATTGGGAGGAATATTATGGACATTTCACCGAAGCCTTGCGGACGGAAACGGCATGGGGAGTCTCCTTTGAAGAAATGTTGGAACAGGCGGGGGAGGACAGTGACCTGCCGGAATGGGCGAAGCAGAATTTCACTGAGTCTCTTCCTGAGGTTACGTTCACCGGATATGATGAGGAGGATTATGCGAGATATGAATCGGTGCTGACAGAGGGAACTCTGGATATCAGTGAGAATGGTGTGGTATTGATCAATGGCGGGGAGGAGGTACGCGCGGAGCTGGCGGACAGCATCATGGATGACAGTATGAACAAAGATAACTATATGAAGGTGACCTACACGGATTATAAGGTTGGGGATACGATTGATGTGATCGATATGGCAAAATACCGGTCCTTGTATGCGGAACGTCAGGAAGCGATTCTCCGACAATACGAGAAGGATAAGACGCTGTTTGACCGGATGCAGACGGAGCCGAAGGAGCATTTTTCGGATGAAGAATGGGAGGCCTATCAGCAGTATCTGAAGGACATATACGGAGTGTCGGGCTGGGTATGCAAACGGATGCTGGAGGAAGGCGCTTATAAAACCTACACCATAGAGGGAATCGTCGAAGATGAGGTGAATCGATGTAGCTGCGGTCCGATCTTCATTCTGCCATTGGAGAAGTATTTTGCAGCCACTGCAACGGACGAATCCATGATGGTGGGTATGAATTATCATTTTACAAAATTTTCTGCCAAGCATTTTTATGAGACACTGGAGAGGGACGTGGGGGATACATATTCTGGATATTTTGGTGGAATCGATTGGTGGCTCGACTCTCCATATCCGGAATATGTGGCAAGATTTGAAGAAATGCAGGGAGGCTTCCGGATTCTGATGCTTGTGGCAGGCTTCATTGTGATGATGAGTACATTTAACATCCTCAACACAACAGCAAGCAATCTGCATTTGAGGAGAAAGGAGTTTGCCCAGCTTCGCGTGATCGGAGTGTCAGGGAGGCAGCTGATGCGGATGGTGATGTTAGAGGGGATCATCTCCACGATCGTTGCAAATCTGGTGGGGATTGTGACAGGAGTGGTCATTCACAGAGTCGCATTTGACAGGATTTATGAGGAGCTGTATCAGGTAGGATTTCGATTTCCGTGGGCGGGAGCTGCGTTGGGCCTGCTTTTCTCCACGCTGATCCTGTGCGGCTCCATCTATGTACCGCTGAGGAGCTTGAAACTGGATATGGCAGGTGATCTGGCGACAGGAGGAGAGTAGGATTCGAACGGATTGAGAGTGTATAGGAGGAACAGACTATGGATATTGTAACAATGGAACATGTGACAAAGGTATATGGAGAAAATGAGACAAGGGTCTGGGGACTGCATGATGTCAGTCTGACCGTGGAAAAGGGAGAGATTCTGGCGGTAGTGGGAGCGTCCGGTTCCGGCAAATCGACTCTGCTGCATGTAATGGGAGGAGTGGATTCCCCTACCAGTGGCAAGATCGTGGTAGACGGAAAGGAGATCACGAGGATGAACGATGAACAGATGTCTATCTTTCGGAGAAGAAAGATTGGTTTTGTATTTCAGGCATATCATCTGATACCGGTGCTGTCCGTGGAGGAGAATATTATGATGCCTCTGCTTCTGGATCATCGGAAACCGGATAAGGAGTATATCGGACATATTATGGAGATTCTGGGTATTCAGGATCGCAGAAAGCATCTGCCGAATCAGCTCTCAGGCGGGCAGCAGCAGCGGGCGGCCATCGCAAGGGCACTGGCCAACCGGCCATCTCTGATTCTGGCGGATGAGCCGACCGGTGCACTGGATTCAAAAAATGGCAATGAGGTTATGACCCTGCTGCAGAATTCCGTCAAGCAGTTGAATCAGACGTTGGTGCTGATCACACATAATATTGATCTGGCAAGAGAGGCAGACCGGATGATCAAGCTGGTAGACGGAGAGATTGCAGAATAGCAAAGGAGTCCTGCCGATTGGATCGGTGGAAGGTTTGCAGGAGTGGAAAAGGAGGAGCAACATGAAAAAAGGATTCGGTATCTGGATGTTGGTATGCCTGAGTGTT
>JAFVCQ010000104.1 GCA_017479085.1 Lachnospiraceae bacterium | reverse complement strand
TTGAACTCCGGACTCTTACTTGAGACTTCCCTATCATAATTCACGCCAATGATAAGCGTATTACCTCTATAATGCTCAAATTTGTCCAGATAATTCCTGCGTTTAATCTGATTGATCGCCTCCTCAGCACTCTTGCCATATTTTAATTCAATCAGAAGTGCCGGTTTATCTGAATACTTCGGGGACGGCAGGTATGCCAGATCTGCATAACCCTTACCCGTATCCAATTCCCGGATTGTTGTATAATACTTCTGTGCAGCATAATAGGCATACTGGACCGTATAACTCAATGCTGCTTCATCGCTGTATTTCTTGTTATCAACCTTATCATGGGCAGCTTCCAAAAGCTCTGCCACCTTCTTTTCATCCATGCTCCATGTTGCCGCCAACAGCTCGTGCGATTTCTTTAAGCATTCAAATACATCTGTCCAATCGTCAGATTTCGTTGATGTGCGAAATTCATCCAGAATTTCTTTATTGGGTATAAATACCTCTTTTGTTTCATCATCATATCCCAGATACCCAAGATGGATCAGCAATGTCAATACATCATCCCTGCTATGAAAGGTTGTCATATCATTCTGGTAACCGGATATGTCAACCCTGACCCTTGCCCCATCCATCATAAGGACTACCGCATCTTTTAATCCACCTTGATTCATGATGATATATTCCTCTAATGCCTCATAGGTTTCCGTTTCGTTCCAATAATTTTTAATATGCCCCGTAGTTACCGCATTTACCACCGAAAGCGGACTGTATAGGGAATACCGTTTGGCCTTAAGCGGTTTTCCCGTCTTTTTCTGAAGCACATGATCCGGATCCGGCGGAATGATATCACTCACATCATAGCCATCATACCATTCCTTCATCTTATCGTAGTCGCGACCATATTCCCTGCATAATTCCGAAACTTCCTCTTCCGTAAACCCTGTATAGGAAGCAAGCTGCATCGGTGAAATCATGGAATATTCAAAAAACATATTCAGAGCAGAATGCCTGCCATATTTTTTGATTGGCAGGATTCCGGTCATATAAGCCAATGCCACATATTCTCTATCCTTGAGCCAGTCCCTTAAGAAATCAAGATAGAATGTCTGCCCCTCCTTATCCTCCCTGCGTACACGAAAAACAGCATCCCATTCATCTATAACGATCACAAATGCTGTTTTTGTCTTCTGATAAAACTTATTCATACTGTAAAACAAATCGGACGGATCATATTTCACTCCCGGATACATCTCATCCAGTTCTTCCAAGACTCTCTCTGACATCCGTTCCAGAGATGTTTCCACATCTCTATTCTTCTTAATAAAATCTGTCATTACGACACGAATCACATCAAACTTTCCAAGATACGCATCCCATTTATCACATCTTGCAATTTTTCTTTTTTCAAACAAGGATCTGCCATCCGCTTCTCTCTCATAATAGGCACAGATCATATCTGCTGCCAGAGTCTTTCCAAATCTTCTCGGACGGGATACGCTGACATATTTCTGTTTTGTGTTAACAATCGAATTCAAATATTCAATCATACACGTTTTATCAACAAAAATATCTGTATTAATCGCTTCCGCATAAGCTTTATTTCCAGGATTCAAATATACTCCCATCAAAAAACACCTTCCTTCATCAACCGACAAGACACAAAACAACTTATCTGCTAAGTGTACCACAATCATTCACAATTTACTACAATAGTTTTTATGGTAAATGTTTCATGACAGGTTTCCGTGTTCCGTCCCAAGCCCTGTCTTTCTTACGCTGTCCCTCAGCCGCAGCACAAGTGAGGGCGAGACAGAGAGCTCATCGATTCCCATCTCCAGAAACCGTTCGGTCAACGTCAGATCGCCGGCAAGCTCACCACAGATTCCAATCCGGGTCCCATGTCTGTGTGCATTTTTTGCAGACCACCCGATCAGTCTCAGAACCGCCTCATGGTGGGTATCACAGAACGCTTCCATCTCCGGATTCTGGCGGTCGCAGGCAAGCGTGTACTGTGTCAGGTCATTGGTTCCGACGCTGAAAAAATCCACCAGAGGTGCCAGACGGTCACTGATCACGGCCGCAGCCGGTGTCTCGATCATGATGCCCAGTTCTACCTCGTCCGAATATGCGGTTCCCTCTGCCTGCAGCTCTTCCCTCACCGCTTTGCAGGCGCACCGGATCTTTTCCACCTCAGACACACTGCTGATCATGGGAAACAGAATACCCAGACTTCCGAATACAGAGGCTCTGTAAAGTGCCCTCAGTTGAACCCTTAGCATCTCCGGTCTGGATATGCACAGACGGATTCCCCGAAGTCCCAGTGCAGGATTCGGCTCCTTTGCCAGATGAAAATAGTCTGCCTGTTTATCCGCTCCAATGTCCGCTGTGCGTATGATAACCTTCTTTCCACCCATGCGCTCCAACACTTCCTTATATACTGCAAACTGCTGCTCCTCAGTGGGATAGTCGCTGTGTTCCAGATAGAGAAACTCGCTGCGGAACAGTCCAATTCCTCCTGCATCATTTGCCAGTGCCGACTCCACCTGTCCCACATGATCGATATTGGCATAAATATCAATCCTTCTCCCGTCCGGTGTTACATTCTCTTTTCCGCGCAGTTCCTTCAACAGACGGTTCGTCTCCTCCTCTGCACGCTGTTTTTCCAACAGTCTTTGTGTCGTTTCCTCGTCCGGTTCCAGAACAACATCCCCCGTATAACCGTCCACACCCACGGTCATACCATCCTGCACCAGCTTCAAAAATTCTTCTCCCACACCGACAACCGCCGGAATATTCCGGCTTCCCGCCAGAATCGCGGTATGGGAATTAGGGGAACCCAGCGCAGTCACAAAAGCGAGGATTCTGTCAGTATCCAGCAAGACAGTCTCACTTGGCGCCAGATCATCCGCACAGAGGATCACCTTCCCCGCCTGCATCTCCTGTTCCTCCGGATTCTCCTCCAGATTCCGAATGAGCCTTCTGGAAATATCCCTGATATCTGCTGCCCGCGCCTGTAAATACGCATCCTCCATCTGACCAAACAGGTTCTGAAAATAATCGGACGCAGCCGCAACCGCATACTCTGCATTTACCTTCTGTGATTCCATCACATCCCGGATGAAGCCGTTGTACTCCACATCCTCTATCAGCATGCTGTGAATGTGAAAGATCTGCGCATCGTTCTCTCCAAGCTCCTTTCGTGCTTTCTCATAGATCCCATGAAGCTGATGTACCGAAGCCTCCTTTGCTGCCGCAAGCCGCTCCATTTCCTCCTCCACATTCTGAATGTGGATTTTCTTGACAGAGGCCTCTTTCCTCTTAAATATAGACACGTTACCGACTGCGATTGCACCATAAATCCCTTTTCCGCTAAATTTTTTCATTCCCTCACCTCCCGGATTCCAATTGCAGGCCACTACGTCTGCGTTTTTGCCAACCTCAAAGCTGCTCCAGCAGTCTCTGTATCTCCTCCCGTTTCGCCAATCCCTCTGAAAAGGCTGTCGCTCCGCCCGCCGCTGTTCCCAGCTTCAGGGCATATTCATAATCGCCCTCTGATGCTCCGGCGAGAAAACCCGCCACCATCGAATCGCCTGCGGCCACAGAATTGATGACCCTTCCCCTGCAGGCCTTACCGATATGGGTTCTTCCGTTCTCATCCAGTAACAATGCCCCCTCATCTGCCAGCGATACGAGGACATTGGCTGCTCCCATGCTCCGGAGTTGCGCCGCGTACTCCAGTACCGCTTCCTGCGTGGGAAGCGGTATCCCAAAGAGCTCCTCCAGCTCATGCCGGTTGGGTTTGATCAGGAAAGGCTTATATGGGAGCGCATTCCAAAGCAGTTCTTTTGTGGCATCCACCACCACCCGAACCTTCCGGTCTGCAAGCCTCAGGAGGATCCTCCCGTATATATCCGGTGACAGGCTGGCAGGAACGCTGCCCGCCAGAATCAGGGTATCCCCATCTTTTATCGAATCAAGCTTTGCAAAAAGCTGTTCCTGTGCCTGTGGACTGATATCCGGTCCCTGTCCATTCAACTCAGTCTCCCTGTCTGAACGGATCTTCACATTGATTCGGGAGCAGCCCGTTTTCAACCGCACAAAATCCGGTTCCACACCCATTGCAGCAACTCTCTTTTCAATCTCCTCCCCTGTAAAACCCGCTGTGAAGCCCAGAGCCTTTGAACCGATCCCAAGCTCCTTCAGCACGATGGAGACATTGATTCCTTTTCCACCCACATGCAGCTCCTCCGCAGTGGAGCGATTGACTCTCCCAGGCTTCATCCCATTGGCGGTGATCACATAATCCATCGCCGGATTCAAGGTAACGGTATAAAACATAGTGATATCTCCTTTTCTCTGGTATATCGAATAATATACCACGGTGACAATTCTAAATCGGCAATCCATTTCGTTCGCGAGTATGGCCACATACCTGCGCCACGACTTCCGGCAGCTCCGAAAAGCTCCGGATCACCGGCACCTTCTGATCGATCTCTCCAAACCCATAAGCCGCATGGATAAATTGGATGCCCGCTTCCTGACTCGCCTCATAATCTCCCTGAATATCTCCAACATAGACCGCATCTGTCAGCCCGTTGCGCTCCACCACTTTGCGAATGTTATCGCCCTTCTTCAACCCATTGTTGCCATAGCACTCTATGTCTTCAAAATAATCACCAAATCCATAATGCTCCAGAAAGGCTTCGATATACCCCTTCTGACAATTGCTGACAATATATAGAAAGTACCGTTCCCGCAGCTTCTGCCACGTAGACTCCAAATGGTCATACAGGATGCCTCCATGCTCCCGCAGATACGCATTCTCATATTCACAGCATGCATCCAGCAGCTTCATTCTACTGTCTTTTTCCAACTCCGGAAACATCGCTTCTGCGAGCTTATCCATCGTCTTTCCCATCACACTCCGGATCTCCTCCGCTGTAATGACACGCTGATCCGTGTATTGCTCTGCAACCACCTTTGTCCAGCTTCCGGCTACCGCCTCCGATGAATCCCAAAGCGTTCCATCCATATCAAAGATAATTCCCTTTTTTTCCATGCCATCTGTTCCTTTCCTGTCTTATCCCCCTGCATATTTCACTTGCTATTTTACTGTAGAAATCTAAGAAGTCAAGCCCCATTTAACCCAATGTCATTTAGTTAAGAATTAGCCAGTGAACAGCTAGCGGGTATGGTATATGTTTCACTATGCAGGGCTATCTGCGGACGTCGGTCCTTAATGAGCAGCTCAGGCTGCGAATTTAGTACCGTTACGTCGGCAGTTAAGCGCGATACCTGAACACTTGGCGAGGTTGTTTCGAGCCTAGTGTGAAGTTATGCTGTGCAGCGTGCCCGGAATGGGGAACATATACCATATTCGGTAGCGTCCGGCCTAACTAAATGACATTGCCATTCAATCCAGTACCGTTTTCCTAACATTCTATCCGAACCGTACTGCCCCCGGTGCGGGTTTTCCTTACCACGATCTGTCTGTCAATGCGCTGTTTCAGCTCGGATACGTGGGAAATGATCCCCACCAGACGGCATCCTCCGGTCAGTCCGTTTAACACCTGAACCGCTTTTGTCAGGGTTTCGTCATCCAGTGAGCCAAAGCCCTCATCCACAAACAGGGTATCCAGCCGGATTCCTCCCGCTGCCATCTGGATCTCGTCCGACAGCCCCAGCGCAAGGGAGAGGGAGGCCATAAAGGATTCCCCACCGGACAAGGTCTGTACCCCTCTCGACGAGCCATTATAATGATCCCGCACCTCGAGTTCCAGTCCGGACTGACTTTTCTGATTGCTGGCTCCCTTCCTGCGAACCAGCTCATACTGTCCATCGGTCATCTTCAGCAGCCGCAGATTGGCCCGATTCAGAACCCGGTCAAAAAAAGTCATCTGCACATACGTCTCCAGCATGATCTTGTCCTTTCCCGCAAGGCTTCCATTTGCAGTATCGGACAGGGACTTCAGCAGCTTATATGCCTTCTCCGTCTCCTTCATCTGTTTCCACTCCCGCTCTATCTGCTCCCCTGCTCTTTTATTGTTCTGATACCGCAGCCGGAGTTCCTCTATCTCTGACTGTATCTGTGTCTTGCGCTGTTCCAGCTCCTGTTTTTCTTCCTGTAACGAAACAAGCTCCTTTCTCTTTCCGGTGGATAGCTGTTCTTCGAGCGTTTTTTTTCGTCCCGTCTTTTCCTTGCGCTCACTCTCACATCGGGCAACCGCTTCTGTGGTCTGCCTGACATTCTGCTCCAGTGCTGACTTTTGCTCCTGAAGCTTCGTCATCTGTTTTCTCGCAGACTGCTCATCCTGATAGAGCAGCCCTTTCTGCAGCGTGACCAGATTTTCCCTTTGGTGCTGTAAATCATTTGTCTGCCGGATCTGTTCTTCCCTGTATTCCTGTATACGCTCCTCCAGTTCTCCCCTCTTGTTCTGCAGGGCGGGAAGCTTTTTCTCTGCATTCCGGTATTCCATTTCCCTGTTGGTCAGATCTTCCACCTGCTTCTGCAATGCCACCTGCTCCTGTGACCAAACCGCCTCCTGTCGCTTCAGCATCGCCTCTGCCTCCGGAATATTATCCGCTACACTTCCCAGAAGTCTCTGCATATCCCGGCGCAGCTGGTTTTCTTCCTGTTGCTGCTGCTCGCTCATCCTTCCGGCCTCGCGGCTGCTTTTTTCCCGCTCTGCCTCTAACCGCTTCCTCTCTTCCTTATCCTGCTCCAGCTCCTCCTTCGACGGAACCATGTCCAGCCGAACCGCCAACCGTGGATGCTCCAGCGACCCACAGACCGGACATGGCATTCCCTGCTTCAGCTCCTGCGCCAGAATACCGGCCTGTGCATCATAGAACAGCTTCTCCTTCCGGTTCAGACTGTCTGCCGCAGCTTCACACTGTTGCGCCGCTTTCTGATATGCGTCCTTTGCCTTTTGAACCTTTCCGGTCAGCTTCTGATATTTCTGTAACCGTTCTCCCAGCTCCTTTGCCTCAGACAGCAAAGCCTTGTTCTTTTCCAGTTGTGTCTCTGCCTGAATGCGCTCTTTTCCCGCATCCCTGTACTGCTCTGTGATCTGCGTCAATTCCACAATCCGGTGTAACTGTTTCTCCCGCTTTTTCTCCTCTCTGGTCTGCGTCTTTTGTGTGACCGTAAGCTCCTCTTCCATCTGTGCGATCTGTGCGACCAGTTCCGACTGCCTCTGATAATCCGGCAGCTTGTCCTGTATGCGGTTTGCCTCTGCTGCAAGCCGCTCACAGACTTCGGCCTCCTTTGCCGCACACTCTGCCGCTTCCCTCTTTTTCTCATATTCCGCCTGAAGTGTCACAAGCTCCTTCTCAATCCGTTCCAGATTATCTGCCGCTTCCTCCATGCTGACCGCCACACCGATCTGTTCATTCAGGCGGGTGAGCTGCACATCCAGCAGTTCCTGTTCCTGAGCCTTTTGCTCCAGCTCGTCTGCATCCTCCTTTACCATTCCCTCTAACAGGACATTCCATTCCTCCATCGGTTGTCCCTGTTTTTTTAGGTTTTCTATTTCTTCAAAAAAAGGACTTTCCCTCCGGCAGGTAATCCCCTCCATATACTGTAAGATTCGGTCTTTCAACCGCTGGTATTCACGGCTTTGCTGCAGAAACTCACTTTTGATGTGATCCTGCAATTGTCTGTAATTGCCTGTACAGAAAATATCCCGAAAAATACGCTCCCTTTCCTTCGTGCCTGCCATCAACAGCCTGCGGAATTCCCCTTGGGCAAGCATTGCGATCTGCGTAAACTGGCTGCGGCTCAGTCCGATGATCTCCTCCACCGCTTTCGTCACCTCCGCGCTCCTCGTGACGGGCTGCCTGCCATCCGGGTACTCCAAAACGGCATCGGCCTTCTGGGTCGTCATGCCCACTCCCCGTCCCTTCGGCCTCAGATATTCCGGATTCCGGTGGACACGGTACTGCCTCCCCCGATAGGAAAACAGCAGATCCACAAAGGTTTTGGCATCCTCCTTTGCATACTTGCTGCGAAACATGGCGCTTTCCCGATCTTCGCCGCTGGCTCCTCCATAAAGAGCAAAAATGATGGCATCAAAGATCGTGGTCTTTCCCGAACCGGTATCCCCTGTGATCAGGTAAAGTCCCTGTGTCCCCAGTCTGGTAAAATCGATTGTCACTTCCTCCGCAAACGACCCAAATGCGGATATTGTAAGCTTCTCCGGCCGCATGCCATCACCCCCAGATTCTCTCCACCAGTCCGCGAACGATCTTCCTCTGCTCTTCTGTCATCGCCTGGTTATTCTGCATTTCATAAAATTCCTCGAAATAGTCAATCGGATTCTCCGCCTCTCCTGCTGTATCCTCAACCTGCCCGAACGTGCCTGTTCTGCGGTTATCATATTCGAGCTTCATGATGTTGGGATACACGGTGCGCAGTCTTCCCATAGCCTCCGGAATCTCCTCCTCATCGGTCAGGATCACCTGCAGGTAATCCTCTTTGTCATGCTCCTTATAAAAATCATAGGACATCAGGGTGTCATAGGTGCCCTTGATCTGCCGCATGTCGTGAATTGGCTTTACGGGAATCTCCTCGATCGTCACATTCCCCTTTTCCTTCAGCTCCACAAGGGTAATGGATTTGTTGTGACGACACTCGGAAAAGGAATACTTTAACAGGGTTCCCGCATACCGGATCGTCTCTCTGGTCATGCTCTGGGGACCGTGGATATGTCCCAATGCCACATAGTCAAACGCATCAAACAGCGCCGCATCCACATTGTCGATTCCTCCTACCGAGATCTCCTCCGACTCGCACCGCTTCGCCCCTGTCACAAGCTGGTGCGCCACTAACAGATTACGGTTGTCCGGCGAAATGTCTGCCCGTTCCAGCACAAGCCTCACCGCATCATGATACGTGGAAAGCTCCGCCTTCTCTCCATTGTCATCCGGATATCCATGCTCCTGTAACGAATCCTTCGCCGCCAATGCCCGTCGGACGTGCGCCGGTTTGACAAACGGGAGCAGATACAGGTATACGGTTCCATATTCATCCTGCAGCGGAATCGGATCTAACGTACCGTCATAGACTGCGGCCACATGAACCTGACTGCGCTCTAACAGCTTTGCGCCAAAGGCGAGACGTTCCCCGCTGTCATGATTCCCGCTGACCATATACACCGGCACCTGCCGATCCGCCAGCTCCGTCAGAAACCAGTCCAGAAGCTGAACCGCCTCTGCCGGGGGAATCTGTCTGTCATAGATATCTCCCGCCAAGATCACACCATCGACCTGTCTCTTCTCCAGTACCTCCAAAACCTGCTCCAATACATACCGCTGATCCTCGATCATCGGAAACTCATTGACCCGTTTTCCAATATGTAAATCTGCCAAATGAATCAAACGCATACCTGCCCTCCAGTCTAGTATAATCCAACTGAATTAGCCATATGTTTCACGCAGGATATTTTTCTGAGAGTGCATACGAAAAAACGTAGGCGTACCGGGGCGCAAGATGTCCAGTGGACATCTGTTATGCGCGGACCGGAGTGGAACGGAGACCG
>JAFVCQ010000103.1 GCA_017479085.1 Lachnospiraceae bacterium | reverse complement strand
GCAGAACAGCTCCGCCTCGTCGCAGAACGGGGTGCCGGATCACAGTGCACCACACGAAACCGGGATAAAATCAGCAGGTGAAGATTCTCAACCGACAGTATGTTCGGAACCAAATGCGAGAAAGGCTCCGAAGAAACGGGCGTTATACATATCAGAAAATCCACCTGTGGATTTTTAATAAAACAATAAGGCAGTAAAAATGCCGCATGATGAAAGGAGAAATGATATGGCAGTAAGAAAGAAGAAAACAGAAGAAACGGCAGATGGAATGGAGGTGCAGGCTGCTGCAGAACAGGAAAATGAGGTTCTGTACCAGACTGATTCCGAAAATGAGGATGACAGGGGTGAAAGCACGGATACTTCAGATGCTGAGGCAGAAACGGAATCCCTGTACCAGACTGGTCTTGAGAATAAGGATCTCAGCCAGCCGGATGAGACGTCCATACAACTTCCAAATCAGTCTGGTACAGAAGCAGTTTTTGACAGGGATAGCTTGCAGGATCTTTTGCACCCGGGGAGGGAATTGTTGAATAACCCTCAATCTGCCAGACCGACATCAAGAGTACTCACCATTGATGAGCGGCTGAGTGTGGAGACGGAGTATGAGAAAGCAAAAAACGATCTGCTGGATCTGATGGAGTCACAAAAGACAGGAAGAATACTGACAGGAACGATTCAGGGGGTGGAGAGACCGGAGAACAACCAGAACATTTCTCTGGCAGTCATTTACCATGGCGATTATAAGGTCATCATTCCTGCCGAGGAGGCTGTTGTACCGCCGGAAGATTTCAGGGGGCAGAAACCGGAGGATGTCATGCACTATCTCATCACCAAGAGGCTGGGGGCAGAGGTGGATTTCATCGTCAAAGGTGTTGATGCCGGAGAAGGCGTTGCAGTGGCGAGCCGTCTGGAAGCAATGCGTGCAAAACGGAAGGAATACTATATGGGTACGGACAGGGATGGAAATTACAGGATCTATTCGGACCTCAATGCAGAGGCAAGGGTGGTCTCGGTCATCCGGGCGGGGATATTTGTAGACCTGTTCGGTATCGAGGTATATATTCCGCTGCGGGAACTGAGTTATCAGCGGTGGATGGATGCGCAGGTTTATTTTCAGCCCGGTCAGCGGATTCTTGTCAAAGTGCTGTCGGTTGACAGGACCGACCGGAATCATATCAAGGTAACCGCCTCTGTAAAACGGGCATCCGAGAATCCGTATGAGAAGGCTCTGAAACGCTATTCTGTCGGCAACCGGTATGTCGGTACAGTGAGTATGGTGGATACAAACGGTGTATTTGTTGCCCTTGACGGCGGGGTGGACTGTCTGTGCAGTTACCCGAAGCGTGGGAGACCACCGAGAGGTTCCCGTGTTACCGTAAGAATTCTTGGTATCAATGAAGAATCAAACAGGATATGGGGAGCGATCACCCATATCGCAGCAGCCCGTTAAGTTCTATCAGCTCTGTGCTGCTAAGCCAAAGGCGACGTGTAAAATGAGCGTTCCGGCGGTTGTGCTTACACAAACCGTCATACTGCAAAAAATACATGAAGCCGGAAGCGGCATGAAAAAATGCAGTACAGAGCATCAAAAAAATACAGTTCTAGGAACAGATAGGAGTAAAAAATGAGAAGATATATACATATTATAGCAGCAATGGTAGTCATCGCAGTGTGTCTGGAACTTTGGATTGCACCGATTAGTGTATCTGCCGGTGACAGACAGGGAACAGATGGCACAGAGATGAATGTTTATGAAGCAGAGCAGCTTGAAATCAATCTGGGAGCAGAGTGGGCGGGAAAAGAGTTCCGTCTTGAGACAGATGCCGGCATCTATCCGAACAGTCTGAAGGCGGATGAAAACGGAGTGCTTCGGACAGAGCTTGGAGGCAGCACGAGTTATATCCTTACGGCTGTTAATCAAAAGGAGGATGATTCAAAGGATTCGTCGAATGAAGCATCCGGTGGGAATGCTTCATCCGGGATGGAGGAAGGATTAGAAACATCCACTGCTCCTGAACCGGATACGGATGCGGGCATAGAAAAGGGCGGTAATACCGATAGCAGAAATACGAATCCGGATAAAACATCTGAAGGAAGTACGGTTGAGACACCAGATAAAGAAATTCCGGAAGGAGCAGTGACGCAGCCGCAGGTAACAGACGACAGCAATCAGGAGAATGTGCAGGTGGAATGGACGGAAGACGGCAGCAAAGAGGAGAAGAAACAGGGAATCACGGTTGCAGGAATCCCGCTTAAGCATCTGATCCTGTTTATAGTCGGTCTGATCGTAGCTATTGACGGCTTGATCGCCATTACGCTGCTTCAAAACAGCAGACGGGAAAGATATGTGGAAGAATATGATGATTATGATGACTATGATGATGCGTATGAAGAGGAATATGATGACTACGACGACGGATATGATGAGGAAGATTAATTTCTCGAAAATTTGTTCGATTAAGGGGTTGACATTTGCGGCAGTACTTGTTATAGTAATGATGTGGCAAGGGTAGCGTTCAGGCTTTCGATACGCTAAGAAGCGTCAGACCTGATGCATGTCAGGGAATCGTTACGGATATGTGCATATTGAGCATAACCACAACAGCGCAACCCCATTGAATATAATCAGCCGGATGGCTGCATTGATTACAGAGTCAATTACTGGATGAGACAGATATTAAAATTCCAGTGCTTTATTTGACTCTGTATTTTTTTATGCAGTTTATCCGGCTTTTTGTATGCCACAGAGACAAACAGTATGTTTTATCGTACCTGTGCAGATGCAGAGTTCAAAGGGCAACGTAAAAAGAACTATAAGAGTGAAAAATAAATTTTTCACTCTTGGGTTTGAGCCTCAAATGGACAAGCGAGCTTGTCCGCTTGAGGCATGATATCAAAAATGAAGGACAAGAGAGGAGATGATCATTATGGGGAAATCGACCAAAATCGTCAGAAAAAAAAAGAAATCGAAAAAACGGAATCCAGTAGTGCGCTGTCCATACTGCGGTGCAGTGGCAAGGTTTCAGAGTGCGGACGGAATATACCGTGATAACAGCAATCACACAATGCTGTATGTCTGTCCGAATTTTCCGGAATGCGATTCGTATGTGAGGGTACATAAAGGGACAAAGATCCCGGTTGGAAGCATGGCGAATCAGGAGCTTAGAAAGCTGAGAAAAGAAGCGCATGACCATTTTGACAGACTGTACCAATACGGGTATATGAGCAAGCAGGATGCCTACCAGTGGCTTGCGGATATCATTGCGGCACCGCTTGCAGAGGCGCATATCGGTCATATGAGTGAGTATTACTGTCAGCTGGTGATCAAAAAGAGTGAGGAATTATTCGAGGCAAGAAAGAAACAGGAGAGAAAACAATTTAAGGTGATCGGAGGTGGTCACTATGAGACTGGATGCAGAGGAAAGGAAGCGGGTTGAAGAAAACATGAAACTGGTGCATAAGGTGATCCGGGATAAGATACCTTATATGAATCTGACCGGGTTCTATACAAGAGAGGATCTCTTCCAGATCGGCTGTATCGGACTCTGCAAAGCAGCCGCTACGGATAAGGGTGGATGTTTTTCCACATATGCATACCGGCTGATTTGGAATGAAATATGCGATGCGCTGATTGCGGGCAGCCGGAAATGGAGCCGGGAAGTTGTGGTGGAATTTCTTCCGGAGGAACGGAATTCCATGAACGATTCAACAGAGGTTCGTGTTGTATTGGACGAGGTGCTTACGGAAAGGAAAGATACCCTTTCACCAACCATTGAAAAAGGGATACAGGCACTGCTTTGGATGGAGCAGGGGTACTCCGGTAAGGAGATTGGCAGATTGTCCGGTGCAAGTGCCAGTCTGGTCTGTGCGAGAGTATCGAAAGCACGCAGGTATCTTCGTGAGCGGAAAGAATTAATAGAGCTGGCACAGGGATACGGGTATGAGAAAGCCGGGTAAAGAAGGAGGCGGCTGCTTATGAGAAAACAAATTATACTAGTTAACCTTAATGATTGCCGAAGGCAAGAATTTAGTTTAACTGCATATACCGCGGCGAAAGATTATAAATCGGCAGTTAATTTCTTTCGCGAGTATAGAATATGGATCGTACTGGCTGTTGTTTGGATATGTGCCGCATACTTCGGTGGATGCAGGATCGTATCGGCAAAAACTTATTCCGTTACACTGGATCTGACCGGCTCAGGCGAGGCGGCTAAGCGGCCTTCCGTCATGGATAATACGAAAAAAGTCAGGATATCCAACAGCAAAAGATCCGTTGTGAAGGTGAAGTATGTAAAGACAAAGCGGGACCGGAGGATTCAGTTCATTGGAAAGAAGGTTGGAAATTCCACCGTAAAAGTAAAGTGCTATCTCAAAAACGGAAAGACCAGAACCTATAAGTACAAGGTCAAAGTAAAACGCAGTAAGAAGAAAACGGAGCTGGATCTTGCGAAAGAGGCATTTGCAATCCAAAACCGGTATCGTTCTGAGAAAGGAGTAGCAGCAATTGAGTGGTCAGATGAACTGTATCAGTTCTGTCTGTACCGGTTAGATACCAGCGGATTTGACGGTCATAAGAATATACTGCGGGATATGAATGACTATTTCGGGTATTATGCAGGGTATAAGAAGCTGCTGTTCGGTGAGAACCTGTATTCCGGAAGCAACCTGCCAAAACGGGTCATGGAGTGCTGGAAAAAGAGTCCGAGACACTATGCAAACTTAATGCGCAGTGAGATTCAGTGTGGTGCGGTCGCATGCCGTAACGGAATCTGGTGTGCCATCTTCTATGAGGGCAGGAAAGAGGAACTGGTCGGCTGGCAGGATCATAAGATCAAGGCAGTCACAGTGAAACGGTATGACAGCAATTCAGGAATCTATCTGAGTGACAGTGCGATCGGCTGCTATGAAGCCGGAAACAGGGAAGCAACGCAGAATGCAGCACAGATTACGAAAGCTTCCGGAAAGGTAATCTATCTGGAAGTGGGAAAGACCTATGTGATCTATGAGCGGATTGCCCCGGATGGGTATGACAGGGCGGAGAGTATCACGCTTACGGTTGCAGAGGATACCGGGTCAGAGGTGGTACTGAAGTAACAGGATTCGTGCATCGGATAGTCCGGTCACCATCATTATAATATGGAAAACAGGAAAAGTCCTTTTGATTCTTTGGGAATGAAAAGGGCTTTTTTTATTGGATAGAGATTGATCAGTAAGGATTTTCATTTCTGTACGGCATGTGTCACAGAATGGGAGG
This sequence comes from Lachnospiraceae bacterium, assembly GCA_017479085.1. Classification (GTDB taxonomy): domain Bacteria; phylum Bacillota; class Clostridia; order Lachnospirales; family Lachnospiraceae; genus CAG-590. The sequence goes on along the minus strand of JAFVCQ010000103.1, from coordinate 5,440 downwards.
CAGGGAGGAGGAAGACAATGCAGATTCTCATTCGCGCTCCGCCATGCGGGGATTTATGGCAATCGGAAGCTAAGAAAAAAACAGAAAGAAGGGTTTGATCTATGAAGAAAAAGAAAGTATACAGGCTGCTGTCCTTTGTGCTGGCAATGGCGATGCTTATGGGATTGTTTCCGGCGGGAGTGATAACGGTAAATGCGGCGGACACCGCATCGGTCACACTGACTTCGCTGGGGCAGCAGGGGACAGTCAAATTTGGCTCGAAAACAAAATCGGGTACATGGTGGCAGATGAACCTGAATGGAAAGAAGGCATTCTGTCTGGATCTGGGTTATACCTGCCATAACGGGAATACTTATGCGGTTGTGGAATCCAAAAAATGGGACCAGGATACGAACGGTGAGAAAAGCAAATATTATGCAAGAATCGTCCGGTGGTATGTGGTTGACAAAAAACGTTCCAAAAAGGGATTTGTGATGAGCCAGGCGCTCATCTGGTCTGTGGCAAATGGGAGGACTTCCAAATCAGAACTCAAGGATGTGATCAAGCAGGTACAGAACAATATCAGTATATCACCATCCAAAAGCGTGGATGATCTTTATAAAGACATCTTTGAACCGGATGGAGACTGGACAGCGGAGGTCACCTACTGGGAGAAGACCGGAAATAACGCAAGCTACCAGACATTACTGACGGTGGATGCAGAGGATATCCCTCAAAATTATACGCCAAAGACGATCAATGAATCGGTTGCCTACCGCCAGAGGATCACCATTCGCAAACAGGATGAGGAGGGAAACGGATTATCCGGAATCCAGTTCACGTTAAGTGCGAATAATCTGGATGACCTGTATTCCTTTTCCATGACGGACCGGGATGGAACAGATTCCGAATCTGCGGATGAAAATGACACAGGATTTACAATGACCGGATACACGAATGACAGTGGGAATATCGCATACCGGATGACGTATAAAATGTTTACCATGGACTATTATTATTATCCGGAAGATCAGCTGAAAGAGATGTCAGCGGATGATAAAAAGGAGGCAAAGAAATATCTGACAGATGATCTGGATCTGGACGAGGGAGTGGATTTTGCCTCCGATCTGACAAAGGAATCGGCACAGGCGCTGCTGAATGCAGAGCTGGAAGCACTGAGGGGAGCCATATCGAATACCTATATCCTGACCGAAGATAATACCGGTTCCCATACCGATCTGATACTAGATCCGGCGTTTGCACAGGGCGTACAGATCACTCTGACAAAGGATAACAGCTGGGAAAAGAACGCAGATGACAAATGGCCGGATTCACTGGAGGCAGATCCTTCCGGATATTCCCTTGCCTATATAACAGGCATCACGAATCACAAGAAGAAAGCCTCAGTCCAGGTGGTCAAGATTGATCAGTACAGCAGCGATAAGAAGCCGCATGGAGAAGCGGATCTGGAAGGGGCGCAGTTCACATTGTGTGCAGATGAAGCATGTACCACAGCAGCAACCGTATATGATGCGAACGGCAATGCCTTTCCGGCCGGTACCTATACGGTGCAGGGAGGAAAGTTTTCGACCGATTATCTGAAGAATGGCGTGACCTATTACCTGAAGGAGATCACTGCTCCGACGGGTTATACCCTGGCAAATGACATCATACCGGTTACGGTGGATACAGGGAATGCAACAGCGGAATACACATCTGACATTGCGACCATAGAATTTGGGAACCAGCCGGTTCTTGGAAAGGTCGCCGTTCAGAAGTATTATTCGGACGGAGAATCCGGTACATTGGATGCAGAGGCAAATACGACCTTTCAGGTGTATCTCACGTCCAAAGGAAGTTATGATGCCTGCGATGATTACGAGAGGGCAACGATCAAGACAGATACAAATGGTTACGGGATAACAGGAGACCTATATTATGGAACGTATACTGTGCATCAGGTGGATTCCGGAGATGTGGATGCCATTGCGGTCAAGGATTTCAATGTGGAAGTGACGGAGGCGGGTAAGACTTATACCTATCCGCTCAATAACAAGCTGTTTAAGACATATCTGCGGATACTGAAAAAAGACGGGAATACGGAAAAGCAGGTGCTGAAAGCCGGCACAACCTATCAGATCTATCAGGTGACAGCAGAGGGCGAGGAGCTTGTAGAGCAGTCGTATGCAAATGGGAACAAAATGGAAACGGTCAGTCAGTTCGTGACGGATGAAACAGGTGAGATCATGACGGTCAAGGCTCTTAAGTCCGGTACATACCGCATATATGAGGTGGATTCCGCCACCGGTCTTCATGCCACTGAGAAGTATATTGAGGTCACGATCAACAGTAAAGCCGATAATTATGAGGGCTATATCGATGAAGACGGGAATTCCCATGCGGTGATCACGCTCATTTATACAAACAAAGAGACGGTTGGAAAATTGAAGATCTATAAGACCGGAGAAATGCTGACCGGATATGAGAACGGAAAATTCGTGTTTGAAAACCGTTATCTGAAGGGGGCTGTATTCGAGGTATATGCATCGGAAGATATCGTGACACAGGATAACCAGGGTACGAACTGGTATGATAAGGATGAACTTGTCGCTACCATCACGACCGGAGAGGGCGCTGAATTTACAAAAGAATGTACGGACATAACAGGGTACAGGGTGGATGAAAATGGCGTGGTAGAAGCAACACTGCCTCTTGGCAAATATCATGTGAAGGAGACCGCCGCACCATACGGCTATGTCCTGACCGACAAGGAATGGGACGTGGATTTTACATGGGAGAATATGGAAGAAGAATTCGTTGTCAATTCCACAAATGAGTCCGATGAGCTGGGCGTGATCAATGTAGAAAATGCCCTTGCAAAGACGCAGGTATCCCTTCACAAAAAAGACGATAAGGATGAAAAACCGATACAGGGAGCGACCTTTGGTCTGTACACAAAGAACGATATATACAATGTGTTCGGAGAAAAGATCGTGGATTCCGATACGCAGATTGCCTCCCTTGTTACCGATGGTGCGGGAAATGCTGTCACGAATCTGCAGTTACCGCTCATGAGTGAGGCGAAGACGGCAGATGAAACGGCTTCGGATAAATCGGGTACAGATAGACCAGAGTCCGCAGGCAGTGACCAGCCGGATATACAGGATATAAAGGAAGATGGTGAAACATCAGAAATATCAGGAGTCGATGATGCATACCGTTCTTCTGAGGCTGCTGATGTATCAAATGAGAATAACGATGGATTATCCGAAGATAAGACCGGGACCGCATCAACCGGTGATACCGAAGTATTATCTGACGGTGAGAACGGAGCTACATCGACTGAATCTGCCAACGGGCTATCCGAAGATAAGACTGAAACTGCATCAGCCGACGACAAGGATAAAAATACAGAGACATCCTCCGGGGAGAAGATGGATTCAGATGAAAACACAGATAAATCCGCAAAGGAGAAGAGCACTGATCCCGCTCAAAGTAAGCTGCTCAATACAGGTGACTATTATCTCAAGGAGTTATCAGTATCGGGCAGTTATTACATGAGGGATACGGTCTACCCGATCCATCTTGAGTATAAAGACCAGAATACCAAAGTGATCGCCACAAGCATAGAAGCGGTCAATACCCATACGGAAACAACGGTCAGCAAGATGGATATTACAGGAAGTGCAGAGGTTCCGGGTTGTGACCTTGAGATCAAGGATAAAGAAGGCAATGTTATCATAAAGTGGACATCAGGAGTGCAGGGAACGATCGTATTAAGTGAACAATTAGGCACACTGGGATATAGAAATGTAGCGGCTTATCTTGATGAAAAAGGAAACATGCAGGTAAGCGGCCTGTTCCATGATGTGACCTATACGCTGACGGAAACAAGACCGGCAGATGGATATGTGACTTCCGGTGATATCCTGTTCCAGCTCGTAGAAGGGGAGAACGGGCAGACACTTGTTGCTACGTTTGAGGGAGAGGAAATGAAACTTAGGCAGGATCATACGGTGCTGATGTGTGATGACACGACCAAGATCAAACTGTTAAAGCTGGCATCTGATACCGGAGAGGGGCTTGCAAAGGCAAAGTTTGAAGTATATGACAGTGAGAAGAATAAGGTGCTTGCATTCGAGACCTCTGACGAAGGCTATGATGTGACCGGAATTCTTGCGGTTGGAAAGACGTATACCTTTAAGGAAATAGAGGCTCCAAAGGGGTATAAGATAGCAAAATCTGTGGAATATACCGTACAGGATACGCCGGAGATACAGCAGATTGTCGTTAAGGATGAGAAGAAACCGAAACCGAAAGTACCACAGACCGGAGGAGTGACACCGTTTGTGATCTCGATTGTCCTATCCGTTATCATACTCATCAGCGGATTATGGTATTATTTCAGAAAGCGGGAAAGAAGATGAATAGGCAGGAATCCTATTGGGATATATCCTTTGATAGAAAATCGGCTGTGAAAAGACGCAGAAAAAGCAGAAATCACAAGAGAGCAGGAATGCTCTTATTTTTTTGTGCATTTATAATCAGTCTCGCAGCAGCGATATTTTTCTATAAGCAGGATAAGAAGCAGGAGGAGCAGTTTGAGGAGCTTGCAAGATTAGAAGATCAGGACAGGGACAACATCACATTTGACGGAGAGGGGAGTGCAGATTCCCCTCTGCCCCTCATAGATAATTCGGACTGTATAGGCTGGCTAAAGATTGAAGATACCACGATTTCTTACCCAATCATGCAAAGAATAGGAGATGGCGAATACTATCTCCACAGGGATTATAAGGGAGGGTACAGCTTCTATGGGACTCCGTTTCTGGATATCCGCTGCACGCCGGAAAGTGACAACTGTATCCTATACGGGCATAACATCAACGGACGCAGGATGTTTGGGGCTTTGCACGCCTATGCGGATCAAAGCTATTATCGTGAACATACTGAAATACAGATCCGGTTTGGTGAGGAAACGAATACTTACCAGATCGTGGCTGTGATACCGACAAGCATATCCGATAAGATATATGATTTTACGGATGTGGGAAACTGGGAGGAATACAGAGAATATGTGGGGGAGATCCTTGATCGTGCATCATACCAGACCGATATGGGGGAGGAGATAAGGTCAGAGTTTATTAAGGATTCCCCGGAGCAGTTCTTTCGGAGATATGAGTTTGTTACGTTATCGACCTGTAGGTCATGGGTTGGGAGGGATGCGAGGCTGCTGGTAATAGCGGGGAGAAAGAGACAAAAGTAAAGAGGAGTAAATCAAAAGATGTGATTTGAAGCCTTAATGTTATTTTAGGTTAGTGATACATGGATAAAAATATAATTAGTGGCTGCTAAACAATTCACAAAGCCTTATAAATAAATGCTTGAACGTACATTAGGAGTACATTTTGACGCAAAGATATTTGCTGGTTTTCATGGATATCCTTGCATTCCTATACTC
>JAFVCQ010000102.1 GCA_017479085.1 Lachnospiraceae bacterium | reverse complement strand
CGGTCTCCGTTCCACTCCGGTCCGCGCATAACAGATGTCCACTGGACATCTTGCGCCCCGGTACGCCTACGTTTTTTCGTATGCACTCTCAGAAAAATATCCTGCGTGAAACATATGGCTAATTCAGTTGGATTATACTAGGCTTAACCTTCGCCTTGCAGGCTCGGTTTCGCTAAGAGCCGCTGCATACGGGAAGTTAGCTGCCGATTATAAACTTTCGCCGCGGTATATGCAGTATATGAATAGTATCCCCGGATACGCATAATAATCCATTCCATATAATGCCATATTTTGCTTTTTCCATCGCATCCATTTATGGCAGAACAATATTAGGATTATCATTGTTTCTGCGATATAGTACAATTTTCTTTCCAATGACCTGTACCACTTGGGATCTCGTTCTGGCTGCCACCATTTCTGCAATGTCTTTCGGATCATCTGTACAGTTTTTCAGAACGGTCAGCTTGATCAGTTCTCTTTTGGCAATTACTTCTTCTACCGAGGATACCAGTTCCGGAGTCACACTGGATTTTCCAATGTGTACAACAGGCTCCAGATTCACCGCAAGTGATTTTAGATAAGCTCGCTGTTTACTTGTCATTTTATTCATCCTCCATTATTCATAATAATCAAACTCCAGATAATACATGCGGACTACATCGCCTTCCTCAATTCCCTTTGCCTTTAACTCGTCGATAATACCATTATCCTTCAAGAAGTGTTGGAAGAAATGGAACCCCTTCTCCGACTCCAGATTGGTATACCCCAGCATCTTTTCAATCTTTGGGCCTTCCACGATGAATATATGTTCATTTTCCGGATCCTTCTCAATCGTATACGGATCATTGGTCAAATCAAAGGTCGGAACATATTCTGTCTCAAATTCGATCAGTTCCTCCGGTGCATTTTGAATCAACTCATGCAGATGCCATAGAAGTCCTTTCACTCCTTCCCCGGATACCGCAGAAATCGGAAATACCCTGATGCCCTGAGGTTCAAATTCCTCCCGCAGCATCTCAATTACGGTTTCCTGTTCCATCTCATTCATAGCATCCATTTTATTGGCTGCTATGACCATCGGTCGTTTTGCAATCTCGATATTATACTTTTTGAGTTCCTCTAATATAGCATAGACGTCATTGATCGGGTCACGTCCTTCTACCGATGCACCGTCTACAATGTGAAGCAACACCTTTGTTCGTTCAATATGGCGCAGAAACTGAAGACCAAGCCCGACACCCTCACTGGCCCCTTCAATGATGCCCGGAATATCTGCAATTACAAAGCCTGCACTGTCACCCAGGTCAACCACACCCAGATTCGGATTCAAGGTAGTAAAATGATAGTTTGCTATCTTTGGTTTCGCATTGGTCACTCTGGATAAAAAGGTCGATTTCCCGACATTTGGAAAACCCACAAGTCCAACGTCTGCAATTACCTTTAATTCCAATGTCACATATAATTCCTGCGCCGGCTGTCCCGGCTGTGCATACTTTGGGGCCTGCATGGTCGAAGTGGCATAATGCATATTGCCATTCCCTCCATGTCCACCCTTCAGGATTACAACCGGCTCTGTCTTATTTGCCATATCCATAATGACCTTGCCCGTCTCAAAATCCTTGATCACGGTTCCCGGCGGCACCTTACAGATCACATCCGCGCCACTTGCCCCGTGCTGACGTTTCTTCCCACCCTCTTTTCCGTCCTCAGCACAGTATTTTCGCATATGACGAAAATCATTCAGGGTATTCATCCCCTCATCCACGACAAAGATCACATCACCGCCATCACCGCCATCGCCGCCATCCGGCCCACCGGCAGGAACATAAAGCTCTCTGCGGAAGCTGACATGCCCGTCTCCGCCCTTGCCGGAACGGATAAAAATCTTCGCTCTATCTGCAAACATAATTGGTCTCCTTCCATATACCATGCCATAAGCTTAAAAGTAAGAAAGGCCGGAGCAAAACTCCGGCCTATACTAGTATAACATACATGTATCTTATTCGTTAACAGATACCGGGTAGATTGAAACCTGCTTCTTATCTCTGCCCTTTCTCTCATAGCGAACAACCCCGTCTACTAATGCAAATAAGGTATCATCCTTACCTCTGCCTACATTCGTACCCGGATGGATCTTCGTACCACGCTGTCTGTATAAAATATTACCAGCCTTCACGAACTGACCATCTGCTCTCTTCGCACCAAGTCTTTTAGATTCGGAATCTCTACCGTTCTTAGTAGAACCCATACCTTTTTTATGAGCGAATAACTGAAGGTTAAGCTTTAACATGTTTTACACCTCCTGATTCATAATTAAAATGTACTTTCTTCCATATTCCTGTTCGATTGTAGTAATTCCAAGCATGAACGATTGAAATAATAACTCCGCCTCACTGCTTGGCATACTCTTCAAAATAACATTCTGGAAATTAATCTTCTTATTACCGTTAAGTTCCTTCTCGTCATTTGTGAAGTTCTCCAGAGAATTCACCAGATTGATATATAGAATCGATACCGCACTACAAACAATATCCCTTCCACGTCTGCCATATTCGGCATGTCCCTCTAACTGGACACCGACAATCTGATGGTTCTTGTTAAAAACAGTCACTGTGATCATAGACAAAATTAAGCGTTAATTGCTTTGATCTCAACCTTTGTATATGGCTGTCTGTGACCCTGTTTCTTATGATAGCCGGTTTTTCTCTTATACTTGTAGACAACGACCTTCTTACCCTTACCGTCACCGATTACGTTGGCAGACACACTGGAGTTTGCCACTTCCTCGCCACATAATAAGCCATTCTCGTTGCTAATAGCAATAACATCAAAT
>JAFVCQ010000101.1 GCA_017479085.1 Lachnospiraceae bacterium | reverse complement strand
TTTTTGAAATTTATTTGGGGAATTTTTGAGCAATATGGCAGATGAGCTGGGAGGATAAAACAAGCAAATGTTACAAAACATAGAGGTGAAATGAAAATTTCAGAGTGAAAAAAGTGCCGTAAAATCAAGGGATAGGAGTTTCCGAGAGGGCACTTTTATATTCATAGGTGATGATCATTCTGTAATTGGCTATGGGTATGAAGGAATACGGTTCCAATGCAGAAGCCTGTGACCTGCGGAACGTGAGTATGATCTGCTGGTCATTTTAGTGTAAAACACGGTGGTCTGCTGGCAGATTTCCATGGCAATATTCGATATAGATATAAGGGCTTTAATATGATAAGATAGATGCTATCATATTAAGGCTCTTTTTTGATAAGGAGTGAATTGATATGACAAATTCAAAAAAGAGGAAAGATAGTAATGGAAGAATTTTAAAGAAAGGAGAGTCACAGATACGTCCCAATTTATATAAATACAGATGGACGGATGAAGAAGGAAAAAGACAAGGGTTTACAGCAACTACGCTGGAGAAATTAAGGGAACAGGAAGAAGTTATTAATAAAGAAATTGTATTAGGGGTATCTCGCACGTCAATAACGCTGAATGAACAAATTGAAATATATCTTAAGACAAAGAATAATTTACAAACATCAACAAAAAGTAATTATCAGTATTATTATGAGCATTCAATTAAAGATAGTAGAATAGGAAAGATGAAAGTAGTTGATATTAGAAAGTCAGATATATTGTTATTTTATAAGCGACATAGTGATTCGGGTTATAGCAATGGTACAATAAAGATTCTTCAAAGGCTCATACGTCCTGCATTACAATTAGCATGCGATGATAACATTATTTTAAAAAATCCCTCAGACGGATGCACAAAGGATTATCCTACTGAATTTGAAAAGAAGTATGCGCTTACCTTTGCTGAGGAGAAAGAGTTTTTAGATCGAGTGCAGAACAGACCGAGGATGAAACGCTATTATCCCATGTATGCAATCATGTTGAAAACGGGCATGAGAATCAGTGAAGCAATCGGTCTTACATGGGATGATGTAGACATGAATAAAAGGGAAATTGACATCAACCATCAGGTACAATGCCGGACAGTCAATAAGCAGTATGTGCAATATGCAGGAAAACCTAAGACAGAAGCAGGAATGAGAGTAGTACCTATGACAGATGAGGTACACAAGCTGTTCTTGGAACAGCGGAAGGTGTGGTTGTCAACAACTAAAAATCCTGACTTTGAAGTAGATGGATATAGAAATTTTGTTTTTGTATCTCATGTCACAGGAAAATGTATGGATCATAATAATGTCAGAAGGATGCTTAGACGTATTGTAGCTTTGAACAGTGAAAGGGAAATTCAGTTACCGCACATTAGCCCGCATATTCTTAGACATACAGCTGCAACAAGGTTAGCCGAATCCGGATGTGATATAAAAGTAATGTAATATATATAAGGTCAGACAGATATTCGAACAACCATGAGAGTATATAACCATGTTGATACAGAGCGTGTGAAGCGGGAGATGGAAAAGCTGGAAACGTTACAAGCCATTACAGGGTGATGCAGTGTACCATTGGTGTACCAATTAGTATACCAATTCTGGGAACTTTTATAATGACTTATAACGACTTATGTCTGTAAGGAAGTTTCAGAAACCTTGAAAAATCTATTGTTTTTATCCCTATAACGAGTTATAATGGCTTACGTATAAGTGAATACATCTTCAGGGCGGAGTGAAAGTCTCCACCGGCGGTAATGGAAGGAGCGATCCTTTGTGACTTCATAAGCCCGCGAGCCGTAAGGCAGGAACCAGTGAGATTCTGGTGCCGACAGTATAGTCTGGATGGAAGAAGAGTGATGTTTCGATTTGATTTGTGAGACGGAATATAAGGTCCTGAAGTACATAGGTACTTCGGGACTTTTGACATGTAAGGAAATGTTTGACAGAAAGGAAGGGATCTTGTGTTTACGGGAATTGTAGAGGAGATTGGAACGGTAGTATCTGTCCATAGGGGAGCAAAATCCTCCAGTCTGACCGTGCAAGGCAGCCTTATTTTTGAGGATATGCGAATTGGCGACTCGATTGCAGTCAATGGCGTGTGTCTGACCGTTACGGACAGAACAGCTCATACGTTTACAGCGGATGTGATGGCGGAGACGCTGCGGCGTTCGTCACTTGGAACGCTATCTACGGGAAGTCTTGTCAATATGGAGCGCGCGATGGCAGCCGATGGAAGATTTGGAGGACATATGGTAAGCGGCCACATTGACGGAACCGGTGAAATCGAAAGCTTTGTTCGGGAGGACAATGCGGTATGGGTGACGATCAAGGCATCGGAAAGGCTGTTAAGATATGTCATTGAAAAAGGTTCCATTGCGATTGATGGAATTTCATTGACGGTAGCCTATGTGGACAACCGCTGCTTTAAGGTATCCCTGATTCCGCATACAGCCGGAAATACGACGCTGCCGGGGAAGAAAGCAGGTGATATTGTGAATCTGGAAAATGATGTAGTGGGAAAGTATATTGATAAGCTGCTTCATTTTGAACAGGATCGATCGGAACCGGAATCAGGTGGAATTTCCATGGATTTTCTGGCTCAGAATGGATTTGTGTAAATAAATACATGTACTACATAGACACATATAATGGAGGTAGAGAAAATGTCAAATTTTAACACGACATCAGAACTGGTCGCAGATTTGAAGGCCGGGAAATGTATCATAGTTTTAGATGATGAGAACAGGGAAAATGAAGGGGATGTGATCTGTGCTGCGGAATTTGCGACCACGGAAAATGTGAACTTTATGGCGGCTCACGCAAGGGGGTTGATCTGTATGCCAATGGATGCAGTCTATACAGACAAATTAAACCTTCCCCAGATGTGCATTACCAATACGGATAACCACTGCACGGCATTTTCCGTATCGGTTGACCATATCAGCACGACAACCGGAATTTCTGCTTATGAGAGAGGAATCACCGCAAGGAGGTTTGAGGAGGAGGATGCGAAGCCGGAGGATTTCCGGAGACCGGGGCATATGTTTCCGTTAGAGGCAAGGCCGGGAGGGGTCATAGAGAGACAGGGACATACGGAGGCAACGGTAGACTTTATGAAACTGGCAGGTCTGAAGCCGGTGGGACTTTGCTGTGAGATTATGAGGGAAGACGGCATGATGGCGAGAAAGGATGATCTGTTTGCCTTTGCTGCGGAGCATCACCTAAAGATTGGAACCATCCAGGATCTGGTTCAGTACCGGAAGGAGCATGAGGTCTTTGTAGAGTGTGTGGCAAAAGCGAAAATGCCGACCCGTTATGGGGAATTTACCATTCATGGCTATATCAACAAATTAAATGGTGAGCATCATGTGGCATTGGTAAAGGGCGATATCGCAGATGGGAAGCCGGTGCTCTGTCGTGTACATTCTGAGTGCCTAACCGGAGATGCACTGGGATCTGCGCGCTGCGACTGTGGTCAGCAGTATGATGCCGCAATGAAGATGATTGCGAAGGAGGGAAGGGGAGTACTTCTTTACATGCGTCAGGAGGGGAGGGGAATCGGTCTGATCAACAAGATCCGCGCCTATGAGCTGCAGGATCAAGGAAGAGATACGGTAGAGGCAAACCTCGAGCTGGGATTTCCCGAGGATGCAAGGGATTATACGATTGGAACACAGATTTTGGTAGATCTGGGAATCAGAGAGCTTCGTCTGATGACGAACAATCCGTTAAAGGTGTATGGCTTAAAGGGCTATGGTCTGGATATTGTAGAACGTGTTCCGATCATTATGGAACCGGGAGAATACGATGCCTTTTACCTGAGAACAAAGCAGGAGAAAATGGGACACATCTTGAATTATAAGTAAAGATAGGATATGATATGAGTTAGGCTTACGTATACAGTGGTGATTAACATTTTATATGTATTTAATAGAAAGGATAAGTAAAATGAAGACATTAGAAGGAAAATTGGTTGCAGATAATATGAGGATTGGCATTGTTGCCGCAAGATTTAACGAGTTTATTGTGTCAAAATTAATTAGTGGAGCTGTGGATGGATTGACGCGTCATGCTATCCCGGAGGAGCATATCACGCTGGCATGGGTGCCAGGGGCTTTTGAGATTCCGGTGGCTGCAAAGAAAATGGCGGAGTCCGGAGAATATGATGCAGTGATCTGTCTGGGAACGGTCATCCGGGGAGCTACCAGTCACTATGATTATGTGTGTAATGAGGTATCAAAGGGAATTGCTCAGGTATCCCTGAATACCGGAGTGCCTGTCATGTTTGGTATTGTCACGACAGAGAACATTGAGCAGGCGATCGAGCGCGCCGGAACGAAGGCAGGGAACAAGGGTTATGACTGTGCATTAGGTGCGATCGAAATGGTAAATCTGTTAAAGCAGATGTAAGAAAACATCTCAGAAAGGGTGACGAAAGCGTAACTATGTCAGCGTTATTATTTTTTGATATTGATGGCACTCTGATCACATTGGATGAGAAGCATCTTATGCCGGAGAGTACCAGGGAGGCTCTGTATAGAGCAAAGGAGAATGGACATAAGATTTTCATCAACACAGGAAGGGTAAAGACGGCAATTGACAGATTTCTGTTAGAATTTGGATTTGATGGTCTGGTCTGCGGATGTGGAACCTATATAGAATATCAGGGGAAACCGGTTTTTCATCATAAGCTAACGAAGAATCAGTGTATTTCCTATGCGTCCATGCTTAGAGAATATGGATATCAGACCGTGTTTGAGGGAAAAGACCGGCTGTTTATAGAGGGGGATTATCATCCGGGAAGCTTTATGGAATACATTTATTCTTATTTTTCAAAAAATTCAGATTATCCGATTGAGGGGGTGGGGCATCCGGATTTTATCTTTGATAAATTTACCACGGTAAGGATGCCGGGAAGTGATGAGGCAGCCTTTCAAAGGGCGTTTGAGACCGACTTTACCTTGATTCCCCATACAGACCAAGTGTGTGAGGTGGTTCCGAAAGGGTTTAGCAAAGCGACCGGTATCCGGCTGCTGGCGGATTATCTGGGTGCTTCCGAAGAAGATTGTTATGCGTTTGGAGATTCTGTCAACGACATGGAAATGCTGCAATATGTACCACACTCGGTGGGCATGGGGAATTCGGCAGAAAAGGTTCTTTCCGTTGTGGAATACCGGACGAGGGATATCTTAGAGGATGGGATCAAAGAAGCACTTGTTCATTATGAATTGATATAGAAGGGAATAGTATGTTTCGATTAGAGGATCGGCAGCTTCATATTTTGACAGGTCTTTTATGTGGAGCCAGTATTGTGTTATTTTGTATGTTTGGTATGGGAAAATCACCACAGACAAGGTTCCGTGGTGAACTCAGTGGAATGCAGGATTTTTCAGAGGCATGGGTATGTACCTATGAACCGAAAAATGCAGATCCGTTGCAGGAAAATAAAGACGGAGACAGGATGGTCGTTGATGTGGTCAGTGCGCCTGCAGTGATTCCGGTGAAGGCGGGAAAAGAGGGAACGGTTGTGACTCTGACTCATAAAGCACCGGAGATAGGCAACGATCCCATTTATCTGACATTAGAAACGGAGAAACAGAAGCTTCGGGTGCTGGCTGATCAGAATCTGATTTACACCAGTGAAGAAACGGATGATAACATGTCGGCATTTCATATCATACCGATCGCACCGCAGTATCGGAATGCAGTGATTACGATCGAACTGACCGGACAGACAGAAGAGGATATGGAGATTGGTACCATTCGGGCAGGAAACTATGGAGCGGTTCTGATACAGGCTTTTCTGGACAATGGTATATTTCTGATTGCTGGAATTCTCTTGGGCAGCATCAGCATCTTTTTGCTTATGATATGGATTTTTACCAAAAATATATGGAGACAGAAGCGGCTTTTGCTATACAATTGTCTGGAAGGCGTTTTTTTGGGAAGTATATTTTTGGCAGAGAGCAGTCTGGTTCAGGTCATTGTGAACTGGAATTATGGTCTGTATTTTGTGAAAGCCTGTCTGGTCATGATTGCTGTTATGTTACACCTGATGGTAATGCGTTGTTTTATAAATAAAAAAAGGGTTCTCTTTTTTATCGATGTGGGCATTCTCCTTTATGGGATTTTCTATATTAGTATGATGGTATTGCAGGGATTTTCTCTGTTGGAATTGGATCAGGTGTACTTGGTGGCAAGGGTGATGTATGTGGCAGGTGTTTTTTTGTATACCCTGATGCTTGCAGTGGCGGTTTATGGATATGGACAGAGGATGGCCAGGCCGGTTTTGGCGGCTAATGGAATTTTGGTCATATCGATGGCTGCATGGCTCGTGCTTCCATTCTTAAAGGGATATTCGGATTGGCGGACTTATGTTCTGACAGGTGGTGTTCTGTTATATATGATCTTGTCATGGATTTATGGACTAAAGAATATGATCTATATGCGGCCCAAGAAGAAAAGGGTGTCAATAAATGAAGAAACCATTCGAAAACAGGTCATAGAGCAGTTGAATCCGAATCTTCTGTTTGCGTCGTTTCAGACCTTGCAGAATCTAATCAAAAACGGTTCCGCAACCAGCGTAAAGATGATATACTATATTTCGGTTTATATCAGAGGGAATTTGAAAGCATTGGAACAAAGGGGAGAGATCATCGCATTTGACGAGGAATTCGAGCATATCATGGCTTATCTGCAATTACAGAAAACAAGAAACCACAAGCTGGACTTTGCGCTTGAATGTAAAGAGAAGGCGTTCAAGGTACCAAGACACAGCCTTGAACCACTGGTGGAGAATGCGGTTAAGCATGGGATTGCAGGGAATGATAACAAGGGGAATGTGGTATTTCGCACTTATCAGCGGCAGGAGGGATATGCCATTCAGATCATTGATGATGGAATCGGATTTGATAAACACATATTAAAAAAGGAGAGTCCAACGGCACTGCTCAATCTGTTCAGTCTGCTGGAGACAAGCTGTCAGGCGAAGACGGAAGTGATCTCACGAGAAGGAAATGGTACGGTTGTTACCATCATTCTGCCAATGCTGGAGAATGATCTGTTGGATAGTCTGGAGGAAGAGGGAAGCAGATAAGGTTATTGTGTCTGTTGGATGAATGGAGGAAAGTATGGAAAATTGGAACCGGAAGAATTCGGAGGAACAACAGGAAACGGAAAAAATGAGAATGTCGGACTGTTTTATTACAGCGATGTTTTTGCCGAAGGAGTATGATAAGCTTTTGAATTTAAAAACGGGAAGACGGATCGCATATCTCGTTTTGCTGATGCTGCTGGCATCTGTGATTCAGTATGCGATTCCTACCATGGGCGCCGTTGCAGGCATGGGCGGTGTCAGAAACATTGTCCTGCATGAGATTCCGGAGTTTGCATTTCAGGATGGAAAGCTTTCCTTTGATAAGCGATTAGAGCATACAGAGGAGAGTACCAAATCCTATATGCTGTTGGACACGGACGTAGAAAAATTTACAAAAGAGGATGTACCCCGCAATATGTCAGATGCGATCCTGATCAGTCAAACAAATATATTGGTTTATAATAGTATGGGAGGTCTTGGCGGCCTTGTGCAGGAACAGACATTTGACAGCTACAAACCGCTGACGATTACAAATGAAGCGGTAGCCCGTCAGGCTCCGCTCATTTATATCATTCTGGTATTGCTGTTTGTTGTGATGTATGGTGCTACATTTGTGAAATATCTGCTGCTCGCGCTGTTCTTTGCAGCGGTCATGTATGTGATGACAAGATCCCTGATGCTGGAGCTCACCTTTGGGAAGATCTATCAGGTTGCGGTACTTGCGCAGTCTGTTGGAATCATTGTGGTTGCCATTACCTATTGTATTGGTTCCCCATTATTCATTCTTGCAGGGAATGCATTTCATATGCTGGTTTCGGTTATGATCATGAACAGGGTGCTGGTACACAAAGAAATGGGTTCCATCTTATAGATCCTCTGTGAGAGAAAGAATAAGCTTTGAGACAGCTTCCCTGCTCATCCGGCTCAAGGTTGAATTATGGAACGTGGTTTCCCGGGTGACCTCTTTTCCAAACCATACAGGAGGCTGATAGGCCAAAGCAGCCTCCTCAGATGGAAACTCTACTTCTGCCAGAAGCAGTCCTTCGAACAGTCCATGAAATACATCGAATTCAATAGTCAGATTCTCTTTCTCCGGTATACGATATCTCGTCTTTGTAATGATATTTCCCTCGGTTTTGGAAAGCAGCTTTTGATAGGCTTCTTCTGTGAGAGGAAATTCCACTTCCTCCCGTTTCATAAATCCCTGTCCTTTATAAGTAAGGATGTAGGAGCTATCTTGTTTGCGGATTCGCAGTACCGGTTCCGTAATGATGTATGCCTGTTCGAATTGATGATGTGGATATGTCTCGAAACCGGTCGGAATATGTTCCTTTTGTATCAAAAATTTTCGTTCAATTTCCATCGGGCTCTCCTTTCCTGATATCTCCTGACTGCAATAAAAATGCGGATGATATCTTTCCCTTTTGACCATGTTCATATTATATCGAAAATGTTCGCATTTATAAAGTGTTTTTTTATAGAGTGAAAGGGATGGAAAGGTGCCTGCATTTTGGTGGTTGACTTCGAGATTCTGATATGAGAAAATAAAACGAAATAATAGTTTGAACAGGAGGAACAGGATTGTGAAGAAAGCATATTTATTTTTTGCGACAGGTTTTGAAGAGGTAGAAGCTCTTACCGTTGTGGACATTTTGAGAAGAGGCGGTGTGGACTGCAAGACGGTATCCATTATGGGGGATTATGATGTGACCAGTTCCCATGCCATTACTATTCGCGCAGATTTGTTGTTTGAAGAACAGAATCTGGAGGATGGGGACATGCTCATTATGCCGGGGGGGATACCGGGAACACCAAACCTTAAGGCGCATGCCGGTCTGGACAAGCTGATCCGCAGATACTATGAGGATGGAAAGTATCTGGCAGCGGTCTGTGCAGCACCTACGATTTACGGGGAAAAGGGACTTTTGGAGGGGAAGAATGCCACATGCTATCCGGGAATGGAGGAAGGGCTGGTTGGCGCGAATGCATTGACAGACAAGGTGGTGTGTGACGGGCAGTTTATCACCAGCCGGGGAATGGGAACCTGTATTGACTTTGGTCTTACACTGCTTGCAAAGCTGGTAGATGACGAGGCTGCCAAAGAGATTGGGAAGAAGATCGTGTACTAGACCGTCAGACCCCGGAAGCGGATAAGGGAGGTGCCCGGGATCAGGCATAGTGATAAGGAGAGGACTTATGTATCAGGCAAAGATATCGGTGCGCAGCTTGGTAGAATTTATATTTCGAAGTGGCGATATTGCCAGTGGTGATGGTTCATTTTCAAAGGAGGCTATGTTGGAGGGAGGCCGGATCCATCGCAAGATTCAGAAGAAAATGGGGCTGAACTATGAGGCAGAGGTCTCTCTGAAAACGGAGATTGTGAAGCCGGATTTTGTGTTGGTCATAGAGGGAAGGGCCGATGGAATCCTGACGGAGGATCAGGGTGTTACCATTGATGAGATCAAAGGAGTCTATCGGAAGCTGGAACACATGGACGCTCCTGTTTTTGTGCATCAGGCTCAGGCAATGTGCTATGCGTATATGTATGCGTTGGAGCATGCGCTCGATTCGATCACGGTTCAGATGACATATTGCAATATGGACACGGAGGAGATCAAGCGGTTTCAGGAGACCTTTTCCTTTTCTGATCTTCAAAGCTGGTTTCATGACCTGACAGAGGCATACTGTAAGTGGACACAGTTTGAAGTGGATAACCGGCGTCTGCGGAATGACACGATACAGCATATGGAATTTCCGTATCCATATCGGGCAGGGCAGCGGGATATGGCCGCTTCTGTGTATCTTTCCATCAAGCGGGGACAGAACCTGTTTGTACAGGCACCCACCGGAATTGGCAAGACGATGGCGGCACTGTTTCCGGCGGTTAAGGCAATGGGAGACGGATATGGAGACAAATTATTCTATCTGACAGCAAAGACGATTGCCAGAGGAGTGGCGCTGAACGGTCTGGAAATCCTCCGTGGAAACGGTCTGCATTTTCGAAGTGTTCTGATTACGGCAAAGGAAAAAATCTGTCCGATGGAGGAGGTCACGTGTGAGCCGGAGTTCTGTCCCTATGCAAAGGGACATTATGACCGAATCAATGCGGCAGTGTATGACTGCATTACGCATGAGGTCAATATTACAAGGGATGTGATATTGGACTATGCAGACAGACATACGGTGTGTCCGTTCGAGATGAGCCTGGATATCAGCCTGTTTGTGGATGGAATCATCTGTGACTACAATTATGTATTTGACCCGCGGGTGCGCCTGAAGCGATACTTTGGGGAGGGAGTGAAGGGAGAATTTCTGTTTTTGGTAGATGAGGCACATAATCTTGTGGAGCGGGCTTCGGCCATGTATAGCGCAGCCCTGTACAAGGAGGATTTTCTGTATATGCGGAAATTACTGATGCCCCATCACGCAAAACTGGGAAAGCTTCTTGGTGGCTGTAACAGGGAGATGCTTGTATTCAAAAAGGAATGTGACAGTGAAAAGGGATATAGCATGATACAGGATATGGAATCCTTATATGGGAAACTGTTAAGAGTGCATGCCCGATTGGAATCCTTTCTGGAGGAAAGCAGGGAGATTGTGACATTAAAATCCCACAGGGACGAGATTCTCAATTTCTATTTTCAGCTCAATCAGTTTTTGAATATATATGAGATGGTGGATGAGAGCTATGAAATCTATGCGGAGCAGGTTACATCCGCCTCCTTCATGATCAGGCTTTACTGTATTCATCCGGCTAATAATCTGACAGATTGTATAGAAAAGGGAAATGCCACTATTTTCTTCTCGGCTACCATGCTTCCCATCACCTATTATAGGTAGCTTTTGCATAATGCGGAGTCGGACTGTGCCATTTATATCCCATCCCCCTTTCCTAAAAAAAACAGGGGCCTGTTTGCGGGAATCGATGTCAGCAGCAGATATAAATGGAGGGGACCTGCACAGTATGAAAAAATGGCGCGTTATCTGGACATTATGGTACATGGAAAAAAAGGAAATTATATGGCTTTTTTTCCATCCTATAAAATGCTTCAGGATGTGTATGACAAAGCGATGGAGTTGAGTCTGTTGTCAGACACAGAGATTGTCTGTCAGACCACAAATTTGTCTGAACAGGAACGGGAGGATTTTCTGAATCGATTTCGAACCGGAGAGCATCCGGTGCTGGGATTCTGTATCCTGGGGGGAATCTTTTCAGAGGGAATTGATCTGGTCGGTGATTCCCTGATCGGAGCCGCCATTGTGGGGACCGGACTGCCTATGGTGTGTAATGAGAGGGAGATTCAGATGCGGTATTTTGCAGACAGGGAGGATAAGGGATTTGAGTATGCGTATCTGTATCCGGGGATGAATAAGGTACAACAGGCAGCCGGAAGAGTAGTGCGCACAATGGAGGATCGGGGCGTGATTCTCTTACTGGATGAGCGATTTGTGTCACAGCAGGTTGTGGACACGTTTCCGGCAGAATGGGCGGACTATGAGGTGGTGTCTCTGTCAACGATTGGCGGGAAGCTTACTGATTTTTGGCAGGGTACGGAGTGAGAGCTCCATACCCTGCCAAAAGCGATAGGTTTATATAAAACCGCAGTAAGGTGTTTGGGTAACTGCGGAATGTAGCCAGCGGATGAGGGTGGTAAAATCAAATACAGGAAGACCGGTGGCATTCTGTACGGCATAGGCATAGGGTGGCATGTCACTGCACTCTAACAGGATTGCACCGGTGTCTGGTGCCTCCTTTGTTATCTCCAAAGCCTTTGTGACAACCTCCTTGCACACAATGCCATTGTCAAATTCTCCGCGTCCTTCTATGATGCAGGAGAATTCCGGCTCGTGACCCAAATCTTTTACGATTAAGCGCCTCTTTAATCTGTCATCGACACCACAGCTATCCAGAAGTCTGTCCGTAAAAGAATCCTTTTGAGCGGTGAGTACACCGATCCTCTGATCCTTTTTTAACAGAGTGTCAATCCACGGAAGCTGAACCAGACTGGAGAGCGCTACCGGAATGTTCATCTCGTCTGCGATTTGAGCCTGAAAATTGCCGAAGAAACCGCAGGCACCACTGATGGCACGTACCCCTTCCTGTTCGAGCTTTTGGCATGCTGTTAGAACCTTCTCGTAGACACCGTCCGCCACATCAAACAGGTTAGGACAGTCCAATCCTTCAACGGCCTTCAAGCGTACCGGAAAGTCAAAGGTATAGCCGTTTACAATATTTCCGGGCAGCATTGGATAATATACATCATCGATATATACAATGCCGACCGGATAGCCTGCGATATTCTGTCCCTTTTTCATTTTTACACTCACACGGTCATTCGTAGAGTCCAGATAACCGTAGCGTATATTTTGTTCCATTTGATTGCCTCCTTCAAAATTATGATTGATACTCGCGAACGAAACGACTATGCTAAACCCGCTTGTCAATTTGGCGAATGTTGCGAGGTTCAAAGAAATAGCCTGTAGCATACTCTGCATCGGCGGTTGAGCGCGAAATTGTGGCTGTGAATCAGTAACTGGTCTCATGAAAAACGTGCGAAATCAAGCTTGCTGATATCAAAATCAGTTGGCTTTCCACTGATGATCTGCTCCATGAAGCGACCGGTGACAGGAGAGAAGCAGATGCCGTCTCCCTCATGACCTGCGGCGATATAATAACCCGGAATGCTGTCAACATCTGATACAATTGGCAGGTGATCGATCACAAATGGTCGCACACCGGAGTATGCGCGGATACATTTTATGTCAGCAAGCTCTGGGAAAAAGCGCAGAGCCCGTTCACTGATCGCTTTGAGCGTTTCGATTTCGGAACGAATATCATAATCGCGAAATAGACGATTACCGCCGACTAACAGGTTGTTCGATGGCGTATATTCCAGATTGAAAGCAATGTTTTGTTCTTCGACCAGAGGACTGACCTTTCTTTTAAAGTTGATACTGTCGAATTTACTAAGCATATAGCCATACTCCAAAATCTTGTGGTTGCAAAGCCGCTCTGTCTGTTCCGATACCAGATTGGTTCCTTTTCTCGGTTCGATGGGAATCGTAAGACCGGTCAGTTTGCCCACAAATGGAGCCCATGCACCTGCACAGTTTACGATCCGTTTGGTTTTTATGGTGCCATAGTTGGTTTCGATGCTTTCTACTTGGTTGGTCTTGGCATCTAAGTTGATTTTTGTGATGTCGCAGTAGGTATAACATTCCAGACCATATTTTCGTCCTTCATGAATAAAGGCAAAGCAGAGCTTATATGGGCTGACTGCGATCGCACCGCTTTCCGGGGTGTATAGGGCTCCGGCGAGATCCTTTGCAATGTGTGGTTCCATCTCGCACAGCTCTTCCCGTCCAACCATTCGAAGGGCATATCCATCTGCATTCTGTTTCGCACAGTAATCGGATGCCGCATCAAATTCAGTCTGGGTTTCACATACATAGAGACAGCCCTTCGGAACATATTCAAAATCATATTCAAATTCATCGGCAATCTCGGCAAAATAATCGATACTTGCCTGTCCCATTTTGGTATCAATCCCGGGGAGCTTATCACATATGAGGGCAACCGCATCACAGTGGCTGGATGAACCACTTGCAACATCTCCACGCTCCAGAATCGCAGTCGAATATCCTGCCTTTGCAAGATGATAGGCGACACTTGTGCCGATTGCAACGGCGCCGATTACTACTACATCATATTCTTTACACATCATAATACCTCCCCCTTTGCTAATTCTCCAAAGGTTACAGGTCGAACGGGTGGTCTGGCAGAAGAGGTTCCCGCCTCCTTTGGATGAATACCCAGTTCCTGTACCAGAATCTGCTGTACTAGCTTTTCGCAGGTACGTCCCTGGCATAAGCCCATTCCGGCTCTGGTTCTGCGCTTTACGCCAACAATATCCCTGGCCCCTTCGTGGATGGCTTCTTTTATTTCACGCACTGTGACTTCCTCACAGCGGCATACGATCATATCATCTGATAATTCAGTGCTCATAGCTTGTTCCTCCAATCTATCTTATCATGCCGCCTTTGGCTGCATGAAGGTATTTGCAAAATGTCAGTTCGTGCAGGCAAGGGTTAGACTCTCTCCACGGTTCTTACTTCATCCGCAAATTCCTTTGGGATTTCCACTGTCACTACCGGAGTATGGTCGTAGGAGGCCGGATTTACTACCTTGACGATTTTTCCGGAGCATACGATCTCGCCCTTGCGGTTGAGAGCCTTTCTCTCTTCACCGACAGTGGGAATCGGGTAATATTCAAACGGAAAGGAAACGGTAGCAGTTGTGTCAGAACAGGTCTTGTCTACGACTACGATGGCAAGACCCGGACAGCGGGCTACGCACATACCACAGCCAATGCATTTTTCTCCAATCAGGGTTGGAAGATTGGTAATGGGTTCACCGACTTGAATTGCGCCAAAATGGCAGGCAGCTTCACATGGATTGCAGGGAATTTCCTGTACACATTCAATGATCGCTACGGGGCCTTTGGAAAATCGCTCATCATCCGGCAGGGTTTGAATGTTTTTTAGTTCGTCATATTCTAAATATCCTGTATTGATCAATGCCATAGCAGATTCCTCCTTACTGAATTGGGATGGGAGCACCAATGCAGGTTTCGTACTCCTTCATGACGGCCTCTTTTTCCTGCATGCGTCGTTCGCCAAATGGTCCCAGTCGAAGGGAATGTAGGCGTTCCCAGATCTCTTTTCGTTGATTCGATGCAGTATCCGGAGAAATCAGACCCAGATCTTCCGCAACGCTGATTCCTGCGATCTTTCCCTCCTCCAATGCTGTGTTTGCTTCTTCCACGCCGGTCGTGTCACCGGCTACAAAGATTCCCAGGCAGGAGGTTTCCATTCGGTCGTTATGTAATGGAATGTATCCTCCAAATGGTCCGTTGAAGGTAAGCTTGCATCCGGCCAGCTTTACAAGATCCATGGTCGGTTTTAATCCGGCAGCAAGTGCGATCGTGTCACACGCAATGGTTTCTTCTGTGCCGGGAATCGGTTGAAAATGTTCATTTACTTCTGCAATCACACAACCGCAGACACAGCCATTCTCTCCCTTCTTTGCTTCAATGATCGTGTGCCGCAGGCGAATAGGAACACCGGCTCGACGAATTTTAGCAGCATGTACGGCATAACCTCCGATTTTGGGTGCCGCTTCGATCAGAGAGACAACATCACATCCTGCCTGCATGAGCTGATAGGAGACAATGAGACCTACATTTCCGGTTCCCAGCATCACGATCTGCTGTCCCGGTTTTACATGGTTAACATTGATCATGGTCTGTGCAGCTCCGGCTCCCATGACCCCTGGTGTGGTCCACCCATTGAATCGGATGGCATTTTCAGAAGCACCTGTGGCTATGATGATCTTTTTTGCCTGTATGGTGATCATTTCCTTTTTCCCACTGTCCAGTCCCTTCTCAATTGCGACCTTATGTTCGGGAAAAATGCCGATTACGGTACTCTGCATCCAAATCTCCACATTGGCTTCCTGTGCTTCCTGTAAGAGCTGTTTTCCTATATCGTAGCCCCGTGTTCCGGAGCGATGGGCACTAGAACCAAAGAACTTATGTATCTGTTTAAATAACTGTCCGCCGGGTTGCATGTTCAAATCTACCAGAAGGGTAGAAGCACCATATTTTCCGGCTTCAATGGAAGCTGCCAGTCCGGCAGGTCCGGCGCCGATTACTAATACATCTTTTTGCAGCATAGTCTATTCCCCCTTTGACAAACCATCTTGTGTTTGGATTACCATACCGGCCTGAACGGGAGTGATGCAGGTACGAACATTGGCTTTTCCATCCACCACCATGGCACAGTCGGTACATTGTCCAATCCCGCAGAACAATCCACGTGGCTCTTTTCTTTTGACCGTATAACGATTTATTTTAATTCCGGCATTCAGAAGCGCGGCAAGGACGGGTTCGCCTTCAAAGGCTTTGATTACCTTTCCGTCTACAAGGATCTCGACTTCTTTGCCGGTATGCTCGCAATCAAGGATTACATGATTCTTCACTCTAAGACACATAGCGTATCCTCCTTATCTGTATACAGAATAAGGGCTGGGTGGGTCATCCATCCAGCGCCTTTGCTATTCCTGTAAATTTAGATGCATCTACAATACTGCAACAAACTCCATCTCTACGAGACAGCCATCTACCATGTCTACACATTGGGTACAACATCTGGCAGGGAAATTTCCCTCTGGAAAATAGGTTTTATACACCTCATTCATCTCCGGGATCAGTGAAATATCCTTGATGTAAATTGTGACCTTACCCACATCATCCATGGAGGCACCAGCGGCCTCAAGGACAGCTTTGGCATTTTCCATAGTGGCCTTTGTCTGCTCCTTCATACCACCGGCAACCATTTCACCCGTGATATCGGTACCAATCTGTGTCGTAAAGATAATATTTCCCATCTTCACACCTAAAGCATATGGTCCATGACATTCTCCGCATTTTTCTGATGTAATCTGTGTTCTCATAATATACCTCTTTTCTGCATGGCTGGGTATGTATGGCAAAGTCTGCGAAAACCATGCTGACACAGGCTTTGTCAGGAAGAGTTTCTTCCTTATTAATGTTGTTATGGGATACCGTTATTTTTGTTCGGCATACATTTCCTGAATGGATGCCTCAAGGATAGAGAGTCCCTCATCAATCTCCTCTTTTTTTACATTTAACGGTGTGGCAAAACGCATACCGTTTCCATGTACACCACAGTTCAATGTGAGCATATGACGTTTCAACATTCTGGCCTTTACATCTACCCAGATCTCCGGAGCCGGAGATCCGTCTTCGTGAGAGAATTCAATCGCAACCATCAATCCGACACCGCGTACATCGGAGATACAGGAATACTGTTTCATTAACAGCAGCAATTTTTCCTTCAGATAAGCTCCCATTTCATTTACGTTTTTCAAAAGGCTGCCATCCTGAAACTGTTCTAATACCACACATCCGGCAGCAGCAGCAACCGGATTGCCGCCAAAGGTTGTTCCGTGTGTTCCGATTGGCCATTTGTCCATGATCTCCGGAGTGGAGATGACAGCACTCATTGGAAGCCCTCCGGCAATGGCCTTGCCGACTGTCATAATATCAGGTATGACATCAAAATGCTGGCTTGCCCACATTTTACCGGTACGACCGTAGCCTGACTGAATCTCATCAAAGATCAGTAAAATGCCATGTTCCCTGCAAATCTGCGCAACCCCCTGTACGAATTTCGGGTCAGGCACCACATAGCCTCCCTCGCCCATGACGGGTTCCATATAGATGCAGGCCACATCCTCAGGCCACACTACATATTGCAGGAGTTTCTTTAATTCCCACAGGCAGTAATCGGCCCGTTCCTCTGCAGGCATGCCCTCCGGACATAGATCCTTGCTGGGATAAGGAGAAAAATATACGTTTCCCATCAGCGGATTATAATGCTTTCTGTACTTTGAATTAGAGCCGGTGATGGAAGTGGCTCCAACCGTTCTGCCGTGAAAGGAACCCATGAATGCGATGACAGCGCTTCTTCCGGTATAAGACATGGCAAGCTTTAATGCGCTGTCGGTCGCCTCGGCACCACCATAGGTAAAAAAGATGGAAGTGAATCCCTCTGGTGTTACGCCGGCCAATTCCTTAGCGAGCGTTAAAGTGGATTCGTAATTCACCAGATTAAAGGAAGCGTTGACCAGATTGCCTGCCTGCTCCTGAATCGCTTTTACAATAGGGGGATAATTATGTCCCATTGCATTTACTGCAATACCCTGAACGAAATCTAGATATATATCTCCGTTTACATCTGTCAGGTAACAACCACTGGCAGATTTTGCCACTAAGTTTGTCTGCTTATAAAAAACAGGGCTTAGAAATTCTTTGTAGTCCTCAAATCTCATTGGCATATGAAACAACCTCCTTTAAATTCATAAACAAGTTAATTTGCATATTCAAAATTTTTGTCTTTTGTGCAACCGGATGGTCTTATCATACGTCAGTTCAAGACATAAGTAAACTTCTGAAATCTTATATTAGATATAAAAAAAATGAATGTCTGAATTGACAACATAAAAAGAAACAGGTAGACTATGGAATGACATTGGAGAAAAAGGAGGTTGAGATGGATTTTCAGGAATATGAGATCTTGATGGATCTGGCAGAGACAAAGAATATAACACGGACAGCGGAGCGGCTGGGCTATTCCCAGCCGGGAGCCAGTCATATTTTGAAGAAGATGGAGAAAGAGCTTGGGTTTCCGGTTATTATCAGAGAAAAGTATGGTGTCACACTGACACCGGCGGCGAAGCTCCTGCTTCCGGATATAAGAGAAATTTTAACGACAAGAGAAAAGCTGGAGCAGACCATTTATAGTATTAAGGGATTAGAGTATGGCAGGATGACCATAGGAGCGTACTCGAGTGTATCCATTCATTTATTGCCACAAATCCTTCGGGAGTTTAAGGAGCTTCATCCCAATCTGATCATAGACATACGCGAGGGAGGAGCGGATAATATTCTGGATTGGATTGACAACAATATGATTGATTTTGCATTTATCAGCCGCCCTTATGCCAGAACGCTGGAATTCTTCTCCTACGGAAAGGATCCACTGGTGGCTGTATTGCCGGAAGGGTATGTGACGGATGGACAGAGCAGTTTCCCGATGCACAGCTTCAATGGGAAACCATTTATCATCTCAGCAGCGGGAAATGATTTTGATATTCACAATGCACTGCGATGCTCCGGTATTACTCCCGATTATTCTTATTCGGTGTTGGACGATCAAACGATCCTGTCTATGGTGGAAAACAGATTGGGTCTTAGTATCTTAACAAAGCTGATCTGTACAGGCTGTCATTACAAGGTGGATCTGATGCCGGTCGATCCACCCAGTTATCGGGATATGGGAATTGGCATGCGAAGCTATAAAAATTTATCTCCGGCTGCAAAAAACTTTGTAGACTATGCAATTACAAGGGTTCCGGACATTTGGAATGAGGTGTTGGACGTGTCGGAATAAAGGGGCATTGGTCATAGAAGAAATTCCCTCCAACAGCAAAATTTGCTGACAAAAAAAATGGTTGACAGTCAAAAAAAACCGTGTTATATTGAACTCGTTTTAAGGGGGGCTGGTCAGACCAGCCTGATCAAATCAGCTTTTATACTAGTTAACCTTAATGATTGCCAAAGGTAAACATTTAGTTTGACTGTATATACCGCAGTGAAAGATGACAATCGGCAGTTAATTTTGTTTGCAAGTATAGCAAGGGCGCTACTCTTCTAGTGAAGATAGCGTCCTTTTTCGTTAGCAGTCGTATTTGAGAGATGTGGATGAATGACGAGATGTGCTTGTTGAAATGGGATCTGAGAAACAGATTGGAGGGATGTAAGATGCCGGAAAGTGAATTTATGTTATCAATAAAAAATGTGTATAAGCATTTTGGAGACAACAATGTACTGAATGGTGTAAACATTGACGTAAAAAAGGGTGAGGTGGTGGTGATTCTGGGACCAAGTGGTTCGGGAAAGACGACGATGCTTCGCTGCATTAATTTTTTGGAACGTGCCAATGAGGGAAGTATCACCGTTGGTAACTACACGGTAACTGCGAAGGAAAAGAACAAAAAAAAGATCCGTAATCTTCGAAGGAGAACAGCTATGGTGTTCCAACAGTATAATCTGTTTCGCAATCGGACAGCGGTGGAAAACGTAATGGAAGGACTTGTGGTAGTAAAGAAGATGAACCGCGAGGAGGCCAGAAAAAAAGCAGAGGATGCTCTGAAAGATGTAGGTCTTTTGGAAAAAAAGGACTTCTATCCATCCCAATTATCGGGTGGGCAGCAGCAACGGGTAGGGATTGCAAGAGCTCTGGTCATGGAGCCGGATGTGCTGTTATTTGATGAACCGACTTCTGCATTAGATCCGGAGTTGGTTGGCGAGGTGTTAGAATGTATCCGCACAGTTGCAAGAACCGGAATTACCATGATGATCGTTACACATGAAATTGCATTTGCCAGAGAGGCGGCAACCCGTGTGATCTTTATGGAGGGCGGTGTGGTGGTAGAGGATGGTACTTCGGAAGAGGTGATCGACCATCCAAAGACAGAGAGAACACAGGAATTTTTAGCACGGATCAATGCATAACCAAACAGCCAATAAGGTGATAACATGGGTTGTTCATGCTTTCCTGTTGATGGAGGTGAACTGTCGCGGGAAAGCATTTAGACAATAAAAAGCATGAGTACATGATGTGTGTAAGGAGGAATTGCTTATGAGAAGGAAAATCTTTGTAAAGAAAATGGTAACAGTCGTTTTGGCAACCGCTATGTTGGCCGGAACCCTTGCGGGTTGTGGCAGCTCCGGTGGAACAGATGAGGGTTCCACGGCATCCATGGAAGGCAGTTCGGATGCAGCAGATGGCGATTCTGTAGTATCAGCGGAAGCTGGTTCCGACGGAGCGGACGAAGAATCGTCCTCCGGAAGTATTGCGGGAGTGAAAGACAATGGTGATGGTACATATACGGTGACAGTAGCTGTGCTGGATGGTATGGCACCCTACACCTATACGGATGAAAACGGAGAATTTCAGGGATATGACTACAAGTATATGTTAGCATTGGATGAGAAACTGGATGATTACACATTTGAATATGTGGCAGCAAGTCCGGATGCTGCGCCGGCTGCCATTCAGGCAGGTACCTATGCAATGTCTGTATCTGCACATTTTGTTACGCCGGCAAGAGCAGAGAACTATCTGCTTAGTATTCCACAGAGCTATTATCCGATTAATCTCGTTTCAAGAAAGGAAGACAGTTTTACAAAATTTGAAGATCTCGACGGCAAGCTTTGGTACCAAACCCGCCAAATGATGGACTTTCTGTGGCTCTTAGAGATATGGCACAGCAGTATCCGGATGTAGCCTATACGCAGGATGCAACATCCGAATACATTCCTTATCTGGATGGTGTACAGGATGTCATTAAGGGGCGTTATGACTGCTGGTTTGGCGGAGAGTCCATGTATGCAGATCTGGTAGCTGCAAATCCGGAATTATCAGATACCACCTTCTGTTCAGACCCGATTACAACGGCAGCCTGTGTCTGCGTGATCAACGATACGCTGACAGATTTCAGGGAAGCAGTCAACGAGGCTACGGTGGAGTTGTATAAGGATGGAACCTTGAAGGCCTTGTCGGAAGAATGGCTGGGAGCAGACTATTTTGCAACAGCGCAGGAGACCGGTTCGCTGTTTGACTATGAGGGTTATACGGCGGATAATGCAGATTGGTATAAATAAAAAAGCAACTGCTTATCGATATAGATTGACTGTGAATAGTGACAAAGAAGTAACTATATGTGGTTCGCCTGTCTGGGTATCGCCCAGACAGGCAGATATGCGGAGGTGAAGATATGAGTGAGTCGTTGGAAATTATATGGAAGTATTTACCGGCTCTTTTGCAGGCATTGCCAACTACCCTGTATATGTTGGTAATATCGGTGGTGATCGCTGCGTTTCTGGGTTTTTTTCTGGCGTGGGCGAAGATAGGCAGGAATCCGGTGACAAAGGGATTATCGAGTATATTTATTTCGTTTATGCGGGGAACGCCGATGATGGTACAGTTGTTGCTGATCTTCATATGGATTCCGGTTATTTGTAATGACAACGGGATCAGTACAAGTGCATGGGATCCAATGATCTATGCTTTGGTGTCATTCTCCCTGAATATGGCGGCTTTTTTTGCTGAGATCTTCCGTTCTGCATATATTGCTTTGGATTACAGGCAGATTGAAGCTGCCCAGAGTCTTGGCATGGGACCGGTACAGACCTTTCGGAGAGTCATACTGCCACAGGGTGCGGCCTCGGCGCTGCCGAATCTGACCAATATGTCCTTAGAGCTTATGAAAAATACCTCGATTGCGGCAGTCATTGGAGTGTATGATATTCTTGGAAAAGCACAGCAGCTTGTAAAAAATAATTATGGTGTGGGACAGATGGAACTCTATATCACCGTAGGTGTCATCTTCTGGATCATGGGACTGGTTATCCTGCTGCTGTCAAATTTGGTAACCAAAAGGCTCAACAAAGGAAATCCTGCAATGCAGACCGGAAAGCTGTTTGCGGTAAAGGATTAGGAGGTGTTTTTATGGAGATCTATACAACTTGTTCACAAAAGGTGTTATCCGGTGTTCCCACTACGTTAAGTCTTACGTTATGGTCAGTGGTATTGGCACTCGTGCTGGGAATTCTGCTTAGCTTTGGAGTGCTCAGCAGGCTGGTACCGGTAAGGGTCTTTTTTTCCGTGATCTGTTCTTTTCTAAAGGGGATTCCGATTCTGATCTTTTTGTATGCATTTCATACTGCGATTGACAGTATTATGGGAGGTCTGGATAACATGTTCGGTTTTTATACATATGATATCCGGAAACCACCTACTTATATTTTTGCAGTGTTTGCGTTGGCGCTATCGTATGCGCCATACATGTGTGATATGATTACTTCGGCAATGCATACCATACCGAAGGGACAGTGGGAGGCATGTGATGCAGCGGGTTTTACCGGCTGGCAGAAGATGAGTCGCATTATTATCCCACAGTGTATTGTCATTGCGATTCCGAATTTTGGCAACCATTTTGTGAATTTGTTAAAAGCAAGTTCGCTTTCCTGTATGGTTACAATTATGGAAATGATGGGAGAGGCCAGAAATTATGCCACGATGAGCCAGAAATTTTTAGAGTGTTATATTGTGTGTGCACTTTGGTACTGGTTTATCTTTGTCGTATTCGAGCAGGCATTCCGGGTCATTGAGAAGCGGACTGGCAGATATCTGCAACCCGGCATACCGGTGCTTAAGAGGAAGCGAAGACGGTTTCACATGGCAGAGCAGCAAAGAGGAATATTAGAGGAGGCAAAGTAAATGAGAACGGAGTTTGAATTCTATTGCCCAATCCGGATTGTGACCGGGGTGGGTGAGAGTCAGAAACTGGATAAATGGGTAAAAAGCTTTCATGCAAATTTGGTGCTGGTGATTGCAGATGCTATTGTGGCAAAAACGGATGCTTTTTTGGATATGATCAATTCGATGAAGGAGCAGGGAATCGCTTTCGAGGTATTTTCAGACACAATACCGGAGCCGCCAATGGAATTGATTGATGACCTGGCAGCGCGGGTAAGGGAACAAGCGTATGATCTCGTGATTGCGGTAGGCGGAGGAAGTCCGATGGATACCGCAAAGGCAGTCTGTATGCTGAAGCACAATGAGGGCAGGATGAAGGATTATCTGTTCGGAGGTTCAAAGACACCGATTCATCCATCTATCCCGTTGATCTGTATTCCGACCACAGCGGGAAGTGGTTCGGAGGTGTCCTGTGCCAGTGTGATCGAGGATACGGAGGAGCATATTAAGCTATCCTGTACCCATCCGAACCTGTATGCGAAGGTGGCGATTCTCGATCCCCTAATGCAGAAGGGAATGCCTGCTATGGTTATAGCCGGAACCGGTATGGATGCCATGACACATGCGATTGAATCCTATACCTCAAAGAATTCCAGTGTATATACCGAAATGTATGCAAGAAAGGCCATTGAGATGATTGCAAAGCACCTGCCGGTTGCTGTGAAAGAGCCGGAGAATCTCGATAGCCGCATGATGATGGCACAGGCAAGTACGTTGGCGGCTATCTCTATGGCAAATGGAGGTTTGGGAGCGGTTCATGGAATCTCACAGTCTATGGGAGGGGTGGCACATACACCACATGGTATTACGAATGCCATTTTACTTCCGAAAGTTATGAAGTATAACTATAAGGGAGATATGGACAAATTTGCCGATATTGCAGGACTGCTAGGGGTAGACACGCATGCGATGACAACGGAGGAGGCTGCAAGAGCAGCAGGTGAGTATATTACAAGGTTAAATACCGAACTGAATATTCCGGATAATATCACCAGTCTTAAGGTGACAAGGGACATGTTTCCGGATATCGTAAAGGGAACTATGGGATACCGGTTGTTATGGATGAACCCGATCGAATTCACCGAGGAACTCGGATACAGAATACTCGGGGAAAGCTTGTAGATGGGAGGGATCAGCATGGAAAAGCGATATATCATTACCATCTCCAGAGAGTTCGGAAGCATGGGAAGACCGATTGCAAAGCGTCTGGCAGAGATTCTGGGAATTGAGTTTTACGATCGGGATATTGTGGAAAAAACAGCGCAGAATCTGGGACTTTCCGTTTCTGTGATCAAGGATAATGAAGAGAGTGCAAGAAACCGATTCTTCAATATGGGTTATCCATTGGGAAATGAGGCCACAGAGCAGCAGGATCAGATCTTTTATGAACAGACGAAAATTATCCGCGAGATGGCTGATAAAAATTCGTGTATTATTGTCGGACGCTGTGGTGATTATGTCTTTGAAAATGAGAAGAATTGTCTTCGTGTACATATCTATGCTCCATACGAGGCGCGATACCGTAATTGTGTAGATATTCTGCGTATGGATCAGGAAGTGGCAAAGAAGACGATTAAGAAGGTGGACAAGGCGAGAAAGGCATATCACATGCATTATGCCGGATTTATACCCGGAGATCCGGAGCATTTGGATCTGCTGATCAACAGTGACGTGTTTGGAATCAACGGAACCGCAGAGGCATTGGCGCAGATGGTAAGAATCCGCTTTTGTTTAGAGAACTAAATCAAGGAGGAAATCATAATGACGAAGATTTTATATTTTAATATTGATGATAATTTGGATTATGAAAACGCCTTATTAAAGGAATGGGGCATAGATGATTTGGAATTGATTGAAATCAAGGATAAAGAATACAGGAAAAGCTTTGGTGAATACGTGCGTGATACGGAGGCAGAAGGGCTTGTGGTGGAGTATGATAAGGTTACCAGAGAGGTCATGGATATGGCGCCGAAGCTTAAGATCGTTTCTCTGCAGAGTATTGGATATAACAATGTAGATATTGCGGCTGCAACCGAGCATAAGATCTGTGTCACCAATATACCCGGTTTTTGCGCCGATGAGGTAGCCCTGCATTCCGTGGGTTTTGCGATCGATCTCGCCAGAAAGATCACATATTTTGACCGCACCGTACAGAATGGGAAATGGGATCCGCTGCTTGGTTACAAGACATATCGGTTAAAGGACAAGGTTTTTGGTATGGTATTCTTTGGGGAGATTCCCAAGAGGATGGTACCGGCATTGAAGGCACTTGGACTACAGATTCTCGTATACGCACCGACGAAGACAGAGGAGTTTTTGGCTGAATATGGTTGTAAAAAGGCAGAAACGCTGGAGGCGTTATTGGAAACATCGGATTTTGTATCGATGCATTGTCCTTTGATCGAAAATGTGACCTATCATATGATGGGAGAAGAACAGTTTAAAAAAATGAAAAAGACCGCCTTCTTTATTAATACGGCCAGGGGATCTGTGGTGGATGAGCCGGCCTTGGTAAAAGCATTAAGGGATGGTGAGATACAGGCAGCGGCAATTGATGTGATTGAGGATGAGGTGACAGAATCCAGTGAGCTGTTCGGTTTGGAGAATTGTATTCTGACTCCGCATGCGGCCTTTATGTCAGAGGATGCATTTTATGAGGGCAGAAGAAGATCCCTTGAGCATCTGGCACAGAGGCTGTCAAAAAAGATGGCACAAAGACCTACCAATCTCGTGAATCCGGAAGTGACATATTAGTCCTGATTAGAGTTTGGATAATCTGCGAAAAACTCTGTGATTTTTGTTGCAAATGATATATAAT
This sequence comes from Lachnospiraceae bacterium, assembly GCA_017479085.1. Taxonomy (GTDB): domain Bacteria; phylum Bacillota; class Clostridia; order Lachnospirales; family Lachnospiraceae; genus CAG-590. Next base: position 9,731 of record JAFVCQ010000101.1, on the reverse strand, counting down.
GAGAACATATGTCAGGAAATGTCATGGATAAACACGGGATGGTTCGATACAGGAGGCAAAAAGGATGAGTACATTTGTGATATTACAGCAGATGGCGGTGATTGCCATCTTGGTGCTGGTAGGTGTGTATTTACATAGGAAGGATAGTATAGATGAGAACACGGCAAAGAAGTTGTCTGTGATCGTCATGGATATTGTCAATCCGGCACTGATCATGTCCTGTGTGCTGTCCGGAGAGCTTGAGGCTACTCATAAGGATTTGCTGAATGCCATAGCTGTCGCTGTGGTGCTGTATGCGTTTTTGTGTATGTTGGGCTTTGTGATTCCCAGACTGCTGCCCATTCCTAAGAGTGAACAAAAATTCTATAATATGATGACGGTTTATACCAATGTGGGCTTTATCGGAATTCCGGTTGGAAAAGCGGTGCTCAGCAACAGTGCAATGCTGTATGTCATTGTATGTAATGTGATGTATTGTCTGCTCTTTTACACACATGGAGTTACCATTCTGGGTGGAAAGGGAGAACGGATCAATCTCAGGAAAATCCTGTCTCCCGGCACGATTATGGCACTTCTTACGTTGCTGATCTTTTGGTTTGACGTATCCCTGCCGACGGTACTTGCGAACAGCATCATTTATCTTGGAAATGCAACTGTTTTTTTATCCATGGCACTGCTTGGTGGATGTATCGCCAAATTCTCTATCCGGGAAGGATTGAAGGACAAGAGTATATGGATCTATGTTGCGATTCGCATGCTTGCAGTACCGGTTGTGCTGGTATGCATCTTGAAAGCATTGCATTTCCAAACGGAAATGGTGCAGGCATTCTGCCTGATGGCAGCTATGCCGGTAGCGAATCTGCCATTGATTCAGGCAGAAAAGATAGGGGAGAATACAGAGATTCTGTCTCGTGGCATTATGGTCACTACGGTCTTGTGCTTTATCACGATCACCCTTTTGATGTCCTTGCAATTTTAAGGCTTGATTGGTACAGCCGGTTGATCCGGCTGTTTCAACCATGGTCTGGTTTCCGATATCAATATAATTTTTCTGGCATTTCCTTCTGTTCTTCTATGCGAATGGAATGTATTTTTAATCCACAACGAACAACTAATATTACTTATAGGTAGCATATCCCGCACAGAAAGCCATCAAAAAAATCATCCCAATTTTACAACTATTTTACAACATTCCGTTGCGATTCTATTGTACAATAAAAGGGAAGCAATAGGAGGTGTAAAAATTGGGTAGAATTTTAGTCATAGAAGACGAAATTGCCATCAACAAAATGCTCTGCTTGAATCTTGGAATCGTTGGTCATGAGACCGTACCTCTGATGGATGGGCAGGAGGTACTTGACTGGCTGGTGCAGGACGGAACCGCTGATCTGGCACTGGTGGATGTAATGCTTCCGAAGACAGATGGATTTGCCTTGCTTGCGCCACTCAAGGAACATAACATTCCTGTGATCTATCTGACTGCGAAGGGAGATCTGGAATCCAAGCTGCAGGGATTGACAGGCGGGGCGGAGGATTACGTTGTAAAACCCTTTGAGATGTTAGAGGTCATTGCACGGATTGACATGGTACTCAAGCGGTATGGAAAAAAGCAGGTCACGTTTCAGATCGGGGATATTGAGATCAATACCCGGGAGAGAAGTGTAAGGAGGGCAGGAGAGGAGCTTGTGATGACACCTATTGAATTTGATCTGCTGCTGTTGCTGGTAAGAAATCAAAATGTGGTACTTGGCAGGGATAAGATGTTAAATGAGGTGTGGAATATATATTATGAGGGCAGCACCCGCACAGTGGATGTGCACATTGCACAGCTGCGGAAAAAGACGGGACTTTGTATCACATGCATTCCCAAAATAGGATATCGTCTGGAGGTGAAGGAATGAATCTCCGCATGAAACTGACGGTGGGCATAGTGGTTCTGCTGATGGCTGCATTGGGATTATGTTGTGGAATCATGATTTATAAAAATATTCAATTACAGGAGAAAGAAGCATTTTCCTATACTTTCGGTGAAGAGAAAAGTGTTATCAGACAGTTTGAGAGATTGAGTGGGCAGTTTTCGAATGCTATATCGGATCAAACACAGCGTTCACTTCATAAATATGCTTTTTCGGAAGTCGCACTTACAAGCAGTGAAGGCAGTGAATTTGTTTTGCAGGGGCCGGATGGGGATATCTATAACAATTCAGGAATCGATGCAAGGGCTGTTTTGGAAAACTACGGGGAGAGAAAAGAGGAAGCGCATACTGCATATACCTATATGGGGGCAATCATTTTCTGGGAACATGAATATTTCTGTGTGGTCGGGGTAGAGAGAGAAATGCATCAAAAGACGTATACGATCTCGGTTGTCCGGAGTATTACAGACAGTATGAATGAGGTGAAGGATCTGGGGGGATTCTGTATCGGAATCGGTCTGTTTATGCTGTTTCTGGCGGCAGCAGGCGCCTTTGTTTATCTGAAATGGCAGCTTCGTCCTTTGCAGCAGTTTCAAAGGGATGCCAATGTGATTGCGGAAAAATATGCAGCAGCGGAGGCTGTCAGCAGGACATCCGATGTGTCAGATGAGATTCGTTCACTCGAAAAATCATTTGATCAGATGCAGGAGGCAGTAAAAATCCATATTGGAGAGGTGGAGAGCAAGGTGGAGGAGCAGAATATGCTCCTTTCCGCACTGGCTCATGAGATGCGGACTCCGGTCACTGCCATTACCGGTTATGCATATGCGCTGAAACACGCAAAGCTGACAGAAGATCAGCGAAAAGAAGCGATCGAATTCGTGGATAGTGAGAGTCGGCGGCTGGAACGACTTTCGACCAAGCTGACGCAGTTGATCTCCGTGGAGCATACAAAGTTTACCTTTTCAAACATCGATCTGGATGACTTTGGACAGAGGTTGGAGCAGATACTGTATGCAAAAGTGGCAGAGCAGGGTGTTCACGTCATCTTTTCCGTCAAAAAAGAAGGAGAGAAGAACTCCTGTTTGTACGGAGACAGGGATCTTTTGATGGTTCTGGTAACGAATTTGTTTGACAATGCATGTAAAGCGGGTGCCACGGAAATACAGATACGGCTGCAGGACAGCAGGATCGAGGTGGATGATAATGGTTCGGGGATAGAAAGAGGGGAACTGGATAAGATCATGCAGCCTTTCTATCAGGGAGATGCATCCAGAAAGCAGGAAGGATTCGGTCTCGGCCTTGCCATCTGTAAACGGATCGCCAGGCTGCACAATGCCCGGATGACAGTGAGCAGTGAGGTGGGAATCGGAAGCCGGTTTATCGTTCAGATGGACGGATAACAAAGCGCATTTTACAACTTCCTTACAGTTTTTTGATGACTTTCGAATAGGGAAAGACTTACAATCCATTCATAATCGAAAGCAAAGGAGCAGATGTTTATGAAAAAGCAAAGGATCACGAGAAAATTATATGCAGCGGGCTGGATTGCCGCAATACTCTGTAATATGGCAGGCTGTGCAGCCACACCGGATTCCGGCATAGTAACGCAGAAAAATAATGAGAGATTAAAGGAAGCGGCCAGGCAGGGCGCTGATGAAGATAACAACCTGAGTGCGGTCGCCCGGAAGACGCAGGAGCATTATGATTACAGCTATGAAAATGCAGACCGGACATTACAGGTTACAGCAGATGCGGATATATGGATTCCGGATAAGGATTCTATACCGATGTATGAGGTTGAGGGGGGCCGGTTTTCACAGGAACTAGTGACCAGAACCTATGATTATTTCTTTCAGGGAGAAGAAACTTATACGTATGAGGGAACAGATCTTACAAAGGCAGGATGTGAAGAGGAAATCCTGAAACTTAAGCAGGAGCTTGCCCGGCTGTCGGATGATGAAGTAGATTCGGAAGAGTATATAGAGCAACAAAAAGAGTTTTTGCAGCAGGAGATTCAGGATTTGCAGGAGGCATATGAGCAGGCACCGGAAGAGAGTACATTGAAAGAAGTTCCTGTGGCTTCTACCCTGACCGATCAGGAGGTGTACACTGCGAATGGGAAAGAATATATACCGGGAGTGACTTGCCAAAATGCTGTGGGTTCTTTTGATGTTATCAATTATCCACCTGATTCGTCCGCATGGAGCTACATGCATTATACAGGCAAAGGCGAATATAATTATTCAGGCAGAACGGGAACCGCTCTGACGAGTGAGGAAGAAAAAAAGACAGCCGAAAAAGAAATTGGACTGTCATATGAAAATGCAAAAAAGATTGTGGATGATTTTTTTTCTGAGATCGGGGTAGAGGCAGAGGAATGTGCAGTGTCTGCAGTGGCCGGCAGAAGTGAAAAAGAATTGGAGAGAGCGCCGGAGGAACCGGATTCTATGGAAGATGCAGACCATTATACTGCCTATGAATTTTTTTATACAAGGACTGTCGATGATATTCCGTTTGCCGGAACTGCTTCCGGACTGATTGGTGACGATGAAGCAGCACTGATATGGTGCTATGAAAGAATAGAGATTTTTGTAGAACCGAAAGGAATTGTGTGGTTTCAATGGGAATTCCCTGTTGAAGTCAAAGGAAATGTTGCGGAGGATGTGGGGATTATCTCCTTTGCGGAGGCCTCGGATATATTTGAGAAGATGATGCCGGTCATCTATGAGGGCGAGCTGGAGAGTGAGAATACGGCATCCATTGATGTCAGGGTTCATAGTGTCAAACTCGCACTAATGCGGGTGAGGGATTCCGGCGGTGACCGAACCGGACTGCTGACGCCAACATGGGTATTCTATGGGTCTGTTGACGAGCAATACCATGCATATAATGAATATACGGAAAAGTGGGAGGACTGGGAAAATTCAGAGGAAGAGCCTTATATCGTTCTGGCCGTCAATGCAGTGGACGGAAGTGTGATCGATATCATTGAGGGATATTGATGATGCCGGATCAGAATCCGGCAGCAGGGAAAGCTCCGGCATGGAAAGAGGACGAAGAAGTTCAAAGATGGAAGGCAGACCTCAATGCCTGTATTGACCGGATGAATGAAAACAGGGGAAGACCACAGATCAGGGTGAGAAGGCTTGTGAGAAAGACGAGCATGCAGCAGGCAGTGACTGATCCGGGATTTATCCTGGCGATAGCCGGTACGGTGCTTGTGCTTGTGCTGGGAACCTTTACGGATATGCTTACGGCATTTCGTTCGAAGGAGTTATTGGAAAATGGATTTCATATTACCATCATACAGACAGCTATGGAATCGGATGCATTTACATTTGCGCTTCCTATCCTGTGTGCACTGCCATTTACCGCATCCTATATGGAGGATATTCGGACGGGCTATATCAAAGCGTATCTGCCAAGGACAAATAGAAGGGATTATATGACCGGGAAGATCGTAGCCTGTATGGCATCGGGTGGATTGGCACTGACGATCGGAATTTTGCTTATGTTCGGATTGGAAACGTTGCTCGTTCTGCCGATGGAACGGGCTGTCGATTCCGCACAAGTGTCGGTGCAGCATGCAGCGTGGCTGCTTCCCTTTTTGCAATCTCTGCTCCTGATCGATGTATCTGGTGCGTTCTGGTCATTGGTGGGAATGGTTTCTGCGGCTTTTACGGACAGCAAATATATGGCATATGCAGCGCCATTTATCTTTTATTATCTGCTTGTTATTTTGTGTGAGAGGTATTTTAAGGATTGTTATGTACTGTATCCAAAGGAGTGGGTTCGCCCGGAGCATATGCCGTTTGGATGCTGGGGTGTTGTCCTTTTTGTGCTTGAGAGCTCCATTTTGATCAGTGGGATCTTTGTGATCCGTGAGGAAAAGAAGCTTTAGGAATCGAATGTACAGATGTTAAGGAGGGAAAGAAGATGCAGAAATGGCATATAAGCAGGGGAAACGGTCAGGTATTGTCGGTTGTGATGTATGATTTCCGGTTATGGAGAAAAAATCCAAGAATTGGGATCACATTTTCCCTTGCTTTTATTCTCTGCTTTCTGTTGTCAGATAAGGTAGTCCGGTATGCAGAGCATTATGATGTGACGATGCAGATCTTTGAACCCTTTATATGGACTTTTAGTGACAGCAATTCGATCCTGCTGGCCTCCCTTCTGCTGATATTTTTGTTTGCGGATATGCCGTTTCTCTCAAGCGGGACACCCTTCTTTTTAATGCGCACAAAGCGGAGGAGCTGGCTGGCGGGACAGGCGGTTTATATCGTGGCGGCAACGGTTCTCTACATGCTGTTTGTGCTGGCTGCTACCTCGGTCATATGCATGAACCGGTCCTTTGTCGGAAATATGTGGAGTGAGACGGCAGCAAGACTTGGATATTCCGGTGCAGGGAAACGGATTGCGGTTCCTGCAACGATAAAGACGATGGAAATGTCTACGCCATATCAATGCATGGCAGTTATTTTTGGACTGATGCTGTTATACACGCTGTTATTGGTGTTTCTGATGCTGGTCTGTACGTTATATAAGGGGCAGATCGCCGGAATGGTTGGTGCATTTAGCTTCAGCTTATATGGATTTTTGCTCGCACCGGATACATTCAAGACCATTCTGAAGCTGTCGGAAGCGGAATCCTACAAGGCAAATGTGATCGTAGGCTGGCTGTCGCCGCTCAATCAGGCAACCTTCCAGAGACATAATTTTGGCTATGATCTGCTGCCGACTCTGGGACAGACCGTGGGAAGCTTTCTCATATTGATCGCAGGGTGTTTCTGTTTGGCACTCCGCCTGATACGGAATTACAGCTTTTTATTTACAGGAACAGAAGGAGGAATATAGGATGGGTGTGATCAGTGTGCAGAATGTGAGAAAGACATTCGGAGAGGAAGAGGTGTTAAAGGGAATCAGCCGTGAATTTGAAAGAGGGCAGATCCACGGAATCGTTGGAAACAATGGAAGCGGGAAGACGGTATTGATGAAATGTATCTGTGGCTTTTTACATCCGGATAAAGGAAGGATTCTGGTGAATGAAAAAGTAGTGGGCAGGGAAACGGATTTTCCGGAGGATATGGGAATCATAATAGAGACGCCCGGATTCCTGCCGGGACTTACCGGTGTGAAGAATCTGAAAATACTGGCTTCGCTGAAACGTGTGATCGGTGAGCAGGAGATACGTAATGTGATAAGGAGAGTGGGGCTTAATCCGGATCTGAAAAAGCCGGTGGGAAAATATTCTCTTGGCATGCGCCAGAGACTTGGAATCGCCCAGGCAATCATGGAGAATCCCTCCATCCTGATTCTGGATGAACCGTTTAATGGATTGGATAAGAATGGTGTGGCACAGATGCGTGTTCTGATCAGGGCACTGCGCGAGGAAGGTAAGACTATCCTGCTGGCGAGCCATAATCAGGCAGATATTGACGAGCTCTGTGATACGGTATGTGAGATGGATGCCGGTGTCATGAAGATGGTAAGATTTGCAGATGGAACAGGATTATCGGCAGATGCTGAATGGGATTTGTAGTGACAAAGCTTTTGGAGTTATGGTTTGATACGAGGAGGGAACATGAAACGGGTAATTGGTATCATGGTCTGCTGTATATGCATCTTATCTCTATCGGTTGGGCATGCAGCAGCACAAAATACAGATGCAGGAAACCGGATTTTGTCAGAGGGCGATAACGGGACAGATGCCCCAACGCCCCAACAGCAAAGAACGGATGATATGCAACAGGATGAGGCAGGAGAAAATGCTGCTGCGGATGCAGAGGGTACTGTCACCTTATCCATTGACAATCAGAATGTCTATGAAGGGATGAAAAAAGCATATAAGAATGGATACATGCCTTCCGTGTCAGACAATAAAGTGCTCCTGATCCTCCCATTAACAGCAGACGGGGAATTGAAAAACAATGAGCTGACTGCCAGTGTGGATCTGGGGGCAACGCAGCACTCTCCATTTACATATAAGAATTATGAGAAGACATTTTCACTGGCGGAAATGCCGGTGAATGGAACCAGCCGGCAGAATCAGATCTATTATATAAGGTTTGATCTGTCACTGGTAAAGGTGCGGTACAACGGAATCTATCCGGTGACGGTTATCGTATCGGCAAAGGATGGGAAGGAGCATGCCATATCGCAGAGCTTTACCATTTATATTTCAATCACAGATGGAAGGGATCCGGATGGGACTGATGATGCAGAATCGAATTCCGGAGAGGATGTCCCAGCTCCCGAAGCCGGAGGAGGTGAAACCACTCCGACACCGGAACCGGTTGTCTTGGTAAGCGCATGTTCTTTGAAACCCGGTACAGTGGAGGCAGGAACCGATTTCACAGCCACAGTGACCATAAAAAATACAAATATGGCAAAAGACGTTCAGAATATGGTGATAACGGTTGATTATGATAATGAAGCCTTTTGTTTCATGGATGCTTCGGAAAGCATATATGTTACCGGGCTTGGAAAAGGAAGCAGCATGGAGCTTCCTGTACATTTCCATGTCAACCGGAATACCCGGGAGGGAAATTATAAGATTACCTTCAACATGAATTATGACAATGCAGATGCCGCCACTCTAAACTCGACCGGTTCCATTGCCATTCCCGTCAGGCAAATGATGAAGGTGGAGTTAACGGTTCCACAGATTGCACGAAGTGTAACAGCAGGAGATACACTGCCGCTGGACTTTCAGGTGATGAATCTGGGGCGGAGTAAGGTATATAATGTCCGCTGCAATATTGAAGGAGAGGGGCTTGTGGAGACGAGTACTGCTTTTATTGGCAATCTGGAGGGGGGAACAGACGGGACTGCATCGATGAATCTGTTTATTTCTACAAAGGATCAGGCAGAGGGTGAACAATATGGAAGTACGGAGGGGGTGATCACGATGACCTATGAGGATGCAGAGGGACAGGAATACACACAGGATTTTTCTTTTATGACCACAATAGAAAAACCGGAGTTTTCAACCGGAAACAAGAAGGAGGATGAAAAAAGGTCTGCGGGGCAATGGTGGGTGTCGGTGGTTGTATTGGCTGTTGTCATAGCAGGTATTGGAATCGTGTTTGTGAGTAGAAAGCGTAGGGAAAATGAATTGGATTGATCTTGTAAGAATGTCTACGAGAGGCTTTTGGTATTTTGCAGTGCCATCGGTTTTCTTTTTATGCATGGCTGTTTTTCTGTTCCATCTGCGAAAGGGAGATATCCGGAAACTGATGAACGTAATCCGATTCATCACAATTGCCATGACGGGCGTGCTCAGTGGATGGATCGTGCAAGGCATTGTGTCCCTCCTGCAAAAAACCCCGCAGTAGATCGGACTGCGGGGTTTTTGAACTTATTCCTGTCCATTCCAACAGTAGGTGCAGAGACGTTCCGCAGGAATCCCTACAGCCGCTAACATATCGTCCAACCGGCTGTAACGCAGGGTGGTGAAGTTAAGCTCCTTGCGGATCTCCTCCACCATCTGGTCATATTTTGGAGATTCCGGGTCGGTATATTGCTGAAGCACCGATTCTGACACATCTTCGGGTCCCTCTAATCTGGCAATCACCCGTCGGGTGATCAGATCCATCTCGGAGGTAGAACGGGAGAAATTCAGATACTTGCAACCATATACCAGAGGCGGGCAGGCAGGGCGGATATGAACCTCCTTCGCACCGCTGGCATATAAAAATTCGGTGGTCTCCCGAAGCTGGGTGCCCCGGACGATGGAATCATCGATTAATAGCAGGCTCTTATCCTTGATCAGATCATGCACTGCGATCAGCTTCATCTTTGCGATCAGGT